>NZ_JAHUTH010000021.1:0-153064 GCF_025376855.1 Variovorax endophyticus
GGCCCATCGGATGGACCTTCGCGGGCTCGGTCGCGCCGGGTGGCACGGGCAGCGTGCTGTTCCAGGTCAAGATCGATTGAGCCGCCCGCCCCTCAGAAGCTGTGCCGGATACCGATGCCGCTGGAACGCACGGCATCGCCGGCCCGGGGCGTGAACACGATCCCGCCCGCGGACGCGGTGGCGCCGCCGCGGTTCGACAGATGCAGCAGGCGTCCGTACAGCACCGTGCGCTTGCTGAGCGCGTAGTCGTAGCCGAGCGTGACGCCGAACTGGCCGCGCGGGCTGCCGCCGACCTTGCGCTGCACCACGGCGCCGGTCCAGCGCGACAGGCCATCCTGGAACGACACGCCGACATCGATCAGGCGCGCGGCGGGCGTCGACGGCAGGCCGCCGCCGACGCGAATGGCATGCGCGGACAGGGCCCAGGCCTGGCCCAGGTCGATGCGTGCGCTGAGCGCGTCGACGCGGGTCGCGACGGGCGCCGCCACCGGTGCCGTGTCCGTTCCCGTTCGCGTGCGCGAGAACGAATAGGCCAGGTAGTACGGCGCCTTGTCGTAGCCGATGGCCCCGCCCTGGAACTCGCCGCTGCGCTTGCTCGCGGTGGAGGCCTCGCCGAAGGAATAGGCCAGGTCGAGCATGAAGGCCTGGCCCTGCGGCGTGCGGTAGCGCACCATGTTGCTCGCGCGGAACGCGGGGGCCGGGCCGAGCCCGGGCTGCGCGTCGGTCTGCGCCGCCAGCACCAGCGGCGAATAGATGGCGTTCATGCCGAAGGGGTCGGCGCGCAGGAAGGCGTTGAACATCGGCGTGTACATGCGGCCCGCATCGACCCGCCCCCATCCGCCGGACAGCCCCACGAAGGCCTGGCGCGTGAACGAGATCGAGGGGCCGGGCAGCGTCCCCGCGCCGGTGTCGGCATTCACGCCGGCCTCCAGCACGAAGTTCGCGGCCAGTCCGCCGCCCAGGTCTTCCGCGCCGCGAAAGCCGAAGCGCGAGGCGCCGTTGCCGCCATCCGCCAGCTGGGTGAGCGAGCGTCCGCCGGAACCCAGGTGCTGGACGAACAGGTCGACCATGCCGTACAGCTGCACGGTGCTCTGCGCGCAGGCGAACCCGCTCCCCAGCAGCGCCGAAGCGGCCAGAATTCCTTTCTTCACGATGTGTCTCCGTTGTTGTTCTTGCCCGCCCGGCGCGGGTCCGGCTGTCGTCGCGCGTGGGCTAGCCCGAGACCAGCCCGAGCCGCTTCACGATCTGGCGCTGGCCGTCCAGTTCCGTCTCCAGCGCCGCCACGAATTCGGCGCGCGAGCGGCTCACGGCCGGATAGGAGCCGGTGGACGCGAGCAGGCGCTTGACCTCCTCGCTGCCCATCGCCTGCCTGAAGGCGGCGATCGCGCGTTCCGCGATGTCGTCGGGCGTGTCCGCGTGCATCGCCATGCCGCCCCATGATTCGAAGGCATAGCGCCCTCCCCCGCTCTCGGCGATCGTCGGCACCTGCGCGAGCTGCGGCACGCGGGCCGTGCCCGTCGTGGCCAGCGCGCGCAGCTTGCCGCTGGCGATCAAGGGCATGGCGGCGCCGAGCACCAGGATCGAGAAATCGATCTGGCCGCCGATGAGCGCATTGATCGATTCGACCGCGCCCTTGTAGGGCACGTGCAGCGCCTTGAAGTTGCCGGTGGCATCGGCGAGGTACTCGACCGCGAGGTGCGCGGGCGAGCCCGGCCCGGCCGAGCCGTAGCTCAGCGAGCCGGGCTTGTCGCGCACCATCGCGATCAGCTCGCGCATGCTCGCGATGCGCGAATCCGCCGCGACGACGCACACGAAGGGCGAGGTCGTCAGCCGCGTCACCGGCTTGAGCTCCTTCAGGAGGTCGAACTTCGGATTCATCGCGGACAGCGTGACGATGCCCGAGGACAGCGACAGGAAGTTGTGCGCATCGGGCGTGCCCTTGGACACCGAGCGCGCGGCGATCAGGCCCGAGGCGCCGGGCTTGGCCTCCACCACCACGGGCTGCCCGAGCTGCGACTGGAGCGAGGGGCCGAGCTGGCGTGCCAGCGTGTCGGGCGTTCCTCCCGCCGGGTAGGGCACGACGATGTGCAGGGGCCTGGTCGGCCACGCGGCAGGCGCGGTGGCCGCGGCGAACGCGCGGCGCGGCAGCGCCAGCGCGGGAACGAGGGCGGCGGCCCAGGCCAGGCCTTGTCGGCGCGAGATGAGGGGACTCATGGCGATCCTTCGCGTGGGGGTGGGTGTCAGTCCAGCTGGGCTTGCGCTTCCGGCCGGTTGGCGATGCTGTCGGGGGCCTGCGCGCCGGGCGTCACCCGAACCTGCGCGATGCGGCCCGTGAACGCGAAGGTTCCCCGCCCTTCGTAGAGGCGGCTCACCTTGCGCTTGCGGTCGAGGCCGACGTCGACGCCCTCGCCGCCCAGGCGCAGGAAGGTCGGCGTCATGTCGAGCGGCGCGGCGTGGCGTCGTCCGTCCAGCACCAGCGTGCCCTCGCCCCGGCGCGCGCCCAGCGCCCGGTGCTCGAGCGTGAAGCGATGGCGGCCCGCGTCCAGCGCCATGGCCACCGAGCGCCGGACGGACGAGCCGGCCGTGAAGGCCAGGTGCAGCTGCCCGTCGAGCACGAAGGCCGCGAGGCCGTTCATGTTGTCGCCGATGGCGTAGAGCACGCCGCCGTCCTCGCCCGTGCATTCGAACTCGCAGTCGATGAGGTAGTCGCGGTCGGCGATCAGCGCCGTGATCACGATCGGCGAGGCGGTGCCGGTGCCCGGGTAGAAGGTGCGCGGGCGCGCGCTCTCCTCCTGCAGGAACGGCGGCAGGCCCAGCGCGCGCCGGTTGTCGCGGTTGTCCAGCGGATAGACGTAGTTCGCCTGCGCGTCGCGCTCGAAGGCCTCGACCAGCTCGCGCAGCCGGCGCGGCTCCTTCGCGGCGAGGTCGTCGCATTCGGTGGGGTCGGCCTCGAGGTCGAACAACAGCCACTGGTCCAGCGCGATCGGCGTGCCCGGCGGCTGCAGCGACACGATCTTCCAGCGCCCGCTGACGTAGCCGCGGTTGCCCTCGAGCTCGAAGTGCTGCCGTTCGCGGGCCGCGGGATGGGCCGGGTCGCTCAGCATGCCCTTGAAGCTCACGCCGTCGAGGCCGCGCGTGCGGTAGCCGTTGAAGGCCTGCGGATAGTCGACGTCCAGCAGGTCGAGCAGCGTCGGCAGCAGGTCGCTCACGTGGATCCACTGGCGCCGGATCGCACCCGGGTCGGGCACCCGGTTCGGCCAGCTCGCGATGAAGGGCACGCGGATGCCGCCGTTCATGGGCGTGCGCTTGTAGAAGCGGAACGGCGTGTTCGACGCGTTGGCCCAGCCCGTCGGATAGGCCGGGAACGAGTCGGTGCCGCCGAGCCGGCCGTCGAGGTACAGCGAGCGCGCGAGCTGCGGGTCCTCGGTGCGCGTGACGCGCTTCTCGTAGATGTTGGCCGCGCCGTCCGGGCCGCCGATCGAGGACGCGCCGTTGTCCGAGGTGAGCACGATCAGCGTGTCGTCGAGCACGCCCAGCCGCTCGAGCTCGTCCACCAGCCGGCCGACGTTGCGGTCGACGTTCTGCACCATGGCCGCGTAGATCTGCATGTACCGCGACATCACGGGCTTCTGCTCGTCGGGCACCTCCGACCAGGGCTTCACGCCGGGGCTGTCGGTAGGCAGGCGCCAGTCCGGCGGCACCACCCCCGACGCGACCTGGCGCTCGAAGCGCTGCCGGCGCGTGGCATCCCAGCCTTCGGCATACACGCCGTCGTAGGCGGCGATGTCCTCGGGCTTCGCGTGCAGGGGCACGTGCGGCGCGTTGTGCGCCAGGTAGAGCAGGAAGGGCTTGTCGGGCGCCGCGCTGCGGTGCGAGCGCAGGTACTTGATGGCGCGATCGGTCCAGTCGTCGGTGCAGTAGTAGTCCTTCGGCAGCTCGTCGATGTCGGCCACGTCGTTGCCCTCGACGAGCTGGCCCGGCGAGAAGAAATGGGTCTCCGCGCCGAGGAATCCGTAGAAGTGGTCGAAGCCGCGCTGCAGCGGCCACGAGGCGCGCGAGGCTGCGGCGCTCACGTGGTAGTCCGCCGTGTTGTGCCACTTGCCGACCGCGTAGGTGGCATAGCCGGTGTCGCGCAGCAGCTCGGGCAGCGTGGGCGCGTCGAGGCTGATCTCGCCGGCCTGGTAGCCCGGGTAGCCGGGGTTGTTGTGGGTGAGCCAGCCGCATCCGACCGCGTGCGGGTTCTTGCCCGTCATCAGGGCGGCGCGCGCCGGCGTGCACATCGGCACGGTGGTGTAGCCCGTGAAGCGCAGGCCCCGCGCGGCCAGCGCGTCGATGCGCGGCGTGCGGATCTCGCTGCCGAAGCAGCCGAAATCCGAGAAGCCGAGGTCGTCGAGCAGGATCACCACCACGTTGGGCGCGCCGGCGGGCGCCTTGCGCGGCGGGCGCCACCAGGGCTTGGAGGTACCGAGGGTCTTGCCGATGGTCGCGCCGTGGTCGCGGCCGGGGTCGGCGCTGCGCAGCGGGTCGTGCGGGTCGCGGGTGGATTTCAAGATTGCTTCTCCATGACGAGGTCGGCCGCCTTCTCGCCGATGGCGATCGAGGCGGCATTGGTGTTCGACGAGGGCATCGTCGGCATGATCGAGGAGTCGACGACGCGCAGGCCCTGCACGCCGCGCACGCGCAGGCTGGCGTCGACCACGGCCATGGGGTCGTGGCCCATCTTGCAGGTGCCGACCGGGTGCCACGAGGTCTGCCCGCAGCCGCGGATGTAACTCAGCAGTTCGTCGTCCGAGTCGATGTCCGCGCCGGGCCGCGTCTCGCGCTTCACGAAGGCCGCGAGCGCCGGCTGGCTGGCCACGCGGCGCGCCAGCCGCAGTGCCTTGAGCATGGCATCGACGTCGACGGGATCGCTGAGGTAGCGTGGGCCCATCGACGGGTCGTCGGTGGCCAGCGGCGTCACCGCGTGCACCGCGCCGCGCGATTGCGGGCGCAGCTGAAACAGGCCGATGCCGAAGCCCGGGAACGGATCGGTGCCGGCCCCCTTGCTGCGCGAGTAGCGGTCCTTGCCGGTGACGTGGTGCATCTGGATCTTCACCGTCGGGCGCTCGTCGCGCGCATCGGCCCGGGCCAGCGCATGCGCCGTGGCCGATGGCGTGGCCATCATGCCGCGCCCGGTCAGCAGGTAGGCCGCGCCCATCAGGCCCTGGCGCAGCGGACTGCTCACCACCTCGTTGAGCGTGACCCGGCGGCTGCATTCGAAGGTGATGCGGGCCTGCAGGTGATCGATGAGGTTCTCGCCCACGCCCGGCAGGTGCTGCGCCACGCCGATGCCCAGGGCCTGCAGCCGGTCGCCGTGCCCGATGCCCGAGAGTTCGAGCAGCTGCGGCGACTTGATCGGCCCGGCGCTCAGGATCACCTCGGCCCGCGCGCGGGCCCGGCGCTTCACGCCTTCGTGCAGGTAGTCGATGCCCACGGCCCGGCGGTTCTCCAGCACGATGCCGAGCGCGACCGCCTGGGTGCGCAGCACGAGCGAAGCCGGCCGGCCCGCTCCGAGGTAGCCGCGCGCGGTACCGCAGCGGCGCCCGTTTTGCGTGTTCAGCTGCAGGTAGGACGCGCCCTCGTACTGGCCGCCGTTGTAGTCCGGCGTGCCCGGGATGCCCGCCTGTGCGCAGGCCTGCACGAACGCGCTGCCCAGCGGCTGCGGATCGCGGGCCAGGTCGGTCACCGCGATGGGGCCGGCGCGGCCGCGGTGGCGGTCGTCGCCGCCCGCATAGGACTCCATGCGCTTGAAATACGGCAGCAGGTCCTCGTAGCCCCAGCCCGGGTTGCCGAGATCGCGCCAGTGATCGAACTCGCGCGGTTCGCCGCGCACGTAGATCATGCCGTTGACGGAGCTGGAACCGCCGGGCAGCTTGCCGCGCGGCCAGTAGATGCGCTGGTTGCCGAGTTCCGGTTGCGGCGCGGTCTGGAAGGGCCACACGTAGTCGGGATTGGTCAGCAGCTTCGCGATGCCCAGCGGCGTGCGCACCCAGAAGTCGTCCTGTCGCGGCTGGCCTGCCTCCAGCAGCAGCACGCGCGTGCCGGGCCGCTGCGCCAGCCGATGCGCCAGCGCCGCGCCGGCCGAGCCCGCGCCCACCACGATGTAGTCGAAGTCTTCGTCTTGCATGGTGGGCCGCCTCAGGACGCAGGTGCCCGCAGCCAGGTCCGCAGCGCGCGTGCCTCGTCGCCCATGCGCGTGAACTGGAGATCGGGCATTTCCGTCTGCACCGCTCCCGCTCCCGCGGCCAGGCGTGACGGCAGCGGTTCGACCCGCAGTTCGGCGAAGCACGGGCCCGGCTGGTCTTTCAGGCGCGCGAAGCCGGCGGCCCAGCCCGCGGCGTCGTCGAAGCGCTCGGCCTGCGCATAGCCCGCCGCGCGGGCATGCGCGGCGAGGTCGCAGCCCTCGATCGGGGTCTTCAGATTGGCCAGTCCGGTGAACTGCGTGCCGTTGCGCAGTACCACGTGCAGCAGGTTGCGCGGCCGTTGCCCCGCGACGCTGACCAGGCCGCCGAGCTCCATCAGCAGGCTCGCATCGCCGTCGACCACGATCACCCGGCGCTCGGGCCGGCCCATCGCGAGGCCGAGCCCCAGGCAGGCGGCACCGCCCATCAGCGGCACGGAATTGATGCGCCCCTCGCGGACTTCGAGCGCATCGAACAGGAACATCGCGCCCATGGTGGCGACGATGACGGCATCCCCGCGACCTTGCGCGATGACGCTGCAGGCTTCGATCATCTTCATGCGCGTCTCCTCAGTGCCAGGCCATCGGCGCGCCGACGATCAGCACGGCCGGACCGCCCTCGGCCTCCGCCTGCTCGAATGCCGCGTCGATGCGGCCCAGGTCGTCCTCGCCGTCGAGCCGCTGGAAGGGAACCCCGAGCGTGTGCAGCATCGGCTCGAGCAGGCGGACCATGGTGCGGCGCGACTGCGTGCTCGGCTGGTCGAGGTTGGCAAACTCGCGGCCGAACTGGCCGACCATGATCACGAGCGGGATCCGAGCGTCGAGAGCGAGCGCGCGCAGCGTGTTGATGCAGTTGTAGAAGCCCTGGTTCTGCATCACGACGAGGGCGCGAGACCCCGCTAGATACAATCCCGCCGCCAGCGTCAGGCACTGGTTCTCGTTGCAGCAGTTGGCGAGATCGATGTCGGCCGCGTCCGACTCCAGATGCGAATGAAGCGAGAGCTGGACCCAGTCGGGGACCGTGACCACATGCCGCACGGCACAGCGCCGCAGGGCCGCGACAGCGGCACTCGCGGGTATCGGATGGGAGACGGAAACTTGCATGTTGAATCTCTGGTGTTCGGATGCGGCCTAGTGTGGGCAGGCGCCTTTTTTTCGTCTGTCGGGTACCCGACGCTCGTTTCTCGGGTTAACGCTGAATGAAGGCACGCGCCGAGCCGATCGCCCGGGCACTGGCTGGCGTGTCGTGGCTGCAGGCCAGCGGCGCGGCCGTCGTCGAGCGCCTGGCCGAGGCTTCCCACCTGCAGCACCTGGTCGACGGGCAGGCCGTCGCCTCGCGCGGCACGCAAGCCGCGCATCTGGTCGTCATCGCCAGCGGCACGCTCGAGCTCAGCATGACCAATGCGCAGGGCAAGCGGCACACCACGAGCCCGCTCGGCAAGGGGCAGGTGTTCGGGCTGATCCCGCTGCTCGACGGCTCGACCCTGATCCACGACGTCTGCGCGCGCGGCGCGAGCAGCATCGTCGTCGTGCCGCGCGATGCCATCCTGCGCGCGCTGGAGGCCCACCCGGCGCTGGCGATGCAGATGCTGCTGCTGCTGTGCCAGCGCGCGCGGCACAACTACGAGGTCGTCGCGGGCTTGTCGCTGCTGCCCTTGCACGTGCGGGTCGCGCGGCTCGTGCTCGACCTGTCCGCGGGCCGGCATGTCCGCGTGACGCAGGCCGCGCTCGCCGAGATGCTCGGTGCATCGAGGCAGAGCATCAACATCGAGCTGAAGAAGCTCGAACGCGGCGGGGTGATCGCCGTCGCGCGCGGCGACATCGAGATCCGGGACCCGGATCGGCTGCACGCGGCGAGCCAGAGAGACAGTCTCTAGACAGGTGCCGCGATGGCGGCGACCGCTCAAGGCCGGGAGGCCCCGTTCCCCTCTTCCCTCGGCCCCAGCATGTACTCGCGCACCAGTTCGCGCGCGCGGTGCAGGCGGCTCTTGACCGCGCCGGGCTGTTCGCCGAGCCGGGCCGCGATCTCGGCGATGGTCAGTTCCTCGAAGTCGCGCAGCAGCACCACCTCGAGGTAGTGCGGCGGCAGCGACTCGAGGGCGCTGGCGAGATCGATCCGCAGGCTCTCGTCGGGCCGCGCCAGCATGAGCGCCTCGGCCAGCTCGTCGGTCAGCGGGTCGTGCCTGAGCATCAGGCGCGAGAGCCTGCGGCATTCGCGCCGGATGACGACGAACAGCCAGGACGCGAAGGCCGCGGCGGCCTTGAGGCCGCCGACCTTGCGCGCCACGATCAGCAGCGATTCCTGGACCGCGTCGTCCACGTCGCTGGCGTGGCAGTGCCGGTGGGCATAGCGCCGGGCATCGGGCTGGCAGGCCGCCAGCAGGCGGTCGATGGCCACCGGATCGCCGGTCTGCGCGACCCGGATGAGGCGATCGCGCTCGGGCGTTCCGAGGGCCATGCTCATCGCGCCTTGCCCGCCTTGCGGCCCGCCAGCGCGCACATCGGGCAGAAGCCCACGAGGCCCGTCATGGCGAGCACGGCTCCCATGATGCCGACGCCCACCGCGAGGCCCGAGACCCCCCAGTTCGCGATGGCGAACGCGAGCGCGACCGCGCCCATGACCAGCCGCAGCACCCGCTCCCAGTTCGGAACATTCTTCGCATAGACCATGATGACTCCTTGCATTGCCGAGGAAGACCCTCCCCCGCAAGGAGGCGCGCCGGGTGCCGGAGGGTTCGCGCGACCCGCAAAAAAAGCAGGTCTTGCCGGTGGCTTGCGCGAAAGACCCGAATGCCCCGACGGCCCGCATGCCATGGGGATCGGGCATAAACTTGCGCCCCCCATGGCCGTATCCAGAGGATCCCGGAGGTCGACTTGAAGACCGATGACCTCATTTCGCTGCTGGCCACCGGCAACACGCCCGTGCGGCAGCACGCAACCACCCAGGCCCTCCTGCTCGCCATCTGTGCCGGAGGCGCATTGTCGTTGCTGACCCTGGCCGGTCGCATGGGCCTGCCGGCCAACCTGCTGTCCTCGATGCAGCTGCCGGCGCTCTGGATCAAGCTGCTGCCGCTGGTGGCCCTCGCCGTGGCCGGTTTCGTGCTCACGCATCGCCTCGCACGTCCGGGCGCGCGCATCGGGGCCGCGGGATGGGGCATCGCGCTGCCGCTGCTCGCGATCTGGCTGCTCGCGCTCGTCACCTTGATGCAGGCCGCACCCGAGGAGCGCCTGCCGCTGCTGCTGGGGCGGACCTGGCGCGTGTGCATCCTCAACATCCTGACCTTCTCGGCGCCGGTGCTCGCGGCGGGGTTCATGGCCTTGCGCTCGCTCGCCCCCACCCGGCCCGCGTTGGCGGGGGCCGCCGCGGGCATGCTCGCGGGTGGCGTGGGCGCCAGCATCTATGCGCTGCGCTGCCCGGAGCTGGCACCGGCCTTCGTGGCCGTCTGGTACATCGCGGGCATCGCAGCGACGGCCCTGCTCGGCGCGGCGCTCGGGCCTCGCCTGCTGCGGTGGTGAGGAACAACCTTCCCGGGGCACAGTTCTTGACCATCGGGTAAAATCCGCCTCGGGTGGGCTGCCGTTTCGGGCATTCCAGGATTTGCGCAGGTCGGGCCGCCTCGCGGTTTCGCCTCGTCGAGGAATCCCATGTCCCACACCCCGATCCAGTGGATCGCGGCGGCCATCTTTGCCGTCGCCCTGCTCCACACCTTCAGCGCCAAGCAGTTCGAGCGCCTCTCCCACCGCTATCCACGCCACGCCGGCCTGTTCCACCTGCTCGGTGAAGTCGAGGTCGTGTTCGGCTTCTGGGCCATCGTGCTGGTGGTCTCGATGGCGCTGCTCGCCGGCGGCGGCACCGCGCTCGACTACGCCGAGTCGCGCAACTACACCGAGCCGCTGTTCGTCTTCGTGGTGATGGTGATCGCGGCCTCGCGCCCGGTGCTGCGCACGGCGATGTCGCTGGTCGACACCGTCGCGCGCATCGCCCCCGTGCCCACGCCGCTGGCCAGCGCATGGCTGGGCCTCGCGGCGGTGCCGCTGCTCGGCTCGCTGATCACCGAGCCGGCGGCCATGACCATCGCGGCCCTGATGCTCGCGCCGCAGATCTTCCGGCCCCGCGTGCCGGAGGCGGTGAAGTACCTGGCGCTGGGCGTGCTGTTCGTCAACATCTCGATCGGCGGCACGCTGACCTCCTATGCCGCACCGCCGGTGCTGATGGTGGCGACCACCTGGCAATGGGACAGCGCCTTCATGCTCGCCACCTTCGGCTGGAAGGCCGCGCTCGCGGTGCTGCTGAACGCCACCGTCGCCACCTGGGTGCTGCGCAAGCACCTGCAGCCCGCCGCGGCGGGCGACGCGGGCGCGGCGGCGCGGGAGCGCGTCCCGCTGCCGGTGGTCGCGGTGCACCTGGGCCTGCTCGCGGGCGTGGTGCTGTCCGCCCACCATCCCGTGGTGTTCCTCGGCCTGTTCCTGATGTTCCTCGGCTTCACCCAGGCCTACGAGCGCCACCAGAGCCCGCTGATCATCAAGGAGGCGCTGCTCGTGGGCTTCTTCCTCGCGGGCCTGGTCGTGCTGGGCGGCATGCAGCAGTGGTGGCTGCAGCCCATCGTCTCGGAGCTCGCGCCCGTCGCGCTGTTCCTTGGCGCCCTGGGCCTCACCGCCATCACCGACAACGCCGCCCTCACCTACCTCGGCTCGCTGATCGTCGGCATCTCCGACGAATCGAAGTACATGCTGGTCGCGGGCGCCGTGGCCGGGGGCGGCCTGACCGTGATCGCCAATGCGCCCAACCCCGCGGGCGTGGCGCTGCTCAAGCGGGGCTTCGCCGACGAGACGATCGGCGCGGGCGGTCTGCTGCTGGGCGCGCTGGGGCCGACCGCCGTCGCGGCGGCCGCCTTCATGTTCCTGGGCTGAACCGCCGCGATGCCGGCTCAGCGGGCCGGCTCGATGTGCGTCACGGTCGGCTTGCCCTGGAGGACCTCCACATGGAAGCGAACCTTGTCGCCGGGCTTGAGCGGCGCCAGCATCTTCCCGTCGGCCACGTCGAAGCCCATGGTCATGGCCGGCATCGCGAGGTTGGGAATGTCGCCGTGCTTCAGCACGATCAGGCCGCTGGCGGGATCGATTCTTTGCACGACGGCATCGGTCAGCATGCCGGGTGCCGGCTTCTTCATGGACGACGCATCGTCCTTCGGCGGCTGGGCCTGTGCGGCGCCCGCTGCGATCAACAGGGCGAATGCGAGGGGATGCAGAACTTTCACGGGAGGACTCCTTCGGTGGTGGGTTGGGAAACGGGAGACGGATGGCCGCGCCGGCGCAACAGGTACCAGGCGGCGGGAACGACGAGCATGCTGAGCAAGGGCGCGCTGACCATGCCGCCCACCATCGGCGCGGCGATGCGCGTCATGACCTCCGAGCCGGTGCCGCTGCCCCAGAGGATCGGCAGCAGGCCGGCCATCACGACGGCCACGGTCATCGCCTTGGGCCGCACGCGCAGCACGGCGCCTTCGCGGATCGCGGCCAGCAAGGTCTGGTCGTTCATCGGCTCGCCGGCATCGAGGCGGCGCGCCAGCGCGTTCTTCAGGTAGACCAGCATCACGACGCCGAACTCGGCCGCCACGCCCGCCAGCGCGATGAAGCCCACGGCGGTGGCCACCGAGATCGAATGGCCCAGCGCCCAGACCAGCCAGAAGCCGCCGACGAGCGAGAACGGCACGGCCGCCATCACGAGGGCCGCATCGGCGAACGACCTGAACAGCAGGTACAGCAGCACGAAGATGACCGCCAGCGTGACCGGGATGACCAGCTTCAGGCGCTCGGTCGCGCGCTCCAGGTACTCGAACTGGCCGGACCACGACACCGCATAGCCCGCGGGCATCTTCACGGCCTTGCCGACCGCCGCCTGCATGTCGTCGACGGCGGAGCGCAGGTCGCGTCCGCGCACGTCGACATAGACCCAGCCCGACAGCCGCGCGTTCTCGCTGCGCAGCATCGGCGGACCGTCCTCGATGGCGATGCGCGCGACATCGCCCAGCAGCAGCTGCGCCCCCTTGTCGGTCACGAAGGGCAACTGCCGCAGCCGCTCCAGCGAATCGCGGATTTCGCGCGGGTAGCGCAGGTTGATCGGATAGCGTTCGCGGCCCAGGATGACCTCGCCCACGTTGTCGCCGCCGATGGCCGTGGACAGCACGGCCTGCACGTCCGCCACCGAGAGCCCGTGGCGGGCGGCGGCGAGCCGGTCGACCTCGACGTCGATGTAGCGCCCGCCCGTGAGCCGCTCCGCCAGGGCCGACGACACGCCGGGCACGCTTCGGACCGCCGCCTCGATCTGCGTGGTCAGCGCATCGATGGTCGCCAGGTCCGCGCCCGCCACCTTGATGCCGACCGGGCTCTTGATGCCCGTGGCCAGCATGTCGATGCGATTGCGGATCGGCGGCACCCACACGTTGGTCAGGCCCGGCACCTTGACGGCGCGGTCCAGTTCCTCGACCAGCCTGTCGGGCGTCATGCCCGCGCGCCATTGCGCCCTGGGCTTGAACTGGACGGTGGTCTCGAACATCTCGAGCGGCGCGGGGTCGGTCGCGGTGTCGGCGCGGCCGGCCTTGCCGAACACGCGCGCGACTTCGGGCACCGTCTTGATCAGGCGGTCGGTCTGCTGCAGCAGCTCGGCGGCCTTCGAGACCGACAGCCCCGGCAGTGCCGACGGCATGTAGAGCAGGTCGCCCTCGTCCAGCGGCGGCATGAACTCGCCACCCAGTTGCGTCAGCGGCGCGGCGGTCAGCGCCAGCAGCAGCGCGGCGACCGCGAGCGTGGCCCTCGGAAAGCGCAACGCCAGCTCCAGCGCCGGCCGGTACACCGCCATCAGGAAGCGGTTCACGGGATTGGCGGCTTCGTGCGGAATGCGCCCGCGGATCAGGTAGCCCATAAGCACCGGGATCAGCGTGACCGACAGGCCGGCCGCCGCCGCCATCGCGTAGGTCTTGGTGAAGGCCAGCGGCGCGAACAGCCGGCCCTCCTGCGCCTCGAGCGAGAACACCGGCACGAAGGACAGCGTGATCACCAGCAGCGAGAAGAAGAGCGCCGGCCCCACCTCCACCGAGGCATCGGCGACCAGCCGCCAGCGCTCCCCCGCGGCGGGCTGGCGCCCCTGCGTCGTCTCGAAGGCCTCGAGGTGCTTGTGCACGTTCTCGACCATCACGATGGCGCCGTCCACCATCGCGCCGATGGCGATCGCGATGCCGCCCAGCGACATGATGTTGGCGTTGACGCCCTGCCAGTGCATGACGACGAAGGCCGCGAGCACGCCCACCGGCAAGGCCACCACCGCGACGAGCGCCGAGCGCAGGTGGAACAGGAAGACCGCGCAGACCAGCGCCACCACGACGAACTCCTCGACCAGCTTGGCGCGCAGGTTCTCCACCGCGCGGTCGATCAGCAGCGAGCGGTCGTAGGTGGGCACGATCTCCACGCCCGGCGGCAGGCCGGGCTTGAGCGTCTCGAGCTTCGCCTTGACGGCCTCGATGGTCGAGCGCGCGTTCTTGCCCGAGCGCATGACGATCACGCCGCCGGCCACCTCGCCTTCGCCGTCGAGTTCGGCGATGCCGCGGCGCATCTCGGGGCCGAGCTGCACCGTGGCCACGTCGCGCAGCAGCACGGGCGTGGCACCCGTCACCGAGAGCGGAATGCTGCGGAAGTCGTCCAGCGAACGAAGGTAGCCGCGCGAGCGCACCATGTACTCGGCCTCGGCGAACTCGACCACCGAGCCGCCCGAGGCCTGGTTGGCCTTCTGCAGCGCCTGCACCACCACCTGCTGCGTGATGCCCAGCGCGCGCATGCGGTCGGGATCGAGCACCACCTGGTACTGGCGCACCATGCCGCCGATGCTCGCGACCTCGGCCACGTCGGGCACGGTCTTGAGCTCGAACCTGAGGAACCAGTCGTTGAGCGCGCGCAGCTGGCCGATGTCGCGCGCGCCCGTGCGGTCGACCAGCGCGTACTCGTAGACCCAGCCCACCCCCGTGGCATCGGGACCCAGCGATGCATTGGCGCCCGCCGGCAGCCGGCTCTGCACCTGGTTGAGGTACTCGACCACGCGCGAGCGCGCCCAGTAGGGATCGGTCCTGTCGTCGAACAGCACGTAGACGAAGGAGTCGCCGAAGAACGAATAGCCGCGCACGGTCTTCGCACCCGGCACGCTGAGCATGGTGGTGGTCAGCGGATAGGTGACGAGGTCCTCGACCACCTGCGGCGCCTTGCCGGGAAAGGGCGTGCGGATGATGACCTGCGTGTCCGAGAGGTCGGGCAGCGCGTCGAGCGGCGTGCGCGCGACCGACCACCCGCCCGCGGCCACCAGGAACAGGGTCGCGATCAGCACCAGGAAGCGGTTGCCGACCGACCAGCGGATCAGGGCGGCGATCATGGCTTGCCGCCCCGCACGCGCTCGATGGAGACCAGCTCGTAGCCCGTGGGGCCGCCCTCCCTGAACGCGAAGCGCACCGTGTCGCCGGGCCGGATCTCCGGGAAGGCGCTCGGCGACGCCTTCGCGAAGCCCATGGTCATGGACGGCCACGTCAGCGTGGCCACGGGGCCGTGCGAGATCGTGATGGCGTCGGGCGCCACGCCCTCGACCTTGCCTTGCGCCTCGTGGAGCGCCGCGGCCGGCGAGGCAGCGGGCGCCGAAGTTGCCGCGGGGGTCGCGGGGGCCGCCATGCTTCCGAGCACCGAGCGCAGCCGGGCCTCCGAGTCGATCAGGAACTGGCCGCTGGCCACCACCTGCTCGCCTTCGCTCAGGCCGGCGAGAACCTCGGTGTCGTCGCCCTGGTCCGCGCCCGGCGACACCTCGCGCGGCTCGAAGGCACCGTCCGCCTTGCGCACGATGACGACGGCGCGCCGGCCGGTACGGATGACCGCCTCGGCGGGCACCACCAGCCGCGTGCCGACGGGACCGGCCACCTGCAGGCGCAGCAGCATGCCGGGCGTGAGCCCGCCGTCCCTGTTGTCGACCTCGAAGCGCGCCTTCAGCGTGCGTGTGGAGCCGCCGATCTCGGGCAGCAGTTCGTCGAGCGTTCCGTCGAAGGACCGGGTCGGGTCGGCCTGCAGCACCGCCTTGACCTTGCGGCCGCGCGCGAGATGCACCGCCTGCGCTTCCGGTATCTCGGCCACCGCCCAGACCTTCTCCAGGCCCGCGATGCGCAACAGCGTCATGCCCGGCGCGACGGCCACGCCCTCGCGCACGCCCAGCTCGGTCACGACGCCATCGGACGGCGCGAGGAGCTCGTAGCGCGCCTGCGCCGTGCCGCTTTGCTCGCTGCGGCGCACGAGCGCGTCGGGGATGGACATCGCCCGCATGCGCTCGCGCGCCGCCGCCACCAGTTCCGGGGCCACGCCCGAACGCTGGAGTGCGAGGAACTCGTTCTGCGGTCCGAGCCACTCCGGCGCGAACACCGTCGCCAGTGGCTGGCCCTTGCGCACGCGTTCCATCGGCGCGCGCACCGACAGGCGCTCGACGTAGCCGGCGACGCGCGTCTGCACCGCCACACCGAGCCGTTCGTCGAACTGCACGCTGCCGACCGCGTCGAACGAACTCGCGACAGGCGCCTTCCGCACGCTGGCAAGGCGCATGCCGAGGTTCTGCTGCACGCCCGGGTCGATCCGCACGCCGCTCTCGTTGGACGGGCCCGCCGCGTTGTCCGCGTACATGGGCACCAGCTGCATGTCCATGAACGGCGACTTGCCGGGTTTGTCGAAGCGCGGCCCGGGCACCATGGGGTCGTGCCAGTAGAGAACCTTGCGGCCATCGGCCGCCGGCGTGGCGGACGGCGTCTCCATGGGTTGCGCCGTCCGGCGGCCCAGGTGGAAGGCGCCGGTCGCGAGCGCCAGGGCGGCCAGCAGCGACGCGCCGATCGTTCGAATCCTGTTCATCGGGCCACCTCGGCAGCGAGCGGCCGGAAGGCCAGTTGGACCTGGGTCCTGGCAAGGTCGCGTTGCAGGGCCAGCAGCTTGCGCCGTGCCTCGACTTCCGCGTGCCGTGCCTCGAACAGCCCGACGAGGCTGCCCTGGCCGGACCGGTACGAGGCCGTCGCGGCCGTGGTGCGCTGGCCGGCGGGAACGAGGACGCCGGCGCGGTAGCGGTCGATGCGCTGCTCGAGGCGTTGGGCCTCGCTGCGCAGCGAGCGGTATTCGGCGGTCGCCGCCCGGATCGCCTCGGCGAGGTCGGCCTCGGCCTTCGTGGCCAGTGCCCGCATGGCGGCGGTGTTGCGGTCCTGGCGCTCGGCGGGGGTGACGGGCAGCGGGATGCTCAGGCCCACCGACACCATGTCCGCGCGGCCGGTGCGCTGGCCGTAGCCGATCTCCCAGGTCCAGTTCGGCTCGCGCTCGGAGGCGGAGACATCGGCGCTGCGCCTCGCCACGTCGAGATCGCGCCGCATCGCCGCGACCGCGGGATGCGCGGCCACATAGTCCGGCTCGGACGGCAGCGCGAGAGGGCCCGGCGGCTCCAGCGCCTCGGGCGCCACGCCGGTCCAGCGCTCGAAGGCGATGGCGGCGATGCCTTGCTGCTGCAGGACATCGGCCGTGTCGTCCTCCGAGGCACCTCGGGCACCGGTCAGCGCCAGCGCCTCCTGGCTGCTGCCCGTGGCGGATGACAGGCGGGCGCGCGATGCTTCCAGTTCCTCGCGCGCATGGTGCTCCATGAGCCGCGCGAGCTTCAGGCTCTCGCCCGCGTAGAAGGCGTCGACGTAGGCGAGCGCCGCCTGCCGGCGGGTGTCGGCGGCCGCGGCCTCCACCCGCACCGTCTCGCGCTCGACCGCGGCATCGGCGGCCGCCTGCCGCGCAGCGCGCTTCCCGGCGGACAGCCATTCCTGGCTGAGGCCGATGCGCTTCATCGTCATCGGTTCGCCGGTCGTGCGAAAGCGGTCGGGACCGGTCGCGGGCAGGTTGTCGATGCCGACGCGCAACGTGGGGTCGGGCAGCTGGGCAGCGGAACGTGCCGCCTCCATGGCGCTCGCTGCGCCGGCATTCGCGGCGCGCATGGTTTCGGAGCGCCGGGCTGCGAGCCCGAGCGTCTCCTCGAGGGACAGGGGGGCTGCCGTCGCGAGGCACGGCAGCAGCGCGACGGCCAGCATGGCCGCGCGCGGGAAGGGAATGGACATGAAAACTCCGCGGACGAACGAGGTGATCGCTGGCAGCGGACGAGCCGCGCCAGCACCGGTCAGTCGACGGAGCTGTCAGACGCGCAGTCTGCGCGTGGCGAGAAAGACGGGATCGGGCGGTGGATGCTGCCGCTCGGGCACGGCCTGCGGTGGCAGGGCGCGGCCTTCCGACGCCAGCACCAGCGGCATGACCACGATCTGCACGATCGCGGGCAGCGAGGGCGTCGCCAGCTTCACGGGCTCGAAGGACAGCGACAGGTCGGCCGCGTGCTGGAAGCACAGCACCGGCTGGGCCATGTCCATGCCCTCGCAGGGCGCGCCGCTGGCCATCGTCTCGGCCATGGACTCGGTATCCGGTGCGCCGGGGCAGACATAGCTTGCCAGCGCCAGCTGCGAGAACAGCAGCGCCAGGACCACGAAGCACGCGGTCAGGCAGCGATGAAGGGAGAGGCGGCGGGCCATGTCTGGGTGCGGAGTGTAGCGGCCCGGCCCGGCTTCCGGCCTGTGGCGCGGTCACGACAGGCCGCGCGCCGGGCTGAAGGAACTCGAACGCCGCGCGCGAAATCGGAGTAGCTTCTGCCCCCGGACAGGGATGAATCGGGGCACCACAATTTCGGCCCCATCGATGCAGAGCCACCGTTGCGATGAAAGCCAGCGATATCGAGCCGGTCCTGCAGGCCCTGCTGCTGCGCGGACTCGACGCCGACTCGCAGGCCTACCAGGAGTTCCTGCGGAAGATGTCCGGCTATCTGCGCGGCTTCATCGGCCGCAGGCTGACCGGCTGGCCCGACGACGTGGAAGACCTGGTCCAGGAATGCCTGCTCGCGATCCACAACCAGCGGCACACCTACGAGAAGGGCCATCCGGTCACCGCATGGGCCGGGGCGATCGCGCGCTACAAGCTGATCGACCTGCTGCGGGCGAAATCGGGCCGCGAGATGCTGCATGTGGCCATCGATGAGCTCGACATCTTCGACGAGTCCCAGGCCGAGGCCAGCGAGGCCAGGCGCGACGTGTTCCAGCTGCTGGAGACGCTGCCCGACCGCCACCGGCTGCCGATCCTCCATGTCAAGCTGGAGGGCCTGTCCGTGGCCGAGACCGCCCGGCGGCTGCTCATGTCCGAGTCGGCCGTGAAGGTCAATGTCCACCGGGGGCTCAAGATGCTCGCCGCCAAGTTTCAGGAACTCAGCGCATGAAAACCGATGACCTCGTGAGCTTCCTCGCCACCGGCATCACGCCGGTCCGGCCGCACGCCACCACGCGGCGGCTCGCCGCGGCCGTTGCCCTGGGCCTGCTGGCCTCCGTGCTGATCGTCGCCAGCCGCTTTCATTTCCGGTCGGACCTCGCGAGCGCGGTGTTCCTGCCGATGTTCCAGATCAAGATGTTCTTCTTCGCCGCGATCGGCTGGGCGGGCTTCGTCATGACCTGGCGGCTCGCGCATCCCGGCGGCCGCGCGGGTCGCGCCTGGCTGGGGCTGGTCCTCCCGGTCGCGGCCATCTGCCTGTTGGCCCTCGCGGCGGTGGCGCAGGCGGAGCCGGGAGAGCGCCTGGTGCTGATCATGCGGGGCGACTGGAAGAGCTGTTCCGCGGCCATCCTGATCGCCGCCGTTCCGCCGATGATCGCGGGCTTCGCGGCCCTGCGCACCCTCGGGCCCACGCGGCCCATGCTGGCGGGCGCGGCCGTCGGCGCGATGTCCGGCGGCCTGGGCGCGGTGGCCTATGCCCTGCACTGCCCGCAGCTGGTCTCGCCCTACTGGGCGATGTGGTACATCCCGGCGATCGGCTGCACGGTGGGCGTGGGGGCGTTGCTCGGCCACCGGCTGTTGCGCTGGTGAGGCCGCGCGCGGCTCAGCGCATCACGAAGGGATTGCCCGTCGCCGCGCCGGTGTTGATCCACACCGACTTGGTCTGCAGGTACTCGCGGACCGCGTCGATGCCGTTCTCGCGGCCCAGGCCCGAGTCCTTGTAGCCGCCGAACGGGGCCATGAAGCTCACGGCGCGGTAGGTGTTGATCCACACCGTGCCGGCCTGCAGCTTCTCGGACATGCGCATCGCGCGGCCGATGTCCTGCGTCCACACCGCCGCCGCGAGGCCGAAGCGCACGTCGTTGGCGATGCGCAGCGCGTCGGCCTCGTCCTCGAAGCGGATCACCGACAGCACGGGACCGAACACCTCCTCCTGGGCGATGCGCATGTCGTTGCGCACACCCGTGAAGATGGTGGGCTGCACGAACCAGCCCGTGCCGCACTCCGGGCCCGTGCCCTTGGCGCCGCCCAGCACGGCGGTCGCGCCCTCGGCGCGCGCGATGTCGATGTACTCGAGCACCTTGCGGTACTGCGGCGGCGTGGTGATCGGGCCGACCTGGGTGTCGGCGCTCATCGGGTCGCCCATGCGCGCGATGCGCGCCACCGCCAGCAGGCGCTCGACGAAGGCGTCGTGGATGCTGGCCTGCACCAGCAGGCGCGAGCCGGCGATGCAGGTCTGGCCGGTGGCGGCGAAGATGCCCGAGATCGCGCCGAACGCGGCCTGCTCGAGGTCGGCGTCCTCGAACACCACGTTGGGCGACTTGCCGCCCAGCTCCATGGCCGTGTGCTTCAAGAGGCGCCCGGCCCGCTCGTTGATCAGGCGGCCGGTCGAATCCGAGCCCGTGAAGCTGATCTTGGCCACCAGCGGATGCTCGACCAGCGGCGTGCCGACCTCGGCACCGAAGCCCGTCACCACGTTGAACACGCCCGGAGGAAAGCCGGCCTCCTCGAACAGCTGCGCGAACTCGAGCGTCGAGGCCGAGGTGAACTCGGAGGGCTTGGCCACCACGGTGCAACCCGCCGCCAGCGCCGGCGCCAGCTTCCAGGCCAGCAGCAGCAACGGCGAGTTCCACGGCGTGATGGCCGCCACCACGCCCACGGGCTCGTGGCGCGTGAAGGCGAAGTAGCCCTTCTTGTCGAGCGGCAGCGTGCTGCCCTGCACCTTGTCGGCCAGCCCGCCGTAGTAATAGAACCACTGCGGGAGGTAGTCGAGCTGGCCGCGCATCTCCGCGAGCAGCTTGCCGTTGTCGCGGACCTCGGTGGCGGCCAGCCGGGCCGCGTCGCGCGCGATCAGGTCGCCGAGCCTGCGCATCAGCGCGCCGCGCTGCGTCGCGGTCAGTTCCGACCAGGGCCCGCTGGTCAGCGCCTGGTGCGCGGCGCGCACGGCCCGGTCGACGTCCTGCGCGTCGCCGCGCGGGATCTGCGCCCAGCTCTCGCCGGTGAAGGGGTTCTGGGTCTCGAACCAGGTGCCGCCATGCGGCTCGCAGGCGTCGCCGCCGATGTGCAATGAATAGCGTTGCATGGGCTCGCCCGTCAGAAAGGGGTGAAGCCCAGCGCGGCGCGGAAGCGGTTCTTGATGTAAGAACCGTCGCGCGGCGGCAGTGCGCGCGGCGGCTCGTTGGCATCGATGAACACCTGCGCGAAGGTGGTCTGCCGCCGGGCGTTGATGCGCTCGGCCAGGTCCTCGCAGGCATCGATGCTGCTCACCGAGAACGCATCGGCGATGCCGAAACCCCTGGCCACCGCCACCAGGTCGGCGCCCAGGCTCGAGTGGCTGCGCTGCATGCCGGTCTCGCCGAAATGGCCGTTGTCGAGCATCACGATGCTGAGGTTCTTCGGCTGCTTGACGCCGATGGTGCCGAGGCTGCCGATGCCCATCAGCTGCTCGCCGTCGCCGGTGATGACGACCACCGACTTGTCGCGCTGCGCGAGCGCCAGGCCCAGCCCCAGCGAGGCGGCGCCGCCCATGGCGCCCCACAGGTAGTAGTTGCGCTCGCGGTCGCCGCTGGCGAACACGTCGTAGGAGGCCGAGCCCAGGCCCGTGACGATCAGGGCATCGGGAATGGCGGCGATCAGGCGGGCCACGAATTCGCGGCGGTCGGCGCGCTGCGCCGGGGTCTTCGGGTTCATCACTTGCGCTCCCACTTCTTGCGGCCGATCAGTTCCTGTCCCAGCAGCACGGCGACCTTCTCGCCGGCCTCGAAGGCGGCATCGAAGCCCGCGCTGACGATCTCCTCGACCTCCTCGGGCTTCGAGGCGCGCAGCACGTGGATGCCCATGAGCTCGAGCGCGGCCTGCGTGGCCTTGCCCATCGGGCCCTGCCAGGGATTGAACTCGGCGTATTCGCCGCGCATGGTCACGAGCGTGAAGAACGGGAAGTCCGCGGCCTGCAGCAGCGAGAACATGTTCACGCAGTTACCCACGCCGCTGCTCTGCATCAGCAGCACGGCGCGCTGTCCGCCGAGCCAGGCGCCGCTCACCAGCGCCACGCCCTCCTCCTCGGTGGTCAGCACCACGTCCTCGATGTCGGGGTCGGCGATGGCGCTGCGGATCACATGCGAATGGCCGGCGTCGGGCACGTAGGCGATCTGCCTCACGCCGCCCGCCTTGAGCACGCGGAAGGCGGCCTGCTGCCAGTCGGGGGCGGCCTGGGTGGTCTGGTTCATGAATCGGGGTTGGTTGGTCAAAGTGCCAGAAATCATAGAATTTGATGCCTGAGAATGTGAAATAGAAATTCGAGATTCCACGATCACGTTTGCGCATGGAGGCAACCACATGGACCTGAAGCAACTGCGCGCCTTTCTCACGGTGGCCGAGACCGGCAACGTCACGCGCGCGGCCGAGGTGCTGCACCTCGTGCAGCCCGCGGTGTCGCGGCAGATCCGCCTGCTCGAGGAGGACATCGGCGCGCCCCTGTTCGAACGCGAGCGCCACGGCATGGTGCTGACCGATGCGGGGCTGGCGCTCGTCGGCTATGCGCGCCGCGCGCTGCTCGAGCTGGACCGGGCCCGGGCCGAGATCGGCACCGTCGACAACGGCATCGGCGGGCTGGTCACCTTGGGGCTGCTGCCGAGCACCATCGACATCCTCTCTAGCCCGCTGGTGGCGACGCTGGCGGCCGACTACCCGGGCATCCGCGTGCGCATCGCGATGGGCTACGCGGGCACGCTGCTGCGCTGGCTCGAATCGGGCGAGGTCGATGCCGCGCTGCTCTATGGCGCGGAGCGCTCGCCCAACATCCAGACCACGCCGCTGATCGAGGAGGCGCTGTGGGTCATCGGCCCGAAGAGCAGCAAGCTGCGGCCCGACCGGCCGGTGGCGCTGGCCGAACTCGCGGGCCACAAGCTGGTGCTGCCGAGCGCGCCGCATGGCATCCGCACGCTGGTCGAGCATGCCTGCGCCGTGGCCCAGGTGACGCTCGACCTGTCGGCCGAGACCAACGCGCTGAGCGTGCAGAGAAGCCTGGTGCTCGGCGGCCATGGCCTGACCCTCCTGCCGCCGATCGCGGTCGCGGAGGACCTGCGCACGCAGAAGCTCAGGGGCGCGCCGCTGGCCGATCCGGGCATCCGCCGGACCATCGTGCTGGCCCTGCCCGTCAACCGGCCGATCGCGCGGCATGTGCGCTGCGCGGTCGACGTGCTCACGCGGGAGGCGCGGCGCGCGATCGATGCCGGTGCCTGGCCCGAGGGCCGCTGGCTCGGCGCATGAGGCGCGCTATGCCAGCACGACGCCGCTGATCAGGTTCTCGGCCATCAGGCGGTCCGGCAGGCTGCCCGGCGGTTGGGCCATCGCCTGCAGGAACCGGCTTCTCGGCGGTGCTTCCAGGCGCACGAGCCGGATCGCCTCCGCCGGGTCCACGGCCTGGAAGCGCAGCCCGTCGCCCGGTCGGAGTTGCGACAGGCCATCGAGGTCGCAGGACAGGACGGTGGCGATCTTCGGATAGCCGCCGGTGGTCTGGTGGTCGGCCAGCAGCACCGAGGCCACGCCATCGCCACCGACCTGGATCGAGCCGCGCACGATCGGTTCGGAAGGAATGGACAAGGCATTGTTCAAGGCCAGTGCCGGTCCCGCGAGGCGCATGCCCATGCGGTCGCGGGCGGGCGTGACCGAGAAGCCCGCGTCGAGGAACGCGGCGACGGAGGCGGTCTCGAAGCTGTCGGTCTGCGGCCCGAGCACGACGCGCACGAGCGGGCGCGGACCGGCCAGCGCGGGCGCGGTGCGGTCTCCCTCGCGTTCCTGCACGACCTGCGTATTGCGCAACACGATCTCGGCGCCCGGCACCAGGCTGCCGCCGCCGAGACCCGATGCCGAATGCGTGGCGCTGTGCCCGGCCCAATGCCCGCACACCGGCTCGCCGCTGAAGGCCAGGTAGGCCCAGCTGCCCCAGCGGCCCGGACGGATCGACAGCGTGTCGCCCGCGCGCAGTGTTCGCACGCACCACGAACCGGTCGCCGCGCCCGAATGGCGGACCTGGAACTCGCCGCCGGCGATGCCGCAGCTCACCTCGCCCGCTTCGCACAGCAGCTCCAGCCCGCCCAGCGAGACCTCGATGGCGGTGGCATCCTGCGGGTTGCCGAGCGCGACATGGGCCGCGGCATGCGCGAGCCGGTCCATCGGGCCCGAGGCGGGCACGCCGAAGCGCAGCATGCCCGGTCGGCCGCCGTCCTGGTACGTGACCAGCGGGCCGCAGGCGCGCACGCGCAGCCTGGCTTCAGCCATGGCTTTCGTTCTCCAGCCTGGCTTCGTATTGCGCGCGGCCGATGCGCTTGAACTTCACGCGGTCGCCCACGCCGAAGAGAAAGGGCGCGCTGTCGTCGCGCGTCAGGATGCGCGTGGGCGAGCGGCCGACGATCGACCAGCCCGTGGGCATCCGCAGCGTGGTGACGAGGCACTGCGGTCCCGCGATCAGCACGCTGCCCGCGGCGATGTCGCGCAGGGCCGAGGGCTTGCGCGGCACCTGGATCTCCGGCGGCACGCCCGACATGTAGGCATAGCCCGGCGCGAAGCCGTACATGCGCACCCGGTAGTCGCCCTGCAGGTGGAGGTCGATCACCGCGTCGATGCCCAGGCCGGAAGCCCGTGCCACCGCTTCGAGGTCGGGCGCGAGGTCGTCGTCGTAGCAGACCTCGACCTCGCGCGCTTCTCCCGCCGGCGGGCCGGCCGGCGGATCGCGCTGCAGCGTCTCGGCCGCCTCCCGGATCCGCGCGTGATCGGTGACCAGGGGATCGAAGACGATCAACAGGCTGACGAAGGCCGGGATGCATTCGAGCAGGCCCTCGGGCGGCGCATGGGCCAGGGCCCGGTCGAGCGCGAGCACCGCGGCGCTGGCCGGGTCGGCGATCGCATCGGCGAAGGACACCAGCAGCGAGTGGTCCGCGACCGGCACATAGCGCGGCCATTCCGGCGTCGACATACCCGCGGCTATCCGAGGAACGGGGCCAGCACGATCCCTTCGGCCGTCAGCCGCTGGCGGATGTGCCGTGCCATCTCGACCGATTCGGCGTTGTCGCCATGGACGCAGACCGAGTCGGCCTTCAAGGCGATGGGGTCGGCGCCCTGCACCGGCATCTTCCCGGTTCGCACGAAGCCGATCAGCCGGTCCGCGGCCGCCTCGGCATCGTGCAGGACCGCGCCCGGCTGGCCGCGCGGCACCAGCTGGCCATTGGGCTGGTAGGCACGGTCGGCGAAGATCTCCGAGAAGGCGCGCAGCCCCTGCGCGCGCGCGGCCCGCTCGAGGCAGGTGCCCGAGATGGCGAGGATCGCGAGCGCGGGGTCGATCTTCTCGAGCGCGGCGACGATGGCCTGGGCCACGCCCATGTCCGCGGCCGCGAGATTGCCGAGCGCGCCATGCGGCTTGACGTAGCGCACCTCGGTGCCCGCGAGCCGGGCCATCGCCGCGAGCGCGCCGACCTGCGCCGCGACCATGCGGCCGATCTCGGCGGGCGGCATCGGTATCACGCGCCGCCCGAAGCCCTCGCGGTCGTTGTAGCCCGGATGGGCGCCGACGTTCACGCCGCGCTCCGCCGCGAGACGCAGGGTGCGGTACATGGTTTCCGCATCGCCCGCATGGCCGCCGCAGGCGATGTTGGCGCTGGTCACGCAGTCGAGGATCCGCGCGTCGTCTCCCATCGTCCACGGGCCATAGCCCTCGCCCAGGTCGGAATTCAGATCGATCCGCATGGCCCGCTCCTCGCTGCTATTTGCCCGGATGGTGGGTCGCCCGCGTGAGCAGCGTGACGCCCGCGCCGTCGGCGCTGTCGTAGTAGGTGAAGCCCGTGCGGTTCGCGCGGCGCCCGCGCATCAGCACCGGCAGGCCCAGCGCCGTGGCCTGCGCCTGCGCGGCATCGGCGTCCGGCACCTCGAAGCCGACGTGGAACACGCCCTCGCCCTTGCTGTCCAGATGCAGCCGCTGCGGCGTCGGCTCGGCGCAGGGCTGGCACAGCTGGAGCTGCACGGTCGGCAGGTTGCACACGCGGTACTTGAGCGCGAGGAAGCCGGGCTTGCTGGGCGCCTCGAGTTCCTCGTATTCGGCCAGCGGCGGGTATTCGGTCCAGGGGCCGATGCCGATAGCCTCGTAATAGGCCTGCGTCCGGTCGATGTCGTGCACCACGATGCAGAGGTGATGCAGCTTGGCGAAGGGATGCGTCATCGCTCAGCCCTTGACCGGGACCACGTAGTTCAGCACGCGCCGGCCACCGTCCACGTACATGGTCTCGCCCGTGATGTAGGAGGCATCGTCGCTCGCCAGGAAGGCGACCACCGAGGCGATCTCGGAGGGCTGGCCATAGCGGCCCAGCGGCGTGCGCGAGAGGATGGCATGGTTGCCCGCGCTCTGCACGAAGGCCCCGGCCACCATGTCGGTCATGATGGTCCCGGGCCCGACGCCGACCACGCGGATGCCGTGCGGCGCGAAGGCCACGGCCGCGGTCGAGGTCACCTGGTTCATGCCGCCCTTGGAGATCGCGTAGGGCGCGACGTTGGGATTGGCCAGCCCCGAGTTGATCGAGGACATGTTGATGATCACCCCGCCCTTGCCGCGCGCGACCATCTCGCGGCCCGCCGCCTGGGTGCCGTAGAAAGCGCCCTTGAGATTGACGTCGAGCACGCGGTCGAGCATCTCCTCGGTGACATCGAGGAACTCCACCACCGGCGCGATGCCGGCGTTGTTCACCATGATGTCGAGGGTGCCGAAATGCCGGACCGCCGCCTCGACAAGGCCGACCACCTCGCTCTTCTTCGAGACGTCGGCGCGCACCGCGAAGACGTCGGCTGCCGGGCCGATCTCGGCGGCCGTCTTCTCGAGGGTCTGGGCGTCGATGTCCGACACGACCACCTTCGCGCCCTCGGCCAGAAGCCGTTCCGCCGTCGCGCGCCCGATGCCGCGCGCGGCGCCCGTCACCACTGCCACCTTGCCTGCCAGTCTCATGGCGATCTCCTTTTCAGTAAACGATGGATTCGAACAAGGGCGTGGCGCTGCGGATGCGCGCCCAGCCCAGGGGACTCATGTCGATGCTGCGGAACGCGCCCGTCGTGATCAGCTCGGCCACGCCGCGGCCGACCGCCGGCGCGTGCATCACGCCATGGCCCGAGAAGCCGGTCGCGAAGATCAGGTTGCCGAGCTCGTCATGCGGACCGACGACGCCGTTGTGGTCGAGCGTGTTGACCTCGTAGTGGCCGGCCCAGGCGCGTTGCAGGCGCAGTTCTTCCATGGCCGGGATGCGCTTGGCGAGCAGGGGCCAGAACAGCGACTCCATCAGGTCGTGGTGCGGTTCGAAGTCGCCGTCGGCGTCCCCGTCGATCTCGGCCGGGGGCTGGATGCCGCCGATGAAGCCCTCCCCTTCGGGCCGGACCCAGATGCCGCTCGAATCGAACAGCATCGGAAGCTCGCTCGCCTTGAACGGCGTCTTGAACGAGAACACGGTGCGCTTCTTCGGCACCACCGGCAGCGCGATGTCCAGCAAGGCGGCCAGGCGGCCCGAGAGCGCGCCCGCGGCCAGCACGCAGAAGTCGCAGGCCAGCACTTCGCCGTTCGACAGCTCGACGCCGCTCACGCGCGCTCCGTCGGTACGGAAGCCGCTGGCCGTCGCCTCCACGTAGTCCACGCCCAGCCGACGCGCCGCGCGGCGCACCTCGGACAGCAGGCTCCAGGCATCGAACCAGCCTTCGTGCTGCACGCCCAGCGTTCCGATGCCCACGTCGCCGAAGTCCACGCCCGGATAGCGCGCGGCCAGCTCGCCGGGATCGAGCACCCGGATGTCGGCGCCATGGCTGCGCTGCATGCGCACGGCTTCCAGCCGCTGCGTGACCTGGTCGTGGCCGCCGAGGATCAGGTAGCCGCGCTCGCGGTAGCCGATGTCTGCCTCGTCGCCGAACAAGGCCTTGATGTCGCGGAACATCCGGGCGCCGTAGAGGCTCATCCGGATGTTCGCGGCCGTGCCGAACTGGGTGCGTATCGAGGCCGCGGACAGCGCCGTCGACGAGAACCGGTACGAGGCGTCCTTCTCGACCACGGTGATCGGTCCCGCGAAGCCGGCCTGGCGCAGCGACCAGGCGCAGAAGCTGCCGATGATGGCGCCGCCGACGATGACGACGCGCGGTGATTGGGCGGAGGACATGCGGGTTTCCTGCACAGTACGCTCAGGCATTGGCCGACGCCGAGTCCTCGAAACTCTGGCCGGCGCGCGGATTCCACTGCACGCCCGAGCGCGCCACCACGCCCGGCTTGAGCCGCTGCGATTCGTCGTAGTCGCTCCAGGGATGGAAGAACAGCGGCTCGATGCGCTCGATGCCGCGCAGGCGCTCGGCATGGGCATCGAGGCAGGCCTGGCGCTCCCGCGGCGACAGCCGCGCGGGCATCCAGGCGGCGAAGGGCGGCAGCACCGTGAAGCCCGTATAGGCCAGGATGCCGTTGTGGATCGGCCAGAGCACGTGATGGAGATCGCCGTCGATGCCGTTCGGCTCGTAGAGCGTGGAGGCCGTGCCGGTCGTGATGCTGAGCATCGCGCGCTTGCCCCTGAAATGCCCGGTCTCGTACTTTCGCCCCGCCGAGTAGGCGAAGCCGCGGCTCAGCACGCGGTCGACCCAGCCCTTGAGGATGGCGGGCATCGAGAACCACCACAGCGGGAACTGCAGCAGCACGAAGTCGGCCGCCGCCAGCTTCGCCTGCTCGGCCGCCACCGCGGGGTGCTGCGTGCCGACCGCGAAGGCATGTTCCTGCTCTCGCGAGAGATCGAGATAGTCGGCGTTCGCGCGCCCGCCCTCGAAATCGGCCGGGCCCAGCGCCGGGTTCCAGTCCATGCGGTAGAGATCGCTGACGACCACCGAATGGCCCATGCGCTCGAGCTCTCGGACAGCGACGTCCTTCAGTGCGCCGTTGAACGATGCGGGTTCGGGGTGGGCATAAACGATCAGGCAGTTCATGCCGCGAATTCTGAGCGCCGGGCTCAGGCGCAGCTAGAACGCACGGCGCACCGGGTTGCGGTTTTCTGCATAGTCGCGGCGCGAGGCGCGGTACTGCGCCGGCGTCATGTTCGTCGCCACCTTGAACTGGCGCGAGAAGGCGCTGTGGTCGGCATAGCCGCAGGCGGCCGACACCTCCGTGATCGAGGCCGGCGTCTCCTCGAGCAGCTGGCAGGCCTTGTCGATGCGCTTCTTCATCAAGAGCTGCTTGGGCGTCACGTGGAAGACCTCGAGCACCAGGCGCGCCAGCGTGTCCATCGACACCGAGGCATGAGCGGCCGCCTCGGCGATCAGCACCGGTCCGTCGAGGCCCGCGTCGATGAAATCCAGGAAGCGCCGCAGCCGCCGGTAGCTGTGATGGCGCTCGTTGGGGCGCGGCAGGTCGCGCGACAGCCCGGCCAGGCCGACGATGCGGCCGTCGGCATCGAGCAGCGGGAACTTGGAGCTCAGGCACCAGTAGCGGTCGCCGCGCCAGGTCTGGTACATGCGCAGCAGCTCGCGCATCGGCCGGCCGCTGTCGATGACCTCGAGGTCCTGCGCCACCGTGCTGAGGCCGCTGGCCGGGAACAGCTGGTCCGCGGTCTTGCCCACCACGCTCTCGCCGTCCTGCAGGCCGGCGCGGTCGATCAGCGTCTGGTTGGCCCAGAGGTAGCGGCCCTGCTGGTCCTTGACGTAGAACAGCACGTCGGGCAACCGGTCGAACAGGGTCTCGATCAGCCCGGGCGTGCGCGTGAGCCACGCCTGCACCTGTTCGTCGAGTCGCATCGCGTGTCCCGGTCCGGCGGGCTTCAGGGCGAGGGCCGGAACCGGCTGCCCAGGCTGTAGCGCGAGGCCGGGTTCAGGCAGCGCACCCAGGTCACGGGCACCTCGCGCAGCCAGGTGCGCCGCGTCAGCTGCAGGCAGGGCTCGGTGGGCTTCATCTCGAGGATGCGCGCCTGTTCCGCCGTCGGCATGACGGCATCGACCACGTGCTCCACCAGATCGGCCTGCACCAGCGAGAGCAGGTATTCGCCCGGCGTGATGTCCGAGAAGTCCTGGTCGAGGAAGGCCGGCGCCATCTTGGGGTTGACGTAGCGGTCCTCGAGCTGCACGGGCACCCCGTTCTCGAGGTGCACGCTCTGCAGCCGGAAGATCGACTGCCCCGGCAGCATGTTGAGCCAGGCCGCGATGTCGGGCGCGGCCGCCACGCGCTCGCGCGACAGGCCGCGCCACCGGTGCTCGTGGCCGCGGGCCCGGATCTCGCTCGCGATGTTGGCGATCTGCAGCAGGGTGGACTGCGGCTTCTTCTCCGCCACGAAGGTGCCGACCCCCGCCACGCGCACGATCCGGCCCGCGTTGGCGAGCTCGCGCAGCGCCTTGTTGACGGTCATGCGCGAGACGCCGAACTGCGTGACCAGCTCCAACTCGGATGGCAGCCGCTGGCCCGGCTGCCAGGTGCCGTCGAGGATGCCCTGCGTCACATGGGCCTTGATTCGCTCGTGCAGGGTCGTCGTCATTCCCTCGAGCATGCCACGGCCGCCCTCCTCGTCCGGAGCGTCGCGGCGCGGCCGGCGGGCGCTTCGGTCGCTCATCTAGATGCGCTTCGCCTCTTTGATGCTGCGCAGGAACGAACGGGTCCGGTCCTGCCGCGGGTCGCCGAAGATCTGCTCGGGCGGCCCTTCCTCGCAGACGACGCCGTCGCACAGGAAGCAGACCTTGGACGAGACCTCGCGCGCGAAGCCCATCTCGTGCGTGGCCAGCAGCATGGTCATGCCTTCGTTGGCGAGGTCGCGCACGATGTTGAGCACCTCCGACACCAGCTCGGGATCGAGCGCCGAGGTGATCTCGTCGAGCAGCAGAACCATCGGGTCCATGGCCAGCGCGCGCACGATCGCCACGCGCTGCTGCTGGCCGCCCGACATGCGGTCGGGGTATTCCTTCGCCTTGTGCGCGAGGCTGAAGCGCTTGAGCAGCGCCATCGCGCGGTCCTCGGCCTCCTCCCTCGACTGCTTGAGCACCTGGATCGGCGCCAGCGTCACGTTCTGCAGCACGGTCATGTGCGGGAACAGGTTGTAGCCCTGGAACACGATGCCGATGTCGCGCCGCAGCGAGTTGACGTCGACGCCCGGCCCGGTGATGCGGTCGCCGTGCACGCGGATCTCGCCCGCGTCGATGGGCTCCAGGCCGTTGATGCAGCGCAGCAGCGTCGACTTGCCGGAGCCCGAGGGACCGATCAGGCTCACCACCTGGTGCTCCTCGACCGCCATCGCGAGCCGGTTGAGCACCGGCAGCTCGCCGTAGGACTTCGAAATTTCCCTGATCTCGATGAAGGACATGTGTGGGGACTCGGTTTATGCGTTGCCAGCGCGCATGCGGGCGCGATCGCGGCGGGCCATGCGCTCCACGAAGCGCGTCTGCGGGATGGAGATGACGATGAAGAGCAGCGCGACGGTGGTCGCGGCCGACAGGTTGTAGTAGTTGGAGGCCACGATCATCGATTGGTTGAAGGAGTCGACCACCCCGACCACGTTGACCAGCGCGGTGTCCTTCTGCAGCGCGATGAAGGCATTGAGCAGCGGTGGAATGATCTGGCGCACGCCCTGCGGCACGACCACGAAGCGCAGCGTCTGCATGTGCGACAGCCCCAGCGACCGCGAAGCGGCCGTCTGGCTCCAGTGCACGCTCTGGATGCCCGCACGGTAGATCTCGGCCACGTAGGCACCGACCGTCAGCGTCAGCGCGATCACCACATAGGTCGTGAGCGACAGGTCCTTGAGGATGGGCACGCCCGTCAACGGCAGGCCGAAGCCGACCAGGTAGATCACCAGCACCGCGGGGATCGAGCGGAACACGTCGACGTAGGCGGTGGCGATGAAGCGCAGCGGCTTGCCGGCGGCCCCCGGCGCGAACATGGCGAGCGCCACGATCAGGCCCCAGACCAGCACCAGCACCTCGGCGATCAGGAAGATCTTCACGTTGACCCAGAACGCATCGAGGACCAGCGGGAAGGTCTTCACGATCAGCGGCACCAGGAAGAAGGTCTTGGCGACCGCCTGGTTGTTGGCCAGCAGGAACTGGAAGCCCAGCACCATGAGGAACTGCGCCAGCGTGTGGCCGAGCGCGATCCAGCATTGCACGCAGGCGTCGGAGCGCTCGATGCGCGCCGCCACGATGTCCATGCGGCCCGCCGCCGCGCGCACGCCGCGGCAGCGCTGGAAGGCGCGCGCGAGCGGCCGGACCACGGCCAGCGACGCGAGCGCGAGGACCCCGGCCCCGGCCGTGATCCACCAGCCGTCCCAGGCGCTGCCCCGCAGGGCCTCGCGCAGGGACTGCAGGGTGTACCAGCTGGCCGCGACGACCAGGATCACGCCCGCCAGCGCGAAGAGGAAGAGCATCAGCGGCACCTTCGGCATGCCTCCGATGTTCAGGCGGCGCTCCTGCCCCGCGACGGGCGAAGGCAGGCCGGCGGACTGCTGCGTTGCACTGTTCATGGTCGGATCTCGGTCTCAGGGATTGAAGACGGGCACTTTGGTGGGATCGGCGCCGAGGCTGGGCGTCAGGTACTGGTTCGCCAGGCGGGCGAAGGTGCCGTCGCGCTTCATCTCGTCGATCAGCTTGTTGAAGGTCGCCATGTTCTGCGAGTCCTTGTTGACGAGGCCGCCCCAGCGCTCGCCCGTGTCGTAGCGGCCGACCACCTCGAACAGACCGTTCGACTGCTTGGCGCGCGCCAGCAGGTTGGGCGTGTCGTAGAGCACGGCGTCGACCTGGCCGGCCGCCAGCGCCGCGTACATCGCGGCCGCCTCGGCGAAGACCTTGGGCTGTTCCACCGGCTTGACGTTGTCGGCGAGGTAGCCAAGGATGGTGGTGCCCTGCTTCACGCCGAGGCGCAGCTTCCTGATGCTCTCCTTGTCGACCTTGACGCCGGCCTTCACGAGGATGCCCTGGTCCGAGCTGAAGTAGGGTTCGGTGAAGTTCACCACCTTCTTGCGCTCGTCGGTGATGGTGATCTGGCTCAGCGCGATGTCGAAGCCCTGCGCCTGGCCCGTGAGGATCTGCGCGAACGAGCGGTTCACCACCACCACCTTGTCGAGACCGGCGCGGTAGGCCATGTTGGCGGCCATGCAGTATTCGAAGCCGTCCTTGATGGTGTCGATCGAGTCGCCGTTCCACCAGCCCGGCGACGGCAGCACGGGCCGCACGGACAGCGCGCCCGGCACCACGGTCTCGAGCTTCACCGAGCCGCGCTGGCCCGTGACTTCGCACTTGCCGTAGTCCGGCGCCGCGGAAGCCGCGAACGAGGCGGCGCTCACGAGGAGGGCCGCGAGTACCGAGGCGATGGGCCTGGCGTGGGACGTGGTTCGTTGGCGCTTGAGGGATTTCATGTCGGGGCTCCGTTGGGTTGGTTGGAATCGAGGGGAAAAAAGCGGTCCGGGTGGCGAGAGATGCGCGGCGTTCAGGGCGTGACTTCGATGCGGTGGTCTTGAATGATCCGGCCCCAGCGGGCGGTCTCCTTGTCGATGCCGGCCTGGAATTCGGCCGAGGACATCGGCAGGTAGATCAGGCCCTGCGCGGCCAGCAGCTTCTGGATCTCCGGGGTTTGCGCGGCATCGCCATAGGCCTTGTACAGCTTCGCGACGATCGCGGCGGGCGTGCGCGCCGGCGCGATCAGCGCATACCAGGACAGCACGGGGTCGTCGAGCAGGCCGAGCTCCTTGAGCGTCGGCACCTCGGGGAACTGCGCGACGCGCTCGGCCGTGGTGACGGCCAGCGGCCGCAGCTTGCCGGCCTTGATGAAGGGCTGCAGGCTCGACAGCGTGTCGAAGGTGGCGTGCACGTCGCCCGCGATGACCGCGGGCAGGGCTTCGTTGGTGCCCTTGTAGGGCACGTGGACGATCTGGATGCCGGCCTTGGCGTTCACCAGCTCGAAGGTCAGGTGCGCGGGGCTGCCGAGTCCCACCGAGGCGAAGTTGTAGGCACCGGGCTTCGCGCGCGCCGCCTCGACCAGGTCGCGCGCCGACTTGAACTGCGAAGTGACGGGCACCACCAGCACCAGCGGCGAGGCGGCGAACATCGCGATCGGCAGCAGGTCCTTCTTCACGTCGTAGGGCATCTGCTTGTAGAGCACCGGATGGATCGTCAGCGGCCCGAGGTTGCCCATGCCGACGGTGTAGCCGTCGGGCGCGGAGCGCGCCACGTCCGACACGCCGATGCGGCCCGCGGCACCGGGCTTGAAGTCCAGCACCACCGGCTGCCCCAGCGCCTGCCCGACGCGGTCGTTGAACGCGCGGGCGATGGTGTCGTTGAGTCCACCGGGCGGCCAGGGCACGACGAAGCGGATCGGCCGGCTCGGCCAGTCCTGCGCCGATGCGGCACCGGCCGTGCAGACCATGAAAGCCACGGCCAGCCATCGCATCCATCCATTCATGGGAACCTCCAGCGAGAACGCACGCAAGTTGCAGAAGGCAGGACCCCCTTGCAAAGGAGGTCCTGCGGCGAAGACAGGGATCCAGGGCCTGGCCGGGCGCCGGCCAGGGCGCGGGTTCAGGCGGGCAGCGCCGCCGCGGGCTGCGCGATGCCGCCGTGCGGCTTGCCCGAACCGACATCGCCCCACAGCACGGCATGGTCGGGCGGCAGCGCGCGCGAATTGGGCACCGAGAGCCACAGGCGCATGAGCATGCGGTCCTCGCCGGTCTGCACGTTGTCCTTGAAGGCGGTGCGGCCGTGGTAGATCACGTGGTTGTTGAGCAGCTGGATGTCGCCGGGCGCGAAGCGCATCTCGAAGCATTCCTCCTCGGCCACCTGCATCAGCAACTGGATGGCTTCGTGCTCGGCCTCGCCGAGCTTGCGCACGCCGGGCAGCATCTGCGCATTCTCGATGTAGGTCAGCGAGAAGTGGCTCGTGAGCTTGCCGTCGCGCACGCCGAAGATCGGCAGGTCGTAGGCCACGTGCTCGCCACCGGCTTCCTCGCCGAAGCGGCTGCGCGGAATCGGCTGGCACAGCAGCGCATGCAGGTCGGGCCGGCGCTCGAGGATGCGGTTGTAGACCGTCGCGCTGCTCGCGAGCTTGCTGACGCCGCCTTCGGAAGCCTGGCGCACGCACAGCAGCCCGACCACGTCGCAGCGGTCGGTGTGGAAGCGCAGCTGTCCCGGCGACAGCGTGCGCGCTCCCGACGAGAGGAACTGCTTGCCATGCTCGTCGACGGTCGCGCCGTAGAGCTTGGCGCCGACGCCCATCCCCTCGTCCTTGATCTCGCGCATCACCTCGCCGCGGTAGTTCTGGAACATCGGCGTGCCCAGGTGCGCGCCCAGCGCGTACCAGATGCGGCGCAGCTCTTCCTGCTGGTAGCGCCCCACCTCGAGGCCGCGGATCTTGACCATGCCCGAGCCGTTCTCGAGTTCTTCTCGCACCTCGTCGAAGAAGGCCTTGGCATCGGGCAGCGGGAAGTTCTGGCGGTCGATCCGGCGCCAGTCGAGGCCCTCGGTCTTTTGCAACGCAGTATCGATTTGATCCAGAACGACGGCGGGAAACTGTTTGACCCACCGATGGTTTTGGCCCATCTCGGCACCCGACCAAACGCAGGCGCCGCTCAGATAACTCGACTCGGACATGAACTCTCCAGAAAGATGATTGGGCTTGTCTACTGATGTATAGACAGGTACAGATGTTAGGCAGCCATTCGCTTCCACCGCAACGGGCAAGAGGGCAAATCAAGGGCAAATACCTACGAATGGCTCCATGATTGAATTCAGAATTGGATCCAATGTGGGGCGCAACGCACACATTCGTCGCCTGGCAGGCCCCTTCCGAACTTCAGGAAAAACGGCGAGCAAGAAGCGTTCCAGATTGGATCCAATCCAGGATCTCGTTTTTAACCGCTGCCGCGGCTGCCGGCTATACAGGATGTCCCGGCCCCCTCGTCCAAGGGATCCGAAATGGGATCTTCCGTAGAATCCCCGCAGTTCATGGCGAAGACAACAAGGGAGTTCGAATGGTGGCCCAGGCACCGACCGGCGAGCAGATCCTCTCGGCCGATTCCGTCACGGAATCCTTGCGGCAACTGATCCTGAGCGGCGAACTGGGGATCGGCGTGCAGCTCAAGCAGCAGGCGCTGGCCGAGCGCTTCGGCGTCAGCCGCATCCCCGTGCGCGAGGCCTTGAAGCGGCTCGAGGCCGAGGGCTTGATCGAGCACCGCGCCCACGCGGGCTCGACCGTCGCGTCGCAGTCGATCAAGGACCTGGTCGAGGCGCTCGACATCCGCATCGCGCTCGAGACCCGCGCGCTCAAGCTCGCGATCCCGCACCTGCGCCCCGCCGACCACCGCGCCGCGCGCGAGATCATCGCGCGCTACGACGGCAGCGAATCGCCGCAGGAGTGGGCCGACCTCAACCTCGAGTTCCACCTGACGCTCTACCGCCCCTGCGGGCGCGACAAGCTGCTCAGGATGATCGAGGAAAGCGTGCGCGGCATCGCGCGCCACCTGCGCGCCCTGCAGTCGCATAAGGTGGGGCGCAAGTCCTCGCAGTCCGAGCATTCGCAGATCCTCAAGGCCTGCATCGCCAAGAACATCCCGCTGGCGGTGGAACTGCTCGAGAAGCACATCGAGCACACGCAGGCGGCGCTGCAGGAATAGGCGCCCGCGGCGCGGTTCCAGGGGCGGCGCGATGTAGCGCTAAAGTTCCGCGCCATGAATCTGCGCCAAATCGAAGTGTTCCGGGCCATCATGGCCACCGGCTCCGTGAGCGATGCCGCCCGCCTGCTGCATGTGTCCGTTCCCGCCGTGAGCCGGGTGCTCTCGCACACCGAGACCCAGCTCAACTTTCCGCTCTTCATGCGCATCAAGGGCCGGCTGTCGCCCACGGCCGAGGCGCGGCGCCTGTACCACGAGGTCGAGGACGTCTACCAGGGCGTGCAGCGCATCAGCGACCTCACGCACGAGCTCTCGGCGCGCCGCTCGGGCCTGATCAGCGTGGTGTCGAGCCCGGGCATCGGCCACATGCTGGTGCCGATGGCGATCGCGCACTACCACCAGGCCAACCCCGAGACGCGCGTGCATTTCAAGTGCCTCAACCAGGACCTGCTGCGCGAGCGCCTGCTGAGCCGGCATTTCGACCTCGGCATCTCGCTGGAGGCGGTGGACCATCCGAACCTCATCACGATGCCGGTCGCGCGCTGCCGCATCGTGTGCATCTGTCCGCGCACGCATCCGCTGGCCGCGCGCAACGCGGTCGGCGCGCAGGACCTGCTGCCCTACGACCTGATGTCGTACCCGCGCGGCACGCCCTTCGGCGAACTGGTGCGCCACTTCTTCGCCTCGCAGGAGAACGTGCCGCGCACCATGCTCGAGGTGGGTTCGCCGCAGAACGCTTGCGCGCTCACGCACCTGGGCGCGGGCATCGCGCTGGTCGACGAGTTCTCGCTGCAGGCCTGGCCCGACGCGCGCTTTCGCATCCTGCCGGTGGAAGGCATCGAGCCGCTGGTCGCGCACCTCGTGCACCTGCGCACCGACCCGCTCTCGCCGGCCGCCGAAGCCTTCGCGCGCACCCTGCGCAGCGTGCTGATGCAGCGCGGGCTCGCCGCGCCGCAGGTGCAGGAGGACTGACCGGCGGGCCCGCCGCCGCGGGCCAGGGAATGCCCCAATAGCATGCGATTCGCACCGCATGTAGGCGTGCGCCAGCATGGTGCACCAGCCCGAGGCCAGGTGTTAACCCACGCGCAAGGACGCCGCACAAAGCATCAATCGACGCCGCTTTTCCCGCTCGAAATAATTCGTCGCATGGCCGCCGCACACCACGGCGATGCAGTTCGCACCCCGCGAACCCCGCCGTTCCGACCGCGACTATTTCTGGAGAAAAGCCCATGTTCCGTCACCTCAAGTCCCTGCTGGCGCCGCTGGCCTTCGCCCTCATCGCGGGTGGCGCCGCCGCCCAGCCCGCGCCGCTGCGCACCGGCGTCGATCCCAACTTCCCGCCGCATGCCTTCCCCAAGCTCAGCGGCGGCTACCAGGGCTTCAACGTCGAGCTCGGCGAGGAGATCGCCAAGCGTCTCGGCCGCCGCATCGAGATCGAGGGCGCGCAGTACTCGGCGCTGATCCCCGCGCTCAACGCGGGCAAGTTCGACTTCCTGATGGCGCCGACCACGGTGTCGCCCGAGCGCGCGAAGTCCGTGCTCTTCACCGAGGGCTACCTCGAGAACAACTTCACGCTGGTCGTGAAGAAGGATCGCAACGACATCCAGCGCCTGGAAGACCTCAAGGGCAAGACCATCGCCGTGAACAAGGGCTCGGGCCCCGAGGAATGGGCGCGCAACAACCAGGCGCAGTACGGCTACGAGATCGCCGTCTACGGCACCAACGCCGACGCGGTGCAGGCCGTGATCTCGGGCCGCGGCGACGCCAACCTGGCGGGCGTCACGCCCTCGGCCTGGGCCGTGAAGAGCACGCCGGCGATCAAGACCACCTTCGTCATCAAGACCGGCTCGGTCTGGGCCATTCCGTTCCGCATCGACGACAAGGCCGGGCGCGACCAGGTGAGCAACGTGCTCAAGTGCATGAAGCTCGACGGCTCGCTGCAGAAGCTGCACACGAAGTGGTTCGGCGCCGAGCCCGCGGCCGACTCGGCCACGGTGGTCTCGCCCGCCGGCCACGGCATTCCGGGCCTGTTCGGCTACGAGGCCACGAGCGCCAAGCCGGTCTGCAAGTAAGCGCGTCCCTGCCCTCCCCGTTCACCCAGTCCCCCACAAGCCGAGCATCGCCGTGACGTCTTCCCCGCTCCTGCAAGTCCGCAACCTGCACAAATCCTTTGGCAGCGTTCCCGTGCTCAACGGCATCGACCTCGACGTGCAGGCGGGCGAGCTGGTCTCGGTGATCGGGCCCTCGGGCTCGGGCAAGAGCACGCTGCTGCGCTGCTGCAACCGCATGGAGGACGCGAGTCGCGGCGAGGTGCGCGTGGAGGGCCATGACATCTATGCGCGCGGCGCCAACCTGAACCGGTTGCGCGAGCGCGTGGGCATGGTGTTCCAGGCCTTCAACCTCTACCCGCACCTCGACGTGCTGGGCAACGTGACGCTGGCGCTGCGCAAGGTCAAGAAGATGGCGCGCGACGCGGCCGAGCACAGCGCCATGGAGGCGCTCGCGCGCGTCGGCATGGAGCACAAGGCGCGCGTGCGCCCGACCCAGCTGTCGGGCGGCCAGCAGCAGCGCGTGGGCATCGCGCGCTCGATCGCGCTGAAGCCCGCGCTGGTGCTGTTCGACGAGCCGACCAGCGCGCTCGACCCCGAGATGGTCGGCGGCGTGCTGCAGGTGATGCGCGAATTGCGCGCCGACGGCATGACCATGGTGGTGGTGACGCACGAGATGGGCTTCGCCAAGGCGGCGTCCGACCGCGTGGTGTTCATGGACGGCGGCGTCATCGTCGAGCAGGGCTCGCCCGCGCAGGTGTTCGAGGCGCCGGTGCATGCGCGCACCGCGGCCTTCATCGCCAGCATCGGCAGCCGCGCGCTCTGAGCGACCGACCGGAAGCGCCGCATGCAGTTCGACAAGCTCGTCTTCACCTTCTTCAACGGCGACATCGCCGCGCGCTACCTGCCCCAGGTGCTGGACGGCGCGCGCGTGACGATCGAGCTGGGCCTGGCCGTGATCGCCGCCGGCCTGGCGCTGGGCATCGTGCTGGCCTACCTGCGCAGCCTGCCGGTGCGCGGGCTGCCGCTGCTGGTGTCGACGCTGGTCGACATCCTGCGCGCGCTGCCGCCGCTGGTGCTGATCATCCTGCTCTATTACGCACTGCCCTTCCTGGGCGTGTCGCTCGGCGCCTTCGCCTCGACCTGGCTGGCCCTGACGCTGGTGCTCGCGGCCTTCTCCGAGGAGGTGTTCTGGGCCGGCATCGAGTCGCAGCCGCGCGGCGTGATGGAGGCCGCGCGTTCCACCGGCCTGAGCCACACGCAGGCCATGGTGCACGTGCTGCTGCCGCAGTCGTGCCGGCTGATGGTGGCGCCGCTGACCAACCGCGTGATCGCCATCACCAAGGGCACGGCCTACGGCTCGGTGGCCGCGCTCAACGAGATCCTGAACCAGGCCACCTCGGCCACCAGCTTCGCGGGCAATCCCACGCCGCTGATGATGGGCGCGCTGGGCTACCTCGTGATCTTCCTGCCCGTGGTGGTCGCCGGGCGCTACATCGAGCGGCGCCACGGCGCGGGCCGCCACTGACGCCGCCGAACGGAGCCCTCCATGGAACTCATCCTCCAGTACTTCTTCAACCTCGGCGTGGTGCGCGAGGTCGGGCCCTACATCCTGCAGGGCCTGCTCAACACGCTGCTGCTGTCGGCCTGGGTGATCCCGCTCGGGCTGGCGGCCGGCATGGTGCTGGCGCTGGCCGGCTTCGTGATCCGCAACCGGCTGGTGCGCGCGCTGCTCGTGGTCTACATCGACTTCTTCCGCGCCTTCCCGCCGCTGGTGCTGCTGATCTTCCTCTACACCGGCCTGCCCTACCTCGGCATGGAGCTCTCGCCGATGGCCTGCGTGGCGCTGGGCTTCATGCTCAACAACTCGAGCTACTTCGGCGAGATCCTGCGCGCGGGCCTGGAGTCGGTGCCGCGCGGCCAGCGCGAGGCCGCGCTGTCCACCGGCATGGGCCGCCCGGCCAGCCTGCTGTTCGTGGAGATCCCGCAGGCGGTGCGCAACGTGTTCCCCGACCTCGTGAGCAACATGATCGAGGTGGTGAAGCTCACCACCATCGCCAGCGTGGTGTCGGTGCCCGAGATGCTGTATGCCGCGCGCTCCGCGCAATCGATGCTCTACAACCCCACGCCCATCGTGCTGGCCGCGCTGATCTATCTCGCGCTGCTGTGGCCGCTGGTCGTGCTGCTGGGGCGGCTGGAGAAACGCCAGCGTCGACCCAACCCCAAGGCCGCCTGAGGCGCCTATCCACTACAACCACCAACGCTGATTGAGGAAGCAATGATGACAAGCAAACGTACCCTGGGCCTGGCCGTCGCCCAGATGGGCCCGGTACATCTGGCGGACACCCGCGAGGCGGTCGTGCGCCGCATGGTCGAGCTGATGCGCGACGCCAAGGGCCGCGGTGCCGAGATGGTCGTGTTCCCCGAGCTCGCGCTCACCACCTTCTTTCCGCGCTACTGGATGGACGAGGCCGAGGCCGAGGCCCGCTTCTTCGAGCCGGCCATGCCCAATGCGCAGGTGCAGCCGCTGTTCGACGAGGCGAAGAAGCTCGGCCTGGGCTTCTACCTCGGCTATGCCGAACTGACGCCCGAGGGCACGCGCTACAACACCGCGATCATCGTGGACCGCGCGGGCGCCATCGTCGGCAAGTACCGCAAGATCCACCTGCCCGGCCATTCCGAGCACAAGCCCGAGGCGCCGTTCCAGCACCTGGAGAAGAAGTTCTTCGAGGTCGGCGACCTGGGCTTCCGCGTCTTCGACACCATGGGCACGCGCTTCGGCATGTGCCTGTGCAACGACCGGCGCTGGCCCGAAACCTACCGCGTGATGGCGCTGCAGAGCGCCGAGGTGGTGGTGCTGGGCTACAACACGCCCTCGCTCAACATCCACTGGAACGAGCCGGTGCACCTGCGCACCACCACGCACCTGGTGTCGCTGCAGGCCAATGCCTACCAGAACGGCATCTGGGTGGCGGCGGCCGCCAAGTGCGGCTCGGAGGACGGCCACCACATGATCGGCAGCTCGGCCATCGTCGCGCCCACGGGCGAGATCGTGGCGCGCTCGCTCACGGAAGAGGACGAGGTGATCTGCGTGAAGGCCGACATGTCGCTGGGCGAATACTTCCGCCAGCATGTCTTCAACTTCGCCAAGCACCGCCGCCCCGAGCACTACCGCCTGATCGTCGAGCGCACGGGCGCGGGCGAGCCGCTGGTCTGAACGCGCGCACGGAACCCCTCATGGACACCACCATCGCTTCGCTGATCGGCGAAGAACCCTTCGACCTCACGATCCGCGGCGGGCGCATCGTCACCGACGGCCGCGTGGTCGAGGGCGACCTCGGCGTGCGCGACGGCCGCATCGCCGCCATCGGCGGCTCGCTGCCGCCGGGCCGCCGCGACGTGGACGCCACCGGCCGCTGGGTGCTGCCGGGCGGCATCGACAGCCATTGCCACGTCGAGCAGCGCTCGGGCATGGGCATGATGTGCGCCGACGACTTCTACTCGGCCACCGTGTCGGCCGCCTTCGGCGGCACCACCACCATCCTTCCCTTCGCGGCGCAGCACCGCGAGATGTCGGTGCCCGAGGTGCTGGCCGACTACAGCCAGCGCGCGGCCGAGAAGGCGGTGATCGACTACGGCTTCCACCTGATCCTGGCCAACCCCGACGACGCCACGCTCTCGACCGACCTGCCCGCGGCCATCCGCGACGGCATCACCTCGCTCAAGGTCTACATGACCTACGACCGCATGAAACTCGAGGACTACCAGTTGCTCGAGGTGCTCGCGCTGGCGCGGGCCGAGGGCGCACTCGTGATGGTGCATGCCGAGAACAACGACATGATTCGCTGGATCGCGCAGCGCCTGATCGACCGCGGCCACACCGCGCCCAAGTTCCACGGCGTGGCGCACGACCCGCTGGCCGAGACCGAGGCCACTTACCGCGCCATCGCGCTGGCGCGGCTGGTCGACGTGCCGCTGCTGCTGGTGCACGTGGCCGGCGGCGACACCGTGGAAGTGATCCGCCAGGCCCAGATCCTGGGCGCCAACGTGCTGGCCGAGAGCTGCCCGCAGTACCTGTTCCTGACGGCGGACGACATGGACCGCCCGGGCCTCGAGGGCGCGATGTTCTGCTGCTCGCCGCCCGCGCGCGATGCCGATGCGCAGGAAGCCATCTGGCGCGGCCTGATCGACGGCACCCTGGCCACCTACTCGTCGGACCACGCGCCCTACCGCTTCGACGAGACCGGCAAGCTGCCCAAGGGCGACGCCACCACCTTCAAGGAAATGGCCAACGGCGTGCCCGGCATCGAACTGCGCCTGCCGCTGCTGTTCAGCGAAGGCTTCCTCAAGGGGCGCATCGACATCCACCAGTTCGTGGCGCTCACCGCCACCAACCACGCCCGGCTCTACGGCCTGGCGCCGCGCAAGGGCGCGATCGCGCTGGGCGCGGACGCCGACATCGCGGTGTGGAACGCCGAGCGCGAGACCACCATCAGCGCCGCGATGCTGCACGACAACGCCGGCTACACGCCCTACGAGGGCCGAACCATCCAGGGCTGGCCCGAGGTGGTCGTGAGCCGCGGCCGCGTGGTGATCGAGAACGACACGCTGCATGCCGAGCGCGGCAGCGGCCAGTACCTACGCCGCGGCGCGCCGGACCTTGCGCGCCGCGCTCCGGTGGCGCCCGCGCAGCGTCCGCATGGCCATGTGCTGAAGGCGCTGATCGGCCTCGGCGAGGAGAAGGCATGAACACCACCGTCAACCCGCCGCGCGTGCGCGTGCTGAACCCGAACAGCAGCGTCTCGGTGACCGAGGCCGTGGCACGCGCCTTCCGCGCCACCGTGCCGCCCGCGCAATGCGACTTCGATTGCGTCACGGCGCACGAGGGCCCGCCGGGCATCGTCACGCAGGACGACTTCGAGCTGGGCGCGCGCCTCGCGGCCGAGGACGTGGCCGCCCATGCCGCCGAGGCCGATGCCTTCGTGCTGGCCTGCTTCAGCGACCCCGGCATCGCCGTGGCGCGCACGCGCAGCGAGCGGCCGGTCGTCGGCCTGGGCGAGGCCGGCATGCGTGCCGCCATGGCGCGCGGCGCGCGCGTGGGCGTGGTCGCCATCGCGAGTGCCGCCATCCCGCGCCACCTGCGCTACTGGGAGGCGCTGGGCGTGCGCGAGCGCGTCGTGGCCGAACGGCCGCTCGACCTGCCGGTGCACCTGTCGGGCGACGCCGCCCATGCGCTGGCGCCGATGATCGCGGCGGCGCGCCTGCTGGTCGACGAGGATGGCGCCGACGTGGTGCTGCTCGGCTGCGCCGGCATGGCCGAGCTGCGCGCCCCGCTCGAAGCCGCGGTGGGCGTGCCCGTGATCGATCCCTGCGAGGCGGCGGCCGAACTCTCGGCCCGGCTCGCGCGGGCCTGGCGCGACGGAGCCGCCACGTGATGAGCGCACCGCGGCGGCTGGGCGTGCTCGGCGGCATGGGCCCGCTGGCCGGCGCCGCCTTCGCGCTGCGCATGGTGCAGCTCACGCCGGCCGACAACGACCAGCAGCACATCCCGGTGCTGTTGTGCAACGACCCCGCCATTCCCGATCGCTCCTCGGCCTTCCTCGGCCAGGGGCCGAGCCCGCTGCCCGGCATGCTGCGCGGCATCGACACGCTGGTGGCCGGAGGCGCCGACTGCATCGCCATCCCGTGCAACACCGCCCACCTGTGGTTCGACCAGCTGCAGGCCGCGAGCCCGACCCGGCTGCTGCATATCGTCGAGGCCGTGGTGGCGGACCTGCGCCGCCAGGGCGTGACCGAAGGCAAGGTCGGCATCCTCGGCACGCCCGCGACCATCGCGATGGGGCTGTACCAGCGCCACCTGCGTGACGCGGGCTACCAGCCCATCGAACCCTCCACCGAGGAGGTGCGGCGCCTGTGCGTGCCCGCGATCGTGGCCGTGAAGGCCAACCGCATCGACGAGGCTTTCGCGCCCGCGGCCGAAGGCATTCGTGCGCTCGCGCGGCAAGGCGCGCGCGCGGTGGTGCTCGGTTGCACCGAGCTGCCGCTGGCCGTGCCGGCGGCGCAGCGCGGCGAGTTCGATGTGGTGCTGACCGATTCGATCGATGCGCTGGCGCGCGAGGCCATCGGGCTGATGCGGCCCGCCGTCGCGACCGGCTGAAGAAATCGGCCGTCGCTATATTCTGTTGAATATAGAGATATGGTGGCCGACGGTATGGGGGAATCTCCTAGAGCGAAGCTCGGGGTGCTGCTCAATGATTTGACGCACCCTCTTCCAGGCGTCGCCTTGCCGGCGCCTGCCCGATCCCCGATCCTCATCCAGGAAGGACCTTCCCCATGACCACCACCCCCGATGCCGCCGGCCCATGGCTGGCGTCGACGACCTGGAACAGCAAGGCCTTCAGCCGCGGCTGGCGGGCCCTCGGAAAATCGAGCGACGTGATCGAGCCGGCCACCGGCCGCACCCTCGGCGCCGTGGCGATCGCATCGCCCGACGACATCGCCTCGGCATCCGCCGATGCACGCGCGGCCCAGGCCGCCTGGGCCGCCACGCCCTACGACCAGCGCGCGGCCGTGCTGCGCAAGGCCGCCGAACTCGCCGGCGCGAACCGCGAGGAGATCGTCGACTGGCTGGTGCGCGAGAGCGGCTCGATCCGGCCCAAGGCGGAGTTCGAGCTCGCGGTCACCATCAAGGCCTTGCACGAGGCCAGCGCGATGCCGTCGCAGGCCCAGGGCCAGGTGCTGCCTTCGGAGCCCGGGCGGCTCAGCATCGCGCGCCGCCGTCCCATCGGCGTGGTGGGCGTGATCTCGCCATTCAATTTTCCGCTGTATCTGGCCATGCGAGCCGTGGCGCCGGCGCTCGCGGTCGGCAACGCGGTGGTGCTCAAGCCCGATCCGCGGACCTCGGTGTGCGGCGGCTTCAGCATCGCCCGGCTGTTCGAGGACGCGGGTCTGCCCGCCGGCGTGCTCCACGTGCTGCCCGGTGGCGGCGATGCCGGCGAGGCGCTGTGCAAGGACCCGAACGTCGGGATGATCCAGTTCACCGGTTCGACCGCCGCCGGCCGTCGCGTCGGCAAGGTGGCCGGCGAGCACCTGAAGAAGCTGTCGCTCGAGCTCGGCGGCAAGAACTCGCTGATCGTGCTCGACGACGCGGACATGGACCTGGCCATCGCGAACACGACCTGGGGCGTCTACCTGCACCAGGGGCAGATCTGCATGTCGGCCGGGCGCGTGCTCGTCCATTCGAAGATCGCGGACGAGTTCACCCGGCGCATGGCGGAGAAGGCGAACAACCTGCCGGTCGGCGATCCCGCGAGCGGACAGGTCGCGATGGGCCCGCTGATCAACCAGGGCCAGGTGGACCATGCGAGCGACATCGTCCATCGCTCGGTCGCGCAGGGCGCGAAGCTCGCCGCGGGCGGCGAGGCGAAGGGGCTGTTCTTCGGCGCCACGGTGCTGTCGGGCGTGAAGCCGGGCATGGCGGCGTTCGAGGAGGAGATCTTCGGCCCGGTCGCCTCGATCACGCCCTTCGACAGCGACGAGGAAGCGGTGCGGCTCGCGAACCAGACCGACTTCGGGCTCTCGGCCGCCATCATCTCGAGATCGGTGGGCCGGGCCATGGCGATCGGCGAGCAACTGCGCGTGGGCCTGCTGCACATCAACGACCAGACGGTCAACGACGAGGTGGTCAATCCCTTCGGTGGCGTCGGCGCCTCGGGCAACGGCACCAGCATCGGCGGGCCCGCCAACTGGGAGGAGTTCACCCAGTGGCAGTGGATGACGGTCAAGGACGCCGCGCCACGCTATCCCCTGTGATGCGCCTTCGGAAGCGCGCCGCGCCGCGGCTCAGCTCCAGAGCCGTGCCACGCCCGCGTTGATCGCGAGGCCGCCGACCACGAGCCAGGCGAACAGGAGCGCCGCCAGCGCCAGGGGCCTGGCGCCCGCCTTGCGGATCGCCGACACGTGGGTCGTGAGGCCGAGGCCGGCCATGGCCATCGAGAGCAGGACCGTGTCGATGTCGACGATCCGGTCGATGGCCGCGGGCGGCAGCAGCGCGAGCGAGTTGAAACCGGCCACCGCGACGAAGCCGAGCGCGAACCACGGAATGACGATGCCGCCCGTGCCCTGGGTGCCGGCCATGTCGGACCCGCCCGGGCGGCGCGAGAGCCACGCCGAGAGGACGATGAGGAACGGCGCCAGCATCATGACGCGGACCATCTTCGCGATCACGGCCGTGTCGGCGGCCTGCTCGCCGACGGCCCGTCCGGCGGCCACGACCTGCGCCACCTCGTGGACCGTCGAGCCGACGAACAGCCCGTAGCCGGACTGCGTCATCGGCACCAGGGCATGCACGGCTTCGAGCCGGTAGAGCATCGGGTAGAGGAAGATGGCCACGGTGCCGAACACGACGACCGTCGCCACGGCCACGGCGACCTGCTCCGCCTTCCCGCGCACCACGGGCTCGGTGGCCATCACCGCGGCGGCGCCGCAGATCGAGCTGCCGGCGCCGATCAGCATGGCGGTCTTCGGGTCGAGGCCGAAGACGCGCGTGCCGAGGACGCAGGCGATGCCGAAGGTGCTGCACAGCACCAGCGCGTCGATCGCGAAGCCGGCCCAGCCCACGTTGCCGATGTCCTGGAAGGTCAGCCGCACGCCGTACAGGACGATGCCCAGCCGCAGCAGGCGGGTCTTGGAGAGCCCCACGCCGGCGGCGGCGACAGGCGCGACACGCCCGTAGACCGTGTTGCCGACCAGCATGCCCAGCACGATCGCGAGCGTGAGGGCGCTGATGCCGCGGGCCTGGAACCAGTCCTGCCGACCCAGTTGCATCGCGAGCGCCGCGATGGCGGCGGTCAACGCCAGGCCGGGCAGCCAGGCGCGCCAGGGCGGACTGCCGGTGCTCGCGGCGGAATGCGACGGGGGAGATGCGGTGCTGGCGGAACGCGCCAGGAGGTCGGCTTCGGGAGGCATGAAGCGAACTTTGGCCGCCGCTTGCATAACCGGCAAACAGATAGTTTCGCTATAAACAATCTGTCGAACAGATATAAAGAGGCCCATGCGCCTGACCTTGCGTCAACTCCAGATCTTCATCGCCGTCGCGGAAACGGGCACCACGACGGCGGCCGGGGCCCGCATCGCGCTGTCCCAGTCCGCCATCAGCGGCGCGCTCAACGAACTCGAGGGGCTGCTGTCCTCCCGGCTGTTCGACCGGGTCGGCAAGCGGCTGGTGCTCAACGACGTGGGGCGGGCACTGCTGCCGCGCGCGCGAGCGGCGCTCGACGACGTCCAGGACATCGAGGCCCAGTTCGGCATGGGGCCGGTGGGCGGCACCGTGGAGGCACCGGCGATCCGGCTGCGGGTCGGCGCCAGCACCACGATCGGCAACTACCTGCTGCCCGCGCTGGTGGCGAGCTACCGGCGCACCTGGCCGGCCGTCAGCGTGGACGTGCGGATCGGCAACACGCGCGAGGTCGCGGCGGCCGTGGCGCGGCTCGACGTGGACATCGGCCTGATCGAAGGGCCCTGCCACGAACCGGACCTGCGCGTGCAGCCCTGGCTCGAGGACGAGCTCGTGATCGTCTGCGCGCCCTCGAGCGCGCCGCCGCCCGCGGGGAGCGGCGCGGGCGTGCCGCTCGAGGCCTTGCGCCAGGCGTCCTGGCTGCTGCGCGAAGTCGGCTCGGGCACGCGCGAGACCGTCGAGCAGGCCCTGCTGCCGAAGCTGCACCATCTGCGCGAGGAGATGCAGTTCGGCAGCACCGAGGCGATCAAGCAGGCCGCGGTCGAGGGCCTGGGCCTGGCCTGCCTGTCGCGCTGCGCGGTCGAGGACCTGGTCACGCTGGGCCGCCTGGTCGTGCTGAAGACCGATCTGCCGAAACTCGCGCGCCGTTTCTACCTCGTGCACCACGCCCGCAAGCGGCTGTCGGGCAACCTGCAGCGTTTCGTGGCGCACTGCGTGGCGTCGGAGATGGCCGAAGGCGGGCCCGAAGAAATATCGCATCGCATGGAATAAGCCGCCCGCGGCGGCGTCTACGTCTGCAACAGCCCCTCTTCTTCGAGGACGAACGATGCAGACGACCCCTTCCTTCCGACCGCGGCGCACCCGCGTCCTGGCCTTCGGCGCCGTGGCCCTCGCGGGCGCGGCGGCCGCCTTCGGCGCCCTGCGCGGGCCATCGCCCGGCATGGCGGGCGATGCCGGCCTGATGGCCCGGCTGATGGACGTCTGCAGCTCCCGCGACCCGGCGCAGGCGGGATTCGCCGCCGAGAACGACGCGGCCATGGCCCGGATGATGGCCGGCATGGACATCAAGCCCTCGGGCAACGTCGACCGCGACTTCGCCGAGATGATGATCGCGCACCACCAGGGCGCGATCGACATGGCGCAGGCCGAGCTGCGCCACGGCGGCAACGAGCAGTTGCGCCGCATCGCGCAGGAAATCATCGTCGAGCAGCAGCAGGAGATCGCCGCCATGCGCCTGGCGCTCGACCAGCCGCTGCCGCCTTCCACGCCCGCACCCACGCAGCCCGTTCGTCCCTGAGGGACGCCGGGCCCACGCCATCTTTTTCCTGGAGCACGCATGAAGAACCGCCCCTCCCCCCGCTTCCCCCGCTGGCTGACGGCCCTCGCGCTGCTGGCCTCGGCCGCCTGCGCGCAGGCCGGCCAGGCGCCGCGCGCCGCCGCCGAGGCCGACATCCCCATGAGCCACCGCGACCGCGTGTACGCGGCCGAGCAGTTCTCCAACACGGTGTCGGTCACCGATCCCGTCGACAACAGGCTGCTGGGCGTGATCCGCCTCGGCGATCCGGCGCCCGGCAACTTCAGTCCGCTGTACCGCGGCCAGGTGCTGGTGCACGGCATGGGCTTCTCGCCCGACCACCGCACGCTCGCGGTGGTGTCGATCGGCTCGAACTCGGTGAGCTTCATCGACACCGCGACCAATGCGGTGAAGCACACCACCTACGTGGGCCGCTCGCCGCACGAGGCCTTCTACACGCCCGACGGCAAGGAGGTGTGGGTCACGGTGCGCGGCGAGAGCCATGTGGCGGTGCTCGACGCCGCCACCTTCGAGGAGAAGACGCGCATCGCCACGCCCAACGGCCCGGGCATGCAGATCTTCTCGCCCGACGGCAAGTACGGCTACATCTGCTCCTCGTTCAATCCCGAGACCGTGGTGATCGACACGGCCAGCAAGCAGGTCGTGGGCCGCATGAAGCAGGACAGCCCGTTCTGCCCCAATATCGCCGCCACGCCCGACGGCAAGCAGGTCTGGCTCACGCTCAAGGACATCGGCCGCACGATGGTGTTCGATGCGAAGCCGCCGTTCGCGCCGATCAAGGCCTTCGACACGGGGCCGATCACCAACCACGTCAACTTCGCCACCACCGCCAAGGGCAGCTTCGCCTACGTGACCGTGGGCGGCCTCAACCAGGTCAAGGTGTTCCGCACCGACGACTTCTCGCAGGTCGCGACCATTCCCGTCGGCAAGCTGCCGCACGGCGTGTGGCCCTCGGGCGACGGCAAACGCATCTACGTGGGACTCGAGAACGCCGATGCGCTGGCCGCGATCGACACGGCCACCCACACCGTGGTCGCGAACGTGCCCATCGGCCAGGCGCCGCAGGCGATCGCCTATGTGCCGAACGCGGTGCCGGCCGATGCGGGCGACGGCATGCAGGGCCTGCAGCCGCCGGGACTGGCGGGCCAGGTCGCCCACCTCTCGCTGGTGGCGGCCGGGCCGCGCAGGCAGGCGGCCGCGGCTGGCGCGCCCACCAGCGTGGCCCTCTTCGACCAGGGCCTGCTGCAGGTGCTGCAGGCTTCGGCCACCGGCCTGGAGCCGAAGCAGCCCTATGTGCTCGCGCTGGCCGACAAGCCCGACGGCAGCGGCACGCTGCAGCCGCTCGCCAGCTTCATGACCAACCCGGCGGGCGCCGCCATCGTGAATGCCATCGGACCGATCCGCCAGCAGGTGAAGGACGGCGCCGCGGGCGATACTCGGCGCTACCTGGTGATCGCGCCGCAGGTCGGCGGCAAGCCCGCGGCCCCGGTGCAGGTCCAGGACCTCTGATGGTGCCGGGCCCTTTCGCGATCCACCGCCACGCGCATCCATGAGCGACCTGATCCTGCTCGTCGAGCCGATGATTCCCGCCCTGCGGCGCTATGCGCGCGCGCTGCTGCGGGACCGCGAATCGGCCGACGAACTGGTGCAGGACTGCCTGGAGCGCGTGATCGCGCGCTGGGCCCAGCGGCGCGAGGCCGAGGACACGCGGTCCTGGGTCTTCGCGATCCTGCACAACCTCGCGGTGCAGCGCATGCGCCAGCAGTCGCGCCGCGGCCTGCACCTGGCCATCGACGAGATCGACAAGATCGACGAAGAGGCGCTGGGCATGCCCGCGCAGCAGGAGCATCGCGTGCGGCATCACGAGCTGATGCGCGCGATCGACGGACTCTCGGAAGACCAGCGCGCGGTGCTGCTGCTGGTCGCCGTGGAGGACCTGTCCTATGCCGAAGCCGCCGCGGCGCTCGGCATTCCGGTGGGCACCGTCATGTCGCGCCTGGCCCGCGCGCGCCAGCGGCTGCATCGCATGCTCGACGGCGTCGAGGCCATGCCACCGGCCGATCCGTCGCATGCCGAGCATTCGGCACGCCCCCACCTGCGGAGACTCAAATGAACGTCGATCCACCCGACGCCCGCCCCATCCTCGAAGAAGACCTGCATGCCTACGTCGACGGCGTGCTCGACCCGCGCCGCCATGCCCAGGTGCGGGACTACCTGCGGCAGCATGCCGAGGCGGCACGCGAGGTCGAGGCCCATGCGCGGCACCGGCGCGAACTGCGCGAGGCGCTGGCGCCCATCGCCGAGGAGCCGCTGCCGCCGTCGCTCAATCTCGCGCGCATGGTGGCGGAGCACGACCGGCAGGCGCGCGATGTCGGGCGCACGCCTTCGCGCCGATGGCCGTGGGGCATGGCCGCGGCGCTGGTGCTCGCGCTCGGCGTGGGCGGCGGCGCGGGATGGTCGCTGCGCGGGGTGCAGGCGAACGAGGCCGGCGGCATCTTCGCGCTGGGGCGCGAAGCGGCGCGCGGCTACGAGACCTATGCCTCCGACGCCAGCCGGCCCGTGGAGATGGGTCCCGCGCAGCGCGCGGAGCTCGTCGGCTGGGTCTCGTCGCGCCTGGGACGCCAGGTCGCGATCCCCGATCTCGCGGCCGCGGGCTACGGCTTCGTGGGCGGCCGCCTGGTCATGACCGAGCACGGCCCGGCCGGCCTCTTCATCTACCAGGATGCGCGGGCCACGCGGCTCGCGCTGATGGTGCGGCCGATGGCCGTCGACCAGGACACGCCGACCATGAAGCGGATCGACGGCCCGCACGCGGGCTATGCCTGGGCCGACCGCGGGCTGGGCTATGGCGTGGTGGGGGCGAACGAGGCGAACGTGCTGCATCCGCTGGCCGACGAGATGCGGCGCCAGATCGGCGAAGAACTCAAGGGGTAGGCCCGGGCGGCCGGGCGAAGTGGATACCCGGGGGCGTAACCATTTGCCCCTGGCAACCGAACTAGCGTTCGAAGCGGCGGCGTTGCGCCAACCTGGCGCCCCGCATCTGCTTCGTTATATTCACGAGTACATATCGAGGGCGGCGTCCGCCGCTCATCGTCCAGGAGTTGTCATGACCCATCGTCCGGATCGTCGTTTCTTCCTCGGGGCCTCGGCCTCGACACTGGCGGCCGCGGTGGCCGCTGCCTGGGGCTGGCACTCCGGCGCCACGCACGCCGCGGAACCGGCCAAGTTCGAGGTCACCCGAACCGACGCCGAATGGCGCAAGCTGCTCACGCCGAACCAGTACGCGGTGCTGCGGCAGGACGGGACCGAGCGGCCCTACAGCAGCCCGCTCAAGGACGAACACCGGGAGGGCCGCTTCGCCTGCGCGGGCTGCGCGCTGGAGCTCTTCTCCTCGAAGACGAAGTTCGACAGCAAGACCGGGTGGCCCAGCTTCTGGCAGCCGCTGCCGAATGCCGTCGGCGAGAAGAGCGACAGCTCCTTCGGCATGACGCGCACCTCGGTGCACTGCCGCCGTTGCGGCGGCCACCTGGGCCATGTGTTCGACGATGGCCCCAAGCCCACGGGCCTGCGCTATTGCATGAACGGCCTGGCGATGAAGTTCGCGCCCGGCGCCGCCTGATCCCGATTCCCCGCACCCTGGCCCTCCACCATGCTGCTGTTCGTCGTCGCCTACCTGGGCGGGGTCCTGACCATCCTGAGCCCCTGCATCCTGCCGGTGCTGCCCTTCGTGTTCGCGCGCGGCGACCGGCCGTTCATGAGCAACGGGCTGCCGCTGCTGATCGGCATGGCGCTGACCTTCGCCGGCGTGGCCTCGCTCGCCGCGGTCGGCGGCGGCTGGGCCGTGCAGGCGAACCAGTACGGGCGCATGGTCGCGATCGTGCTGATGGCGCTGTTCGGCCTGGCGCTGCTGCTGCCGGGGCTGTCCGAGCGGCTCGCGCGGCCGCTCGTGGGCTGGGGCGAGCGGCTGTCCGCCTCGGCCGAGGCCGGCGCTGACGGCGCGCCGCGCTCCGCCTTCGGCACCTCCCTGCTGCTCGGCGTCGCCACGGGCCTGCTGTGGGCGCCCTGCGCGGGTCCGATCCTCGGGCTGGTGCTGACCGGCGCCGCGCTCGGCGGTGCCAGCGTCCGGACCTCGCTGCTGCTGCTGGCCTATGCGGCGGGCGCCGCCACCTCGCTGGCCGGCGCGCTGCTGGTGGGCGGGCGCCTGTTCAAGGCCATGAAGCAGTCGCTGGGCGCGGGCGAATGGATCCGCCGCGGCATCGGCGCGGCCCTGCTGTGCGGCGTGGCGGCGATCGCGCTGGGGCTGGACACCGGTGTGCTGGCGCAGCTCTCGCTGGCGGGCACCTCGTCGGTCGAGCAGGCGCTGATCGACAGGGTGCGGCCCAGGGAGGCCGCGCCGTCCGGCGATGAAGCGCCGCTGGCGACGACCGGGCCCGATTCCACCGTGATGATGGCGGGCTCCAACGCGATGATGGCCGCGAACGCCGCGATGCGAGCCGAAGGCACATCCGCCTCGGCGCTGCCGGCCGAAGGTCCCGCCCCCTCGCTCGACGGCGCCGTGCAATGGCTCAACTCGCCGCCGCTGAGCATGGAGGCCCTGCGCGGCAAGGTGGTGCTGGTCGACTTCTGGACCTACTCGTGCATCAACTGCCTGCGCGCCCTGCCCTACGTGCGCGCCTGGGCCGAGAAGTACAAGGACGAGGGCCTGGTGGTGATCGGCGTGCATGCACCGGAGTTCGCGTTCGAGAAGAAGCTCGACAACGTGCGCAAGGCCGTGAAGGACCTGAAGCTCGACTACCCGGTGGCGGTCGACAACGACTATGCGATCTGGCGCGCCTTCAAGAACGAGTACTGGCCCGCGCACTACTTCATCGACGCGCGGGGACGCATCCGCCATCACCACTTCGGCGAAGGTGCCTACGACGAGTCGGAGCAGGTGATCCGGCAGCTGCTGGCCGAAGCGGGCCGGGGCACGATGCCGGGCGGCCTCGTCCAGGTCGAGGCGCAGGGTGCGCAGGCCGCGGCGGACAGCGCGAACGTGAGATCGCCCGAGACCTACATCGGCTACGAACGCGCCGAGAACTTCGTCTCGCCCGGTGGTCCGGTCCGTGGCAAGGCGCACGCCTACACGGCACCGTCCCGGCTCGAGGCCAACCAGTGGGCGCTCGGCGGCAACTGGACCGTGGGCGGGCAAAGCGCGGTGCTCGACAAGGCGCGGGGGCGCATCGCCTACCGCTTCCATGCGCGCGACCTGCACCTGGTGCTCGGATCGACGGCGCCGGGACATCCCGTGCGCATCAAGGTGACCATCGACGGCAAGCCGCCGGGCGAGGACCACGGCATCGACATCGACGCGCAGGGCAAGGGCGTGGTCGACGGCCAGCGTCTCTACCAGCTGGTGCGCCAGCGCGGCGCGGTGGCCGACCGGCGCTTCGAGATCGAGTTCCTCGATCCGGGCGTGGAGGCCTTCGCCTTCACCTTCGGCTGAATCAGTCCCAGATGTCCGCGTCCACCAGGTATTCGGGAAGCGCGCGGGCGGCTAGCACGAGCAGGCCGAAATGCCCGTCGTCGAGCTTGCGCGGCACGGTGTCGAAGTGGCTCAGCGTCCCGACCACCCGCGCATCGAGCAGCGTCAACGCGACGGCGTGGTAGGCGCGGATCACGCCCTGGTAGGGACTGCCGTCCAGCAGGGCCTCCCGGGTGGAGTCCTCGACATGAAGGAAGGCGTCGCGCAGCACGAACCGGCAGAAGCTGTCCGCGAGCGGGAAGACGGCGAAGCGTTCGGGCCGGGGCTGCCCGAGCTTGTCGATCAGCAGCACGTTCCTGACCTCGTCGCCCTGCAGCTTGAAGATGGCGGTGAAGCGGTGCGGAACCGCCGCATTCAACGCCCGCAGCGCGTGTTCGAAGGCCTGCGCCTGGATCAGCGACAGGACCGTGTCCGCGCTGGCTTCGAGTCGCCGCCTCGGGGGCGTGGGAAGGGTGGACGTCATCGGGCGGGCCGCGCTAGCAGATGGCTTCGTGCACCACTTCGTCCGCGATGAGCAGGTCCTTGTAGAACGCGCCGAACGGGCGCGTCGGATGCGCGATCTGGATCTCCAGCACCCAGAGTCCCGGATCGCGCCCGGCCGCGGGAATCGCAGGCGGGAAGTCGCCGACACGGTGCCCGTGGAGGCCCAGGTTGAGGCGCCATCCCCTCGCCTGCGCACGCTGCGTCGCGTACGCATACAGCGTCTCGCCATCGAGGCCCTCGGTGCGCAGGCGCGAACCCACTTCATGCCAGATCGCTCGCACGGTTCTCGCGCAGTCCTCCATCTGGGGATCCCCGCCGACCACGAAGGTCTCGCCGGCGTCGCCCTCGTGGCCTTCCCACACGGGGCCGATGTCGATGAAGAAGATGTCCTGTTCGCCGAGCACGCGGCCCGGGTCGGATGCGTCCCTGGCGGTCTTGAGCGTGTCCTCGCCGAAGCGGATCGCGACCGGATGCCAGTTGCGCTCCATCTCCAGCGCCTGCAGCGTCGTCGCCGCCAGGGCCGTGGCCTGCGCATGCGTCATGCCGGGCCGGATGCCGGACGCGATCTGCCGGACCGCGCGCTGCGACAGCGAGCGTGCGCGCCGCAGGGCCGCCAACGGCAACCCCGCCTCGGTGACGGCGGATCGGAGCAATTCGGGAAGCATCATGGTCATCGGCGGTATCCGTCTGCCTGGATCGGGGCAATCGCTGTATCTTACAAAATACAGCGATGCCCGATCGAACCCCGCCGGCGATGCTCCTGCCCTAGATGTAGCAGTTCTTCAGGATGATCGCGCGACCGGCCGTGCTGCCCACGTAGGCGATGAAGGCGTCGACCGCGGCGTTGGTCGAGCCCGCGCGGCCGCGGATCGCCACGGCGTCCTGCAGCAGGCGGTCATGCGGCGGGTTGCCGTTGACCGTGGCCGGCGTGTACTCGAAGTAGGTGCCGGTCAGCGGCGTGCGGATGGCGCCGGTGCTGCTGTCGCACAGCTGGGACTTGGCGACGAAGCCGACATTGGGATAGGTCGTGGCGCTGGTGCTCGCATTCACCGCCGTGTAGGTGGTGCCGATGGTCGTGTACTGCGCGAACTTGGCGTCGTAGGCACCGCCCGGGTAGGTGATGGCGTTGACGCGGCTCAGCACCTGCTGCGCGGCGGTGCCGTACGGCGCGGTGACCGGGTTGGCGATCGCGACCTGGCCGTTCGCGTAGGCGTAGCTCGCGGGATTGGTGAAGCCGCTCGAACCGCTGGTGCTCACGTTCGGACCGTACTTGGACCACAGGATCAACTTGCCCTCGGCATAGCGAAACGGCACCTGCACCACGGTGGGATGGCCGGTGCGCAGGGCGGCCGGCGTGGTGTCGTCGGCCGCGAAGAACAGGTCGTAGGGCGTGGTGCCGCCGGGCGTGGCCAGCGCGGTGTTGATCGCCGTCTGGAAATCGCCCGTCGCGCCATAGGTCACGGTGAAGCTGCTGCCCGAGAACGGCAGGCCCGAGGCACCGAAGGCATTGACGAGCTGGACCATCGCGCCCTGGAAATTCGCGGCCACCGCCACGGTGATCGACTGCGCCCAGGTGGCGGATGTACCCAGCATCAGCACCGATGCCGACACGCTCAATGCAATTTTCTTGACCGGAAGTCTTTTCACGTTATCTCCTCGAAGAATTGAATGAATGGTTGTCCGTGAGTCTTTAGCGCTATATAGAGCTGCATATAGGTTGCATAGCATTCGAGTAATGCATGAACATCGAATTGATGTCATATGCGAGCTAAAAACGTTCTATTGCGCCAAAAAAATCACGGACGCTATACTCTCAGAAATATAACGAGACAGGTGAACGAATGAAGCGACTCACGAAAAAATCCAGAAGACCCCACTTCGAATTGAATTCGAAAGTATGCGCGGCGATTTACGCGTTGCTTTGTTCTTATTCATTCCCGGGAATGGCCGCGCCGCAGGGCGGCACGGTCACCAGCGGCAGTGCCACCATCGGCCAGATGGGCAGCGTGACGCGGATCGACCAGAGCACGCAGCGCGCGAGCATCAACTGGCAGGGCTTCGGCATCGCCGCCGGCGAAACCGTCAATTTCAACCAGCCCAATGCCTCGGCGATCACGCTCAACCGCGTCGTGGGCAATGAACGCAGCGTGATCGAGGGCGCGCTCAATGCCAATGGCAAGGTCTTCCTGGTCAATTCCAATGGCGTGCTTTTCACCCGTGGCAGCAGCGTGAACACGGCCGGCCTCGTGGCCAGCACGCTGGACATCAGCGACGCGGACTTCAATGCCGGGCGCTTCGTTTTCCGCGGCAATGGCGGCAGCGGCTCGGTCATCAACATGGGCACGCTCACCGCGGCCCAGGGCGGCTATGTCGCGCTGCTCGGGCGCTCGGTGTCGAACCAGGGCGTGATCGTCGCCACCAAGGGCACGGTGGCGCTGGGCAGCGGCGAGAAGATCAGCCTCAACTTCAATGGCGATTCGCTGGTGAGCCTCAGCATCGACGAAGGCACGCTCGGCGCGCTGGTCGAGAACAAGGGCGCGATCCAGGCCGACGGCGGCACGGTGATCCTGACAGCGAAGGCGGCCGACGATCTGCTGGGCAGCCAGGTCAACAACACCGGCATCGTGCAGGCGCGCACGATGGACGATCTCAAGGGCCGCATCGCCTTGCGCGCCGATGGCGGCACGGTCGACGTGGGCGGAACGCTCGATGCCTCCTCGCCCGCGACCGTCGGCGGCGGAACCGTCGAGACCTCGGGCCGCAGCGTGCGCGTGTCGGACGACGCCGTTGTCACGACCCAGGCCGCGAACGGCGACACCGGCACATGGACGCTGGCTTCGGGTGCCTTCACCGTCGGCGCTGGCGCGAACATCGGCGGTGCCCAGCTCGGCAGGCAGCTGGGCCGCAACAACGTGGCGATCTCATCGACGGGCGGGAACGGCGCCGATGGCCATCTGTACATCGAACAGGCCGTGAACTGGTCGGCCAACACCGCGCTCACGCTGACCGCGGCCAACGACGTGCGCATCGATGCGCCGATCGCGGCGACGGGCGCGCGCGCGGGGCTGAAGCTGAACTACGGCGGCGACTACCGCATCGATGGGGGCCAGGGCGCGTCGGTCACGCTGAGCGGTGCCGACGCGACGCTCGCGATGAACGGGCAGGCCTACACGCTGATCCACAGCATGAGTGACCTGGAAAAGATCGACGATGCGGGCGGTGTGGCGGCGGGCCGCTATGCGCTCGCGGGCAATCTCGATGCGGCGGGCAAGACCTACGGCAGCGCCGTCGTGTCTTCGCTGTCGGGCACGCTGGCGGGCCTGGGCCACACCATCAGCAACCTGAGGATCATCGAGCCGGTGCACGACGACTATCTGCAGACGCCGGTCGGACTGGTCGGCACGGCGCAGGTCGGCAGCGCGATCCGCGACATCGGCCTGCTCGGCGTCGACGTCAGCGGCTATGGCCGGGTCGGCGGACTGGTCGGGGAGAACTTCGGCGGCGCCATCAGCCGCGCCTACGTCACCGGAAAGGTGCAGGGCGTCGTCAACGTGGGTGGCCTGGTGGGCTACAACGGGAGCGGCTTCAACCTCGAAACCGGGGAGTTCATCGTCGGCAACGGCATCGTCTCGGACTCCTTTTCGACCGCTGCCGTGACGGCATCGACACGCTACGCGGGGGGCTTCAGCTACATCGGCGGACTGGTGGGCAGGAACTTCGGCGCGACCTACAAGATTCTTCGCTCCAGCGCCACCGGAGACGTCTCGGTGGTCACCGACACCAGCACCGGCCTGCTCAACGGAAACATCGGCGGACTGGTCGGCGGCAATCTCAACGGCGCGATCGAGGACTCCCACGCCACGGGCAACGTGTCGGTGTCGGACAACGCGAGCTCCGTCGGCGGCCTCGTCGGCATCAACAGCGGCGCTACCGCGTCCGTGACCAACAGCTACGCCACGGGCAACGTGACGGGCGGCGACTCCAACGTCGGTGGCCTGGCCGGGCAGAACCTCGGCGGGGCACGCATCGTCGACTCCTACGCCAGCGGCAACGTGACAGGCGGCGCGAGCAACGCTTCCCAGAACATCGGAGGCCTGGTCGGCTGGAACAACGGCAGCACCATCTCGGGATCGCATGCCAGCGGCACCGTCACGGCCTCGGGTGCTTCGGCGGGCGGGCTGGTCGGCAGCAACGGAGGGCCCGATGCGAGCATCACCAATTCCTATGCCACGGGCGACGTCAACGGCGGGCCGGTCAGCGCGGGCGTGGGCGGCCTGGTCGGCTCGAACAGCGGCACCATCTTCGGCTCGCATGCCACGGGCAACGTCAGGGGCGAGATCGCGGGCGGCCTGGTCGGCGGCAACGCGGGCCTCATCACGGATTCCTTTTCGAGCGGCAACGTGTTCGGCTCCTACGCGGCCGGTGGCCTGGTCGGGCAGATGGACGGTGGCTCGATCCTCGACTCGCGTGCCAGCGGCAACGTGACGGGCGGCGCCGACTACGACTTCACCGGCGGACTGGTGGGCCGCATGCAGGGCGGCGACATCGACAACTCGCACGCCACCGGGTCGGTCATCCACGGCAACGACACCACGGGTCGCCTGATCGGGAACAACACGGGTTCGGGCACCATCACCAACAGCACCTACCGCGATGCGGCGGCCGAAGCAGCGGCCCAGGCCGCGGCCGAGGCGGCGGCCCGCGCGGCCGCGGCAGCGCAAGCCGCGGCGGAGGCGGCCGCCCGAGCATCGAGCGAGGCCGCGGCACAGGCCGCCGCCGAAGCGCAGGCGGCCGCCGTCGCCGCCGCGCAGGCCGCCGCGCGCGCGGCGGCGCTGCAGGAACGCGCGCAAACGGGTTCGCGTCTCGCGGCCGCCGCAACCTCGGAGGCCCAGCGCCAACCGGAACGCCCCGCGACCCAGACGACAGCGGGATTCACGCAACGGGCCGCGGCACTGGCCGACAACATCGTCTTCGCCGATCGGCGCAGCTTCTCCGCCAACGTGGAACGCATCGAGATCGACGGCAAGGTGTTCGAACTCGAGGACGAAGGCGCCAAGGCGCCCGCGGCGCCGCCGCGCTGACATCGCCGCCCCGCGGCGGGACGGCATGGCCGGTCCCGCCTCCCCCCTTCTCCTTTTCGTTCCCGTTGCGACATGAACCCCCTTCGTCCCGTCTCGTCCTCACGCCGGGCGCATCCCGCGCTCGCCGCCTTCTCCGTGCTCTGCTCGCTCGCCACCAGTGGCCATGCCCAGGTGGCGCCCATCCCCAATTACGGCAGCGGCGATGCGCTGCGCGAAGCCCAGCCGCCGCGTCCGCTGGGCACCCCGCGCCAACCGCCCGCGCCGGTGATCGTGGAGCAGCCCGAGCGGCCGCTCGCCCTGCCGGCCGGCGAGACGCTGACGGTGCGCGACTTCAAGGTCGAGGGCGCCGACGAGATTCCGCCCGCCGAGCTGCGGGCCGCGCTCGATCCCTACCGCGGCCGCGCGCTGTCGATGGCCGAGATCGAGCAGGCCGCGGGCCGGATCACGGCGCTGCTGCGCGACCGCGGCTACCTCGTGGCGCGCGCCTATGTGCCGCGGCAGGACGCGAGCGCCGGCACGCTGACGGTCCGGGTCCTGATCGGCAGCTACGGCAAGCTCACGCTCAAGAACCGCTCGCTGGTGCACGACGCGACCGTGGCCGATGCGTTCGCGCCCTTGCAGGCGGGCCAGCCGGTCTCGCGCGCGCAGCTCGAGCGCGCGATGCTGCTGGTCGGCGACATGCCCGGCGCCACCCTGCCCCGCCTCACGATCTCTCCCGGCGAAGCCCCGGGCACTTCGGACTTCGATGTCGAGGTGGGCGAGCGCAAGCGCTTCAGCGGCTATGTACTGGGCGACAACCAGGGCTCGCTCTACACGGGCAAGAACCGCCTGAGCGCGGGGCTCGACATCAACTCGCCCTTCGGCATCGCCGACCGGCTGAGCCTCAATCTGATGGGCACCGAGGGCGGCGGCCTCGACAACGGCCGCGTGGCCTACGGCTTTCCGCTGACCGCGAGCGGCCTGCGCCTGGAGCTGGCCGCCGCGCGCACCACCTACCACCTGGGCGGCGACTACGAGGACCTCGAGGCCAGGGGACGGGCGCGCACGGTCGAAGCCACCTTGAGCTATCCGCTGCTGCGCAGCCGCGCGCAGAACCTGTCGCTGAGCCTGAACCTCGCGCAGCGCCATCTGCGCGACGAGGTGGGTGCCGTCGAGAGCGTCGACCGCAAGACCACCCGGGTCGCGACCTTCGCCGTGCAGCACGAGCGCTGGGGCGATCTGCTGGGCCGGCCGGGCTACACCAGCGTCGTCGCCGGATTCAGCTACGGCCACCTCGACATCGACAACCCCGCGCAGGCGGCGCTCAACCGGGCCGGCGCCAACACGGCCGGCGACTTCGCGCACCTGAACCTGCGGCTCGCCGCCAACGTGGAATTCGCCAAGGGCTGGACCGCGAGCAGCGCGCTGAGCCTGCAGAAGGCGCTGCGCAACAAGAACCTCGATGGCAGCGAGCAGATGAGCATCTCGGGCCCCAACGGCGTGAAGGCGTACCGCGAGTGGGTGAGCGGCGACAACGGCTACCTGCTCAATGCCGAAGTGCGTTATGCGCTGCCGGCGCCCGAGGGGCTCACGCATTCGGTGGGCGTCTTCGCCGATCTCGGCCGCGCCTGGCTGCAGAACGCCGACTACACGACGCGCAACGGCGTGCGCCTGTCGGACGTGGGCATCGGCTACCAGGCGCGCTACGGCGCGCTGTTCGGGCGGCTGCAGGTCGCGCGCGCCATCGGGTCACGCCCGCAGGAGATTGCGCGCGAGGGCCGCACGCGCGTGCTGGTGCAGGCCGGCGTGCTGTTCTGAAGCATCGAGGAGGACCACGGAATGAACATGAACTGGCTCGCCGGCGCCATCGACTACGGCGTCATCGGACTGCTGGTGGTGCTGAGCGTCTTCGTCGTCGCGATCGGCATCGAACGCGCCTGGCTCTACAGCCGCATCGACACGCACGCGATCCGCGACATCAAGTCGCTCGAGCTGCTGCTCACGCGCAAGCTCTTCGTCATCGCCTCGGTGGCGAGCAACGCGCCCTACCTGGGCCTGCTGGGCACGGTGTTCGGGATCATGCTGACCTTCTACAACATGGGGCAGGACGCCTCCATCGACACCGGGAAGATCATGGTCGGCCTCGCGCTCGCGCTGAAGGCCACGGCCGTGGGCCTGGGGGTGGCGCTGGTGTCGGTGGTGCTCTACAACACGCTGCTGCGCAAGGTGCAGGTGTTGATCCTCGAATGGGAGATCGCGCGTGACCGAAAAGCCGATTGACAGCATGAACATGCTCCCCTTCGTCGACATCATGCTGGTGCTGCTCACCATCGTGCTGACGACCTCGAGCTTCATCGCGAGCGGGCGGATTCCGGTCAACCTGCCGCAGGCCAGCGCGAGCCCTTCGGACACCTCGCAAACGCAGACCATCGTGATCGATGCGGCGGGCACCATCCACTTCGGCGGCGAGGCCCTGAATGCCGACGCGCTCAAGACCCGGCTCGCCGCGATGGACAAGCAGACGCCCTTCCTGCTGCGCGCCGACCGCACGGTGCAGCTGCAGCGCTTCATCGACGTGGCCGATGTGCTCAAGCAGCTGGGCTTCGCCAAGGTGGCGGTGCAGACGGAGCCGGCGCCGCGATGAGGTTCGCCATCGGTCTCGGCCTCTCGGTGCTGCTGCACGCGGCGCTGGTGCTGCCGTGGCTGGTGCGCGCGCGGCCCGAGGCATCGCCACCACCGCGCGAGCAGCTGGTGGTCGACCTGCTGGGCATGGTGAGCAACCGCCAGGTCGAGCAGCAGCAGGTGGCGCGGCCGGCCGAGCCTCCTCCTGCGGCGCCGCAGCCGAAGCCGGTGGCGCGCAAGGAGACACGCGAGCGGGCACCGGCGCCGCGCCAGGCCGCACCGAGCCCGGTGCAGGTGGCGCGCGTCGAGGAACCCGTGCGCGCCCCGCCGGAGCCGCCGACGCAGGCGCCCGTGGCCGCGCCGCCGCCGGTCGCGAATGCCGCCGAGGAAGAGCGCATGCAGCAGACCGTGCGCGCGCGCGACGACGGCGCCGATGCCCTGCGCAAGTACCTCGCGGGCCTGCGCAAGGCGATCCAGGGCAAGCTCGTCTATCCGGCCGAGGCGCGCGAGGCCGGCTATGTCGGCGCGCCGACGATCCGCTTCACGCTGACCGAGGAAGGCAACATCCTGTCGGGCTCGCTCGCGGTGGCGAAGAGCAGCGGTTACCCGGTGCTCGACGAGAGCGCCATGCGGGCGGCGCAGGCCGGCGCGCCGTTCGAGAAGCCGCCGCGGCGGATGGAGGTGGCGATCGCCATCGGGTTCGTTCAGGAACGGCAGTGAGGTTCGGCCTGCTGTTCGGGGCGCGTGCACAGGACAGCGGGTACTTCCCTCCGCGAATGTCCCCCGGCCTTCGGCCTCCTCCTTGATTTCGCTGCGGGAAGCACCCGCTGCCCTGTGCACGTGGATGCCGCGGGCAGGTGTGCCGGGTACTGCAGACTCAGGCCGCGGCCTTCGGCGCGAAGCCGAGCATGGCCTTGACCTCGAGGAATTCGCCGAACGCGTGATCGCCCCATTCGCGCCCGTTGCCGGACTGCTTGAAGCCGCCGAACGGTGCGCTCAGGTCCAGGGCCGCGCTGTTGATGTTCACCTGTCCGGCGCGCAGGCGCGCAGCGACCTTTCGCGTCGCTTCGGGGTCCGTGCCCGACACGTAGGCCGCGAGCCCGTAGGGCGTGTCGTTGCCGATCTCGATGGCCTGCTCGACCGTGTCGTAGCCGAGGATCGTCAGCACGGGGCCGAAGATCTCCTCGCGCGCCACCGTCATCTGGTTGTTCACCTGGGCCAGCACCGTGGGCTTGACGTAGTAGCCGGTCTCCAGGCCCGCGGGCTTGCCGGGACCGCCGGCCACCACCGTGGCGCCTTCGTCGATGCCCTTCTGGATCAAGGTCTGGATCTTGTCCCATTGCGCGGCCGAAACCACCGGGCCGAGGGCCGCGCCGCTGGCGGGATCGCCGACCGTGGTGGCCTCCGCCGCTTCCTTCGCGATGGCCAGGGCCTCGGCCATGCGCGCATTGGGCACCAGCATGCGCGTGGGCGCATTGCAGGACTGCCCCGAGTTGCCCATCACGCCGCGCACGCCGGCCGTCACGGCGCGCTTGAAGTCCGCGTCCTCGAGGATGATGTTCGGCGACTTGCCGCCGAGCTCCTGGTGCACGCGCTTGACGGTGGGGGCCGCGTTGCGCGCCACCTCGATGCCGGCGCGCGTGGAGCCCGTGAACGACACCATGTCGACTTCCGGATGGCTGGAGATCGCGGCGCCCACGGTCGGCCCGTCGCCATTGACGAGATTGAAGACCCCGGCGGGCACCTGGGCCGCATCCAGGATCTCGGTCCAGATCACCGCCGAGAACGGCGCGATCTCCGAGGGCTTGAGCACCATCGTGCAGCCCACCGCGAGCGCCGGCGCCACCTTGCAGGCGATCTGGTTGACGGGCCAGTTCCAGGGCGTGATGAAGCCGCACACGCCGATCGGCTCCCTGACCAGCAGGGTGGTGCCGCGCGCCTCGTCGAACCTGTAGGTCTTCAGGACTTCGAGCGCGGTCTGCAGGTGCGCCAGGCCCATGGCGGCCTGGGCGTCCCTGGCCAGTGCGGCGGGCGCGCCCATCTCCTCGGTGATGGCCGCCGCCATGTCGGCATAGCGCTTCTTGTATTCGGCCACGATGCGCTCGAGCAGCGCGATGCGCTCCTGCACGCTGGTCCGCGAATAGTCGCCGAAGGCGGCGCGAGCGGCGCGCACCGCGCGATCGACATCGGCGGCCGAACCCATCGAGATGCGGCCGGCCGGCTTCTCGGTCGCGGGGTTGATCACGTCGATGCTCTTTGCCGTGGCGGGGTCGACCCAATGGCCGTCGATATAGAACTGCAGGTAGTCGCGCATGCCGGTGTCTCCTGATGAGCCGTTGTCGCAGGATTGCGTTGTGCTTGCCAGAATACATCGGGTGCGGCGCCCGCGCGGTGAAAAGGCCGGTTGTTCCATTTCGAAACACTGCCTCGGGCGGGCGACCGCCCGAGGCGGTCACGCAGCCCGTCTCGCGGCCCGGCAGCGGATCGCGAAGCGGTACAGCCGGCTCAGCAGCACCAGCACGCAGGCGCCGGCCAGGGTCGGCAGCACGAGGAAGTCCCAGCCCGGCTGGCTCAGGAAGATGATGACCGGGTTGCTGCCGGCCGGCGGGTGCACCGTGTCGGTGGCCATCATCAGCATCGCCGCGCAGGCGCCGGCCGCGGCCATGGCCCACCAGCCCGGCCCCAGCAGGTGCAGGAACAGCAGGCCGACCGCCGAGGACAGCAGGTGGCCGCCGATCACGTTCTTCGCACGGGAGAACGGCACATCGGGAAACCCGAACAGCAGCACGCAACTGGCGCCGAACGAACCGATCACCCAGGCGTCGTGCGTGGTCGCAGCCAGCGCGCCCACCGTTGCCAGCGCCACGAACGCGCCCAGGCCCGCCAGCAGGATGCTGGCGATCCGGTCGCGCCGCGGCGCGCCTGCCTCCTTGCGAGGCGCCGCGGTCGTCGAGAGCACGAGGTGCTACTTCTTGAAGCGCGCGGCTTCTTCCGAGCCGCCGGTGGCATTGCCCGCGCTGTACGAATGCGCGCCCACGCCCGCGAGCTGGCCGCCCTGCACGATCAGGTACTCGTTGCGAATCGGCCGGTTCTCGAAGTAGCACTCGAGGATCTCGCGCGTGCCGGCCGCATAACGCGACTGCGCCGACAGGCTGGTGCCCGAGATGTGCGGCGTCATGCCGTGGTGCGGCATCGTGCGCCACGGATGGTCGGCCGGCGCGGGCTGCGGGAACCACACGTCGCCCGCATAGCCCGCGAGCTGGCCGCTCTCGAGCGCCGAGGCGATCGCGTCGCGGTCGCACAGCTTGCCGCGCGCCGTGTTGATCAGGTAGGCGCCGCGCTTGAACTTCTTCAGGCTGTCGGCATTGATCATGTGCTCGGTCTCCGGGTGCAGCGGGCAGTTCAGCGTCACCACGTCGCAGACCTTGGTCAGGCTCTCGAGGCTGGTGTGGTGCGTGAGGTTGAGCTCCTTCTCGACCGACTCGGGCAGACGGTGGCGGTCGAGGTAGTGCAGCTTCACGTCGAAGGGCTTGAGCAGCCGCAGCACGCGCAGCCCGATGCGGCCCGCGGCCACTGTGCCCACCTGCATGCCCTCGAGGTCGTAGGAGCGCGCCACGCAGTCGGCGATGTTCCAGCCGCCCTTGACCACCCAGTTGTACGAAGGGATGTAGTTGCGCACCAGGCCCAGCGTCATCATCACCACGTGCTCGGCCACGCTGTTGCTGTTGCAGTAGGTGACCTCGGCCACCGTGATGCCGCGGTCGATCGCGGCCTGCAGGTCGGTATGGTCGGAGCCGATGCCCGCGGTCACGATCATCTTGAGCTTGGGTGCCTTCGCGATGCGCTCGGCCGTCATGTAGGCGGGCCAGAAGGGCTGCGAGATCACGATCTCGGCGTCGTGCAGCTCGCGGTCGAGCACGCTGTCCGCGCCGTCCTTGCTCGAGGTGACCACGAGCTGGTGGCCGTTGGCCTCGAGGTACTTGCGCAGGCCCAGCTCGCCCGAGACGCTGCCCAGCAGGGTGCCGGGCTGGAAGTCGATGCGCCGCGGCGTGGGCAGCGTCTGTCCATCGGGATAGCGCTCCAGGTGCGGCAGGTCGTCGCGGGCGTAGGTGGTGGGATAGCCCGTCACGGGGTCGTCGTAGAGCACGCAAACAATCTTGGCCAAAGTCATCTCCTGGTTGATGCGGCAGCACATCGCTGCACGGAGGAGATGGTTTCGCAGCGCGCGATTTCAGGCCAATCGTTTGATCGGATGGGGCGATAGGCGCGGCTTATGAAGCCCGCCGCGGGCCGGACCGCGCACCCTCATGCCCGCGCCCGTTGCGATGGTTCGGCACTCGCGCCCTGGTGGCTCGCCAGCTTCGCATACACCCCCTGCCGGCGCAGCAGCTCGTCGTGCGTGCCGGCCTCCGCCAGCGTGCCGTGCTCCAGCACCAGGATCAGGTCGGCGTCGCGGATGGTCGACAGCCGGTGCGCGATCACGAGCGTGGTCCGGTGCCGCATCAGCGCATCGAGCGCGCCGCGCACCTGCAGCTCCGACAGCGTGTCCAGGTGCGAGGTGGCCTCGTCGAGGATCAGCACCGGCGCGTTCTTGAGGAAGGCGCGCGCGATCGAGATGCGCTGGCGCTGGCCGCCCGACAACTGCATCCCGCGTTCGCCGACGCGCGTGGCCAGGCCCTCGGGCAGCGTGCGCACGAAGTCCGTCAGCGCGGCGCGGTCGAGCGCGAGCGCCAGTTCCTCGCCGCTGGCATCGGGGCGCGCCAGGCGGATGTTGGCCTCGAGCGTGTCGTTGAACAGGTAGGTGTCCTGCGACACCAGCGCGACGCGTTCGCGCAGGCCGTCGAGCCGCAGCTCGCGCACGTCCACGCCGTCGAGCTTCACGCGGCCCTGGCGCGGATCCCAGAAGCGCAGCAGCAGGCTGGCCACGGTGCTCTTGCCGGCGCCCGAGGCGCCGACCACGGCCACGGTGGCGCCGGCCGGCACCTCGAAGCCGAGCTCGTGCAGGGTGTCCTGCGCCTTGCCCGGATAGGCGAAGCAGACGCGCTCGAAGGCCAGCGACAGGCCGCGGCCCGCGGCCGGCGGCGGCAGCGGGCCGTCGACCACGGGCTCGGGCTCGTTCTCGACCACGTGCAGGCGGCGCGTGGCCGCGATGGTGTCGGCCAGCTGGCGGCTGACCTGCGAGATCTCCGACACCGGCAGGAAGGTGGCGAGCGCGATCAGCACCAGCAGCGGCAACATGCCGGCCGGCAAGGCACCGCTCGCGACCTGCAGCGCGCCGACCACGGCCACGGCCAGGCCGCCCAGGCCCATCGCGATCTCGAACCACGCGGTCTGGCGCGACAGGTCGTTCAGGATGTCCAGGCGCCGCGCGCGGCTGCGGTCCGCCACCTCGAGGAACTGCGCGCGGCGGCGGCCCGTGGCCTGGAAGGCGGTCAGGTCGGCCAGGCCCTGGATGGTCTCGGCGGTATGGGCGCTCATCTCGCCCAGCGCATGGCGGGCGCGGTCGCCGAGCGCATCGACCTGGCGGCGGCCCCGTATCGGCGACACCAGCGCATAGGCGAGGAACGGCAGCAGCGCCAGCGCCACGGGCCAGCTGTAGAGCGCGAGGAAACCCAGCACCGACAGCGGCACCAGCACCGAGACGATGGCCGGCGCGATGGTGTGGGCGTAGAAGTACTCGACCATCTCCACGTCGTGCGTGGCGAGCGCGACCAGGTCGCCCGAACGGCGCTGCAGCAGGTAGGCCGGCGCCAGTCGCTCGAGCTTGTCGTAGAGCTTCACGCGCATGTCGGCCAGCAGCTGGTAGGCCATGGCATGGGCCAGCCACGACTCGAGCCAGTGGAACAGCGCGGCCAGCGGCGCCGCGACCAGCAGGCCGACGATCAGCGCCGAGGTGTCGCGGCCGTCGCGGATCGCGGCCACCACCAGCGCGCTGAGCACGCCGACGCCGATGAAGGCCGCGACACGCGCCACGCCCAACACGATGGTGGCGATCAGCGTGCCGCGCCAGGGCCGCACCACCGACAGCAAGGTGGCGAGCGTGGCCTTCCAGCCGACCTTCTCGGCATCGGCATCGAGCGGGCGCAGCGCGGGGCCGCGATCGCCCTCCTCTTCCGCGGCAATGCGCCGCACCGATGCGGCCTGCGCATCGACAGGCGCGGGCGCCGCGCCGGCCAGGCCCACGGCCTGTTCGTGCATCAGGCGGTGGTAGAGGCCCTGCCGCTGCATCAGCACCGCATGGCGGCCCTCCTCGACCACGCGCCCCTGATCGAGCACCAGGCAGCGGTCGGCGCCGATGATGCTGGCCAGCCGGTGCGCGAGGATCAGCGTGGTGCGCCCGACCATCAGGCGGTCCAGCGCCTGCTGGATCAGCGCCTCGTTCTCGGTGTCGACCGAGGACAGCGCCTCGTCGAGGATCAGGATCGGCGCGTCGCGCAGCAGGGCACGCGCGATCGCCACGCGCTGGCGCTGGCCGCCCGAGAGCTGCAGGCCGCGCTCGCCGACCTGGGTGGCGTAGCCCTGCGGCAGCGCCATGATGAAGTCGTCGATGTTGGCGGCCCGCGCCGCGGCGCGCACCTGCTCGTGGGTGGCATCGGGCCGGCCCAGGCGCAGGTTGTCGTCGAGCGTGCCGTGGAACAGCGTGATGTCCTGGCTCACCAGCGCCATGTGGCCCAGCAGGGTCTGCGTGGCCAGGCCGTTGACGTCGTGGCCGCCGACGCGCACCGTGCCCGATTGCGGCACGAACTCGCGCAGCAGCAGCCGCACGATGGTGGACTTGCCGGCCCCGCTCGGGCCCACGATGCCCACGCGTTCGCCGGCCGTGATGCGGAACGACAGGCCCTGGTGGGCCGCGCGCTGCGGCGAATAGGAGAAGGCCACGGCGTCGAATTCGATGGTGGGCGCGAGATGCGCGGGCCCGGCGGCGTTCGGCGTCGTTTCAGGCGAGGCCGTCGGTGCTTGCGCATCCATCAGCGCATGGATGCTCGCCGCGGCCGATTGCCCCAGCATGCCCCGGTGCAGCACGGAGCGCAGCTCGCGCAGCGGACGGAAGATCTCGGTGCCGGCCATCAGCACGATCAGCAGGGCTTCCACGCTCATGTCGCCGGCCGTCACGCGCCAGGCGCCCACCGTGAGCGCCAGCGCGGCACCGAGTGCCACGCCGAGGTCGCTGATGCCGCGCGTCAGCAGGCTCACCGACAGCACCCAGAAGGTGTTGTCCGAGAGCTTGTGCGCGCGGGCCGCCAGCCGCTCGCCCCAGGCCTTGCCCTGGCCGTAGGCCTTCAGCGTGGGCAAGCCCTGCATCGCATCGAGGAACTCCTCGCCGAATTCGTTGAGCGAGCGCGTGCGCGCCAGGCTCGCGCGGCTGTCGAGCATGTGGACGGCCATCGGCCCGAGCAGCGCGAACAGCGCCGCGGCCAGGAAGACGAGCGCGGTCGGCAGGTCCCAGAAGGCGATGACCGCGAAGATGGCGAACGGCGCCGCGGCCGCGATCACGACCTGCGGCAGGTACTGGCCGAAGAAGGTCTGCAACTGCTCCACGCCATCGACCACCGTCAGCATCACGCCGCCGGTGCGCTGGTTGGCGAACCAGGCCGGGCCCAGTGCCACGATGCGGTCGTAGAGCCGTGCGCGCAGCGCCTGCTGCACCTCGGCCGAGGCGCGGTTGGCCTGCACCGTGCGCAGATGGTCGAACAGTGCGCGCAGCAGCACCATCGCGCCCACGCAGGCGGCCGGTGCGATCCAGTCGCCGTAGGGCGCGCCGTCGAACACGCGTGCCAGCAACTGGCCGAGGAACACGTAGCGCGCGATGCCGGCCGCCAGCGCCAGCAGGCCGAGCAGGATGCCGCCCGCCATCTGCAGGCGCAGGCCCGCTGTCAATTGCCAAAGCCGAATATCGAAATACATGGTGGTGCGATCAGTTCTTCCTGTCGGGCCGTCATCGTCATGCATCGCGCGGGGCGGCGAAAGCGATGGTTTTTCAATCCTGGGTTGAGATAGATTGCACCCTTTGCCGCTCCACCCCGCCCCATGCCACCACTGGCTGCCTTGCGCGCCTTCGAAGCCGTTGCCCGCCTGGGCAGCCTGAGCCGTGCCGCCTCCGAACTCCATGTCACGAAGAGCGCCATCAGCCACCAGTTGCGCGCGCTCGAGGAAGACCTCGGCGTGACCCTGCTGCATCGTGGCGGCACGGTGCGTCGCGCGCGGACCACCGAGGCCGGCGCCGCGCTGCTGGTGTCGGTGCAACAGGCCTTGACCCTGCTCGAAACGGCATGCCGCAACACCCGCGCCGGTGCCCATGGCACGCGGCGCAACAGCCTCAACATCTCGGCCAACCCGTCGCTGGCGGCGCTGTGGCTGGCGCCGCGGATCGGGCGCTTCATCGAGCTGCATCCCGACATCGACATCCAGCTGTTCCTGCACGCCAGCCAGGATCCCGCCTGGGACGCGCAGGACATCGATCTCGCGTTCCTGCACGTGCGCGCGCTCGGCCCGCACCTCGCGGCGCCCGGCGACATCCCGCTGATGACAGAGACCGTGGTGCCGGTGTGCAGCCCCGCGCTGGTCGAGCCCGGCGAGCGCGACGACCCGCGCGTGTTCGCGCGCCACCGCTGGCTCGAGGAGAAGCACATCGACAGCCCCGAGACCGACTGGCGCACCTGGCGTCCCCGATTGGGCCTGCCCGACAGCGCGAGCCAGGAGCCGCTGGTGCTCAGCGGCCTGAGCACCGTGGTCGCGGCTGCCGCGGCGGGCGTGGGCATCGCGCTGGGGCGTGCGCCGCTGGTCGACGAGGAACTGGCGCGCGGCCGGCTGGTGGCGCTGACGCCGGGCCTGCGCATGGCCGGCTCATGGGGATACGTGATGCGCGTGCGTGCCAACCGGCCGATGGATGCCTCGCTGCCGACGCTGGTCGAGTTCCTCGCCGAGGAGGGGCGGCGCGCTCCTGCGTGGTGAGGTTCGACGCGCGGGCGGTTTGTTCGGGACGCTGCCTCGGCGAGCGCGTCAGGTTGACTTTCGTGGCAATCGAACTACGATACAGAAATCTGTATCGAAAATCTCGCGGCGACCTCATGAAGACTACGCTCAATCTCAATGACAGCTTGCTGACGCAGGCCAAGGCGATGGCAGTGCAGCAACGCACGAGTCTCACGCGCCTCATCGAGGAAGGACTGCAGCTGCGGCTGAAGGCGAGGCCCCTTCCGACCGGCGCCGTTCGCTTGCCAGTGTTTCGCGGCAAGGGCGGATTGGTCGATGGCATCAGCGGCTTGAGCAACAAGGAAATGCTGGACGCCGCCGATCGTGACGCCTGATGTGAATATCCTGGTCGCCGCCTCGAGGAGCGACCATCCGCAACACGTGCCCGCGCTTGCATGGCTCGAGCAGGCCCTTGCAGGCGCCAGTGCGGGAAGGCCGCTTGCGCTGCAGCCCATGGTGATTGCCAGTTTCCTTCGACTCGTCACGAACCCGAGAGTTTTCGTAACGCCTACGCCGATCAGCGCGGCGTTGAAGTTCGTCGATGCGATTCTCGAAGCCCCGGGAGTGGAGCAGCCGCAGCTCGGCGGCGAGTGGCATTTGCTGCGCGAAATCTGCACCAACAACAAGCTGGCAGCGAACGATATACCGGACGCATGGCTGGCGGCGGCTGTCGCCCACCAGGGCGAACACCTGGTGACGTTCGACGGCGACTTCAGGCGACTCCTCTCGCGGGCGCAATTCACCCGGCTTTCGGCTTAGGGCCTGTCAGCACTACAACGAGCCCCTTTGCGGGGCAACCCGGGGGAAAGCTCGCCAGAGCCCGCCCCTCAGCGCTGCGTTTCTTGCATGTGCGGATGGACACGCGGCATCACGCGCCGTGATGGACGGGCTCTGGCGAGCTTCGCGACCCCTTGCATCGTGTTCGCAGGCCCCTGGAAGCTCAGGACCGGTGCTGGCGGCCTGCGAGCTGCCCCAGCCGCCGAACCCCCTCCTCGATCCGCTCGCTCCAGCGCCAGCCGGCGCTCAGTCGCAGGCAGTTGCGAAAGCGCCGGCTCGCCGAGAAGACATCGCCCGGCGCGAAGCAGATGCCGAGCTCGAGCGCCGCGTCGAACATCGCGCGCGAGTCGAAGCCGCGCGGCAGTTCGACCCACAGCGCGAAGCCCCCGGCAGGCCGGCTGACGCGTGTCTCGGCTGGAAAACTGGCCTCGATGGCGCGGGTCAGGTGCCGCAGGTTCTCTTCGAGCAGGCGGCGCAATCGGCGCATGTGCGCGTCGTAGGCGCCGCTGGCAAGGAAGTCGGCGAGCGCGATCTGCGGCAGCACCGGGCTGCAGAGACTGAAGGCGAGCTTGCGGTCGACCACCTGCTGCGCGTATTTGCCGGGCGCGATCCAGCCCACGCGGTAGCCGGGCGCGAGGCTCTTCGAGAACGAGCTGCAGTAGAGGGTGTTCGCGCCGCCGTCGAGCGCGATGAAGGGCGTGGGCCGCTCGCGCGCGAAGTGGATGTCGCCGTAGACATCGTCCTCGATCAGCGGCACGTCGTGCCGCGCGAGCAAGGCCAGCAGCTCTCGCTTGCGTGCATCGGGCATCGACACGCCCAGCGGATTGCTGAAGCTCGACGACAGCAGGCAGGCCGCCACCGGGCCGGCATCGAGCAGCCGAGCGAAGGCCTCGATGTGGATGCCCTCGACGGGATCGGTGGGCAGCTCCAGCACCTTGAGTCCGAGCACCTCGAGCGTGTGGAGAAAACCGAAGTAGGTGGGCGACTCCACCGCGATGGTGTCGCCGGGCCTGGCGACGGCGCTCAGCGCGAGCGTGAAGGCTTCGGTGCAGCCGTTGGTGATGACCACGTCGTCGGGCGACAGCGCATGCCCGATGCGCATTGCGCGCCGCGAGATCTCGCGGCGCAGCCGCGGGTCGCCGCGCGGCGTGCCGTAGACGTTGTGGCGATCGCCATGCTGGCGCGCGGCACGCGCGAGCGCGAGGTCGAGCCGGTGGGAACGCAGCAGGGCCGCGTCGGGCACCGCGCAGCCCAGCGGCACGAGCGCCGGGTTGGAGGCGTGCTCGAGCAGGGCCGCGACGGCGCCGCTGATCGACACGGTCGAGGCCTTCGAACGCAGGCGCGAGGCCGAGGGCAGCGCCAGCGTTCCGCCCTGCGTGGCGGCGACGTAGAAGCCCGACTGTGGCCGCGCGACCAGCACGCCGCGGTCCTCGAGCAGGCGGTAGGCCTGCAGCACCGTCGAGATGCTGATGCCGTGCTGCTCGCTGACGGCGCGCACCGACGGCAGGCGCTCGCCGGGCGCGAGCGTGCCGTTGTCGATCGTGTCGACGATGAGTTCCGCGAGCTGCTCGTAGCGATGGGGTGCGGGCACGTTGCCGGCCGCTTGCCTGTTGCGCTGAAGGGTGCCTGTGTTCATGGGGGGCTCGTGCATGACGAGGCTCGATTGTGGGTGAAGCGGCTTCCGAAGGCACGCGAACTGTGCTGGTCCGAATTCACGGAAATTGTGGCTGTTCCGATGGCCCGGCGATCACTAGCATGGCCGGTATTTCCCGCTGCCCGACACGCCCCGGGCGCTGGATGACCCTCCCACCCGGGCGACCTGGAAACGAATGACAGTGCTTGAAAACGAAGCCCCCGCGGCGGCACAGCCGGCGTGGCGCGGCCGCTTTCCCTGCAACGAGATCATTTCCCTGCTCGACGTGAACCGGCCGTTCAACCTGGCCGAGAGCACCTCGCAGGACCTGACGGTCGGCGACGTGCTCGACATGGCCGGGCTCGAGACCTTGCGCGGCCTGAAGCTGGGTTACGGCCGCTCGGCCGGCTCGGTCGAACTGCGCGAGGAGATCGCCAAGGCCTGCGGCGTGCCCGCCGAGCAGATCGTCACCACCCAGGGCACGGCGCTCGGGCTGTTCCTGCTGGCCTTCGAGGTCTGCCGGCCCGGCGACGAAGCGGTGCTCGTGACGCCCTGCTTTCCGCCGAGCCGCGACTGCCTGCGCGGCGCGGGTGTCACCGTGCGCGAGGTCGGGCTGCGCTTCGAGAACGGCTACCGGCTCGACCTGGACCCGATCGCCGCCAGCCTGTCGCCGAAGACGAGGCTCGTGAGCCTCGCCTCGCCGCAGAACCCCAGCGGGGTGCGCACGCCGCGCGCCGCCATCGAGCAACTGCTCGCGCTGCTGCAAAGCCAGGCGCCGCAGGCCATCCTGTTCATCGACGAGACCTACCGCGAGGCCGGCTACGGCGGCGAGGCCGTGCCGGAAAGCCTGGCCGCGCTGCATCCGCGCATCGTCACGGGCGCCTCGGTGTCGAAGGCATTGGGCGCGCCGGGCCTGCGCACCGGTTGGCTCACGGTGCCCGATGCGGACCTGCGCGCGCGGCTGGTCGTGGCCAAGATGAACACCGTGATCTCGGGCTCGGTGCTCGACGAGGCGCTGGCCACCGCGCTGCTGCGCCATCGCGAGCTCGTGCTCGCGCCGCGCCGCCGGCTGCTCGCCGAAGGCCTCGCGGCACTGGCGGCCTGGTGCGAGGCCGAGCGCGAGCGCATCGAATGGATCCGCCCGGACGGCGGCGCGCTGTGCTGCCTGCGCCTGCGCGCCGATCGCTTCGACGACGCGGCCGTCTCGCGCTTCTGGGACCTGCTGCCGCGGCACGAACTGCAGCTGGCCTCGGGCGCCTGGTTCGGCGAGAGCGAGCGCGTCTTTCGCCTGGGCTTCGGCTACCTGCCGCCCGACCGCCTGGCACCCGCGCTGTCCGCCCTTTCGACGGTGCTGGACGCCGCCGCGAAGTGAATGCACGACACTGCCTGACGCACCGACATCCCCTGGAGCCCCGCATGAAACGACCCCATCGCTACACCGTGGTCGACGTCTTCACCGCCCGACCGCTGGCCGGCAATCCCGTGGCCGTGGTGTTCGACGCCGACGGCCTGGACACCGAGGCCATGCAGGCCATCGCGCGCTGGACCAATCTCTCGGAAACCACCTTCGTGCTGCCGCCCACCGTGCCCGAGGCCGACTATCGGCTGCGCATCTTCACGCCGCGCAACGAGCTGCCCTTCGCCGGCCATCCGACCCTGGGCAGCGCGCATGCCTTCCTCGAAGCCAAACGGGGCGCGCTGCGCGACGGCGGCCGGCTGGTGCAGCAGTGCGGTGTCGGCCTCGTCGACGTGACGGTGGAGGACGGCCCCGAGGGCCGCGAACTGGCCTTCGCCCTGCCCTCCGCGCAACTGGCGCCGCTGGCGGCCGACGACCTCGCGGAGCTCGGGCGCATCCTGGGCCGCCAGCCGAGCCCCGAGGCCGCGCCGGCCATCGTGGACGTGGGCCCGCGCTGGGTCGTGCTGCCGCTGGCCGACGCGGCCACGGTGATCGACCTGCAGCCCGACTTCGCGCGGCTCGCGGCCTTCGAGCGCCGTCTCGGCGTCACCGGCCTCATCGTGTACGGCCGCTACCCGCAAGGCGAGGTGTCGATGGAGGTCCGGGCCTTCGCGCCCTCGAGCGGGGTCGAGGAAGACCCCGTCTGCGGCAGCGGCAATGCCAGCGCGGCGGCCTTCCAGTGGGAGCGCGGCCTGCTGCCGCCCGACGGCATCGCCTACGTGGCCGCGCAGGGGCGCTGCGTGGGACGCGATGGGCGCGTGAAGGTGCGCGTCGATGCCCACGGCAAGGTGCGCGTGGGCGGTGCCTGCGTGAGCTGCGTGGAAGGCACGCTCTCGCTCTAGCGGCCCGCGCTTCAGCCGTGCGCCGGCGGCCGCCTGCCGGTGCCCACGCCGGCCGTCGGCACCAACGGCAGCTCCAGCCGCGCGGCCGCCTCTTCCTGCACCGCCATCGCGCGCTCGAAGCCCGCGCGCGCGCTCAGCCGCGACCAGTACGCGTGCACCGCCGGGCCGAAGCGCTCGTGCAGCCCCAGCACGCGCGCCAGCATCAGCGCATAGCCGAGCGAGATGTCGGCGGCCGTGAAGCGGCCGGCGCAGGCGAAGTCCTGTGTCTCGAGCAGCTGCTCGATCGTCCGCAGGCGGCCGTGGAAGAACTGCGCGTAGTCCTGCGCGGCCTGGGGCAGCCGGCGCTCCTGCGGCTCGAGCGTGCCGTAGCGCAGCACCAGGGCCTGCGGAAAGGTCAGCGAGGCCTCGCCGAAGTGCAGCCAGTTGAGGTACTGCGCATAGCCGGCCTCGTCGCGTTCCACGTTCAGCGGCGTCGGCGCATGCAGGCTGGCCAGGTACTGACAGATCGCGACCGACTCGTTCATGCGGATCTCGCCATCGACCAGCAGCGGCACCGTGCCCTGCGGATGGATCGCGAGGTAGTCGCGCCGCAGCACGCGCGGCGGAAACGGCAGCATCTCCAGCCGGTACGGCGTGCCCAGTTCCTCGAGCATCCAGAGAACGCGGAACGAACGGGCATTCGCGCAGTGGTAGAGCGTGATCATCGGGTGCGGGGCTCGACGCCGGAAGTGGGCTCGCCGATCGTCGCTCGCAGCGTGCCGGCGCGCCTTGCGTCGATTGGCTGAGTTGCCGCGCGCCGCCATGCCAGCCAGTCTGCGCAAGCGCCGCCCCGCCCGGCGCGCATAGCCTGCGCATCCCGCGATCGAGCGATCGCGATTCCGGAGCGTTCATGCCTTCCCTCAGATCCAAGACCCTCTTCGTCACCGGTGCGAGCCGCGGCATCGGCAAGGCCATCGCGCTGCGGGCCGCGCGCGACGGTGCCAACATCGTGGTCGCCGCCAAGACCGCGACGGCCGACCCGTGCCTGCCGGGCACCATCCACAGCGCCGCCGAGGAAATCGTCGCGGCCGGCGGCCAGGCGCTCGCGGTGGTGGTCGACGTGCGCGACGAAGCGCAGGTTCGCGCGGCCGTCGATGCCGCCGTGGCGCGCTTCGGCGGCATCGACATCCTGGTCAACAACGCCAGCGCGATCCACCTCGAGACGGTGGAGCGCACGCCGATGAAGCGCTACGACCTGATGTTCGAGATCAACGCGCGCGGCAGCTACCTCTGCGCGCAGGCTTGCCTTCCGCACCTCGAGAAGGCCGCCAATCCGCACATCCTGACCCTGTCGCCGCCGCTGGACCTGAACCCCAAGTGGTTCGCGCGCCATGCGGCCTACACCACCTCGAAATACGCGATGAGCATGCTGAGCCGCGGCCTGGCCGAGGAGCTGCGCGAACGCAGTATCGCGAGCAATTCGTTGTGGCCGCGCACCGTGATCGCCACCAGCGCGCTGCGCATCGCGGCGCCCGAGGTGGCGGGCCAGGCGCGCGTGCCGGCCGTCATGGCCGACGCCGCCTGGCACATCCTGACCCGGCCGAGCCGCGAACTCACGGGCCAGCTGCTGCTCGACGAGCAGGTGCTGCGCGAGGCCGGCGTCACCGACTTCGCGCCCTACCTCGTGACGCCGGGCGTCGAGCCGCTGATCGACTTCTTCGTGGAACCGTGACCTCTTCGCTTCGCCCCCCTTCAGGAGACCCCCGCATGCAGACCATCGACCCCGAACGCGCGGCCATCGCGCGCGTGTCCCTCGCCGACATCGTGCGCCGCGGCGCCCGCCGCCATCCCGGCAAGACCGCCGTGATCCAGGGCGAGCGGCGCATCAGCTTCGCCGAACTCGACGCCGGCAGCGAGCGCGTCGGCGAGGCGCTGCGCGACCAGGGATTCACGGGCCACCGCATCGCGACGCTGTGCCTCAACTCGATCGAGCACCTGAGCGCGATCCAGGCCATCCACAAGTCCGGCAATGTCTGGGTGCCGGTCAACGTGCAGCTCGACGCGGCCGCGATCGAGCACGTGCTGAGCCATGCCGAGGTCGGGGGTGCCTTCATCGACGCCGCGCTCTACGCCGTGCCGGCGCTGCGCGCGCTGATCGGGCGCCTGGGCCTGCTGACGGTGGTGATCGGCGGCCCGCAGCCGGCCGCCGCGGGCACCCTGCCCTTCGACGCGCTGGCCTCGCGCGCGCCCACGCAGCCGCTGGGCGCGCCGGGCGGCGACGACGAGCTCGCGCTGATCATGTACACCAGCGGCACCACCGGCAAGCAGAAGGGCGTGATGCATTCGCACCGCTCGGTGCATGGCGCGCTGCTGAGCTGCGCGCAGAGCTTCGAGGCCACCGAGCACGACGTGGTCGGCTCGGTGCTGCCGCTGTTCCATTGCGCGCAGCACACCATCAGCATGGGCGCGCTGCTGACGGGCGCCACGATCTGGCTGGCCAGCGGCTTCGATCCCGCGGCCATGCTGGCGGCGATCGAGCGCGAGCGCATCAGTTGGCTGTCGTGCCTGCCGATGATGTACGACGCGCTGATGAAGCATCCGCGGCGCCCCGCCACCGATCTCTCGTCGCTGCGCCTGTGCATGTACGGCCTGGCGCCGATACCGAAGAACCTGCTCGCGCAGATCCGCAGCGAGATGTGCGCCGATGTGCGCCTGGGCACCGGCCAGACCGAGATGTACCCGCCGACCATGGTCTACCGCGCGAGCGACCATCCCGGCAAGGACGGCAACTGCTGGGGCATGTCGGTGGCGGGCGTCGAGACCGCGGTGATGGACGATGACGGCCGCCTGCTCGGACCGGGCGAGATCGGCGAGATCGTCCATCGCGGTCCCAACGTCTTCCTCGGCTACCTCAAGGACCCCGAGGCGACGGCCGTTGCGCGCCGCTTCGGCTGGCACCACACGGGCGACATCGGCATGTTCGAGGCCGACGGGCAGATGCTGTTCCTCGACCGCAAGAAGGACATGATCAAGTCCGGCGGCGAGAACGTCTCGAGCATCAAGCTCGAGGCGGTGCTGCTGGCCCATCCCGCGGTGGGCGCCGCGGCCGTGGTGGGCCTGCCGCATCCGCACTGGGGCGAGGCGGTCGCGGCCTTCGTGGTGCGGCGCCCCGCCGCCGAAGCCTGTGGCGAGGACGAGCTGCTGGCCTTCTGCCGCGAGCGCCTGGGCCGCTTCGAGGTGCCGAAGTCGATCCGCTTCGTCGACGCGCTGCCGATGACGCCGACGGGCAAGGTGCAGAAGTTCCAGCTGCGCAGCGGGCACCTGGAACTGTTCGCGTCCGGGCAGCGATGAAGGGTCCACGCCCCTCAACGCCCGAACACCCCCTTCATGTGTAGCGTCGCTCGAGCGCATCCCATTCGGGCTTGCCCACCAGCCGCTGGCGCTCGGCGAACGGAGCGACCAGCGCGGGATCTTCCTCGAGCCGCCTCGCATCGCGCAGCACCGTGAGCGCCTTCTGCATGCCGACCACGGCGCCCTGCAGCGCGGCGTTCGCGTACAGCACGAGGCCATAGCCCATGCCGCCGAGGTCCTCGGCGCCGAAGACGGGCGTCTTGCCGCCGATCACCATGTTCATGAGCTGTGGCCGGTCGAGGCGCTGCGGCAAGGCGCGGATCTGCTCGGCGCTGGTGACCGCCTCGACGAACAGGATGTCGGCGCCGGCCTCGGCGAACTGCTGCGCGCGCTCGATCGCGGCTTCGAAGCCCAGCACGGCACAGGCGTCGGTGCGCGCCAGGATCAGCAGGTCGGGGTCCTGCCGCGCATCGACGGCCGCCTTGATCTTGCTCACGGCCTCCTCCGTCGAGATGACGGCCTTGCCCTCGAAGTGGCCGCAGCGCTTGGGCGCGATCTGGTCCTCGAGCTGGATGCAGTCGGCGCCCGCGCGCTCGAGGGTGCGCACCGCATGGCGCACGTTGAGCGCGTTGCCGAAGCCGGTGTCGGCATCGACGATCAGCGGCACGCGCACCGCATCGCGGATGCGCGCCGTGTGGTCGGCCATCTCGGCCAGGCCCACGAAGCCCTGGTCCGGCAGGCCGAACCACATGTTGGTGACGCCGGCGCCGGTGATGTAGATCGCCTCGAAGCCCAGGTCCTCGACGATGCGGGCCGACAGGGCATTGAAGGCGCCCGGAACGATGACGCCGCGGCGGGCCTGCGCCAGGGCGCGCAATTGTTGTTTGGTATTCATGGATCGGCTGGAAGGAAAAGGAAGAAGAGCCCGCGGTGCGCTCACTTCTCCTGCATCCGGGCCGCCTTGACGATCTCGCCCAGGCGCTTGCGCTCGGCATCGGTGAACTTCACGAACTCCTGGCGCGTGCCGCCCACGGGCTCGATGCCCAGGCCCTGGAGCTTGGCCACGGTGGCGGGGTCGCGCATGGCCTTGTCGACGGCGGCGGCGAGCTTGTCCAGGATGTCGTTGGGCGTGCCGCGCGGCGCATGCAGCCCGGCCCAGTGCGCGATCTGCAGCTCAGGGAAGCCCTGCTCGACGGCCGTGGGCAGTTGCGGGTAGGCCGAGATGCGCTGGGTCCAGGTGGTGGCCAGCGGCTTGAACTTGCCCTCGCCCCGGATGTGCGGCAACGCGATGATGCTGGCCTCGGAGGTGCCCTCGACCTGCCCGCCCAGCACGGCCGTCGTGCTCTCCGAGCCGCTCTTGTACGGCACGGCCTGCAGCTTCGCGCCGTACTTCACGTTGAGCATCTCGGCCACGAAGTGCGGCGTGCTGCCGGTGCCCGCGGTCGCGAAGTTGAAGCCCGCGCCCTTCTTCGAGGCCTCGACGAAGTCGCGCAGGTTGTCGTACGGGGCCGACTGGGGCACCACGATCACCGAGGGCGCCAGGCCGATCATGACCACGGGCACCAGGTCCTCGTCCTTGAACGGCAGGGACTTCTTGATCATGCTGTTGGAGATCACGCCCGCGGCGCTGATCAGGAAGGTGTAGCCGTCGGGCGCGCTGCGCGCCACCAGGTCGGCGCCGAGCGAGCCGCCCGCGCCGGGACGGTTGTCGATGATGACCGGCTGGCCCAGCACCTTGGCCGCCCCTTCGGCCGCCGAGCGCGCCAGCAGGTCGTTGGCGCCGCCCGCCGCGAACGGCACGACGAAGCGGATGGACTTGGCGGGCCAGGCCTGGGCCTGCGCGGCCAGCGGCAAGGCACAGGCCAGCGCGGTGGCGGTCAGGCAGGCGATGGTGGAAAGGCGATGGAAGCGCACGGAGGTCTCCTTGGTTTTGGGCTGGAAGCCGGGGTTTGCGCAAGCGTTGTGCCATCGGCGCCAGGGGTGCGGCCCTCGTTTCCAAGTCATTGATTCGAAAGGAATTCGCGCTGCCTCGGCGAGTGCTCGTCCCGTTCTTGATTTCAATCTGATTTCATGAATGAGACAATGAAATCCATTGAAATGAATACATTGCCCGCCGCTCCGAGCCCTCATTCCCCCACCACGCCGCGGCCGCTGCACATCGTGGCCGTGGCCCGCCACCGACTGGGCCGCGTGCTGGCGCGGCTGATACCGGAGGTGGCCGGGCAGGCGGAGGTCGAGCTGGTCGGGCAGGCCTTCGACGATGCCGTGGCGGCCGTGCGCGCGCTGCATGCCCGGCGCCCCGTCGACGCGGTGGTGGCCGCGGGCGCCAGCGGCGAATGGCTGCGCCGGCACCTGGACATTCCGGTGGCCATCGTGGAGGTGCGCGGCTTCGACCTGATGCGCGCGCTGGCCGCGGCGCGCGCCCTCTCGCCCCGGGTAGGTCTGGTGTCGTTCGACGGTCCGTCGGAGCACCTTGCGCAGCTCGACGCGCTGTTCGGCATGGGCATCGCGCAGTTCAGCTACCGCGGCGCGGAGGACGCGCCGGCCTGCGTGGAGGCCCTGCGCGCCGCCGGCATCGAGGCCGTGGTGTCGCCCGGGCTGGTGGCCGACCTGGCCGAGCAGGCCGGCATCGCCAGCGTGCTGATGTACTCCGAGGATGCGGTGCGCCAGGCGCTGCAGGACGCCCTCCACCTGGCACGCCACGGCCATGCCGAGCGCGCGCGCCGCGAACGGCTCGGCACCATCCTCGGCCAGTTGCAGGACGGCGTGGTCGCGGTCGACCTGCGCCAGCGCATCGAGGCCCTGAACCCTGCCATGGCGCAACTGCTCGGCGCTTCCGTGGCGCAGCTCGTCGGCCGCGTGCTGAGCGAGGTGGAGCCCGTGCTGGACCTCGGCGCCACCCTGCGCCTGGGCGAAGCCCCGGTCGAGGAGGTGCTGCAGATCGGCATGCGCACGCTGGTCGTGCGGCGCGCGCCCATCGTCGAGAACGGCGAGGTCACCGGCGCGCTGCTGGTGTGCCGCGACCCTGCCGCGATCCAGCGCGCCGACCGCCACCTGCGCGCCAACCAGCGGCAACGCGGCGCGCCCGCGCGCTACCGGATCGAGGCCTTCGCGGGCGACGGCGCCGCGGCACGGCGCGTGCGCGAGCTGGCGCGGCAGTGCGCGGCCAGCGACGCCACCGTGCTCATCGTCGGCGAGAGCGGCACCGGCAAGGAACTGGTGGCCCAGGGCATCCACAGCGCGAGCCGGCGCGCCACCCAGCCCTTCCTGGCCGTGAATTGCGCCGCGCTGGGAGAGAGCCTGCTCGAAAGCGAATTGTTCGGCCACGAGGAAGGCGCCTTCACCGGCGCGCGGCGCGGCGGCAAGACCGGCCTGATCGAGGCCGCCCACACGGGCACCCTGTTCCTCGACGAGATCGGGGACATGCCCCTGGCGCTGCAGACCCGGTTGCTGCGCGTGCTGCAGGAGCGGGAGGTGCTGCGCGTGGGCGCGACCGCGGCGGTGCCGGTCGACCTGCGCGTGATCGCGGCCACCCATGCCGACCTGGCGGGCCAGGTGGAGCGTGGCCTCTTTCGGCGTGACCTGTACTACCGGCTCGCGGTGCTGCGCATCGAGACGCCACCGCTGCGCGAGCGCGGTGCCGATATCGCGTCCCTGGCCGCCGGCCTGATGGCGCGCCGCGCGCCCGCGGCGGGTGTGCCCGCGGACCGGGCATCGGCCTGGCTCGCCGCCTTGCTGGAGCTGGCCGCGGGCTACGGCTGGCCCGGCAATGTGCGCGAACTCGAGAACCTCGTCGAGCGCCTGCTGGCCTGCCACGGCTACCTGGCGCCCGAGGGCCGGCTGGACCGCGCCCGGCTGCTCGAGGTGTTCGCGGAATGCACGCAGGCGCGTCCGGCGCCCGCGCGCAATCGCCTGCTCAAGGGCGCGCGCACGGCCGCGGAGCGGCAACGGGTGCGCGAGGTACTGCAGTCGGTCCAGGGTGACCAGGACCAGGCCTGCGTCATTCTCGGCATCAGCCGTTCGACGCTGTGGCGGCGGTTGCGCGACGAGGCGCCGAAGGCCTGACGACGCGATTCCTTTCGGGGTGACACCCACTTCTGCGCAGCTTCGAGAGCATGCAAAGGATGATCTGGTGCGACGTTGGCGTGGAGTCGGCGGACACCTGAACCGCGGGTGTCGCAGATCGCCCGCGGGGCCCTCTCAGCCCCGCTCTTTGTGCTCCCCGCGAATGATCTGGTGCAACGTGCGCAACAGCACCTCCGGCTGCACCGGCTTGAACATCACGACCAGCCCGCTGGCATAGGCCGCGCGCACCCGCTCGGGATCGGTATCGCCCGTGACCAGGATCGTGGGCACGCGGCGGCCGGCGAGCCGGCGCAGTTCGGCGGTCGCCTCGATGCCGTCCTGCGGATCGGCGAGCCGGAAGTCGATGAGGAAGGCGTCGAAGCCGTCGGGCGTGGCGCGCACCTGCGCGCTGGCATCGGCGAGCCGGCAGGTGATCTCGATGCGCTCGCAGTAGGGCGCGAGCCACATGCGCACCGCCTCGCCCACCGGCTGCTCGTCGTCGAGCAGCAGCACGCGTGGCGGCACCAGCGGCGGTTCGGTGCTGTCGGCCTGCGCGGCATCGGGCATGGCCGCGGGCGCGACGGGCAAGGCGGCGGGCACGGGCGGGCGGCGCGGCAGGTCGACCCAGAACACGCTGCCGTGGCCGAGCCGCGAACGCACGCCGATCTCGCCGCCGAGCAGGTCCACCAGCCGCTTGACGATCGCCAGCCCGATGCCCAGGCCGCGCGCGACGTCGCGCTGCGGGTTGTCGACCTGGTAGAACTCGTCGAACACATGGGGCAGGTGCTCGGGCGCGATGCCCAGGCCGGTGTCCCACACGGCCAGCCGCAGGCGGTCGCCGCGCGGCCGCGCGCTCACGAGGATGCCGCCCTGGCGCGTGTACTTGAGCGCGTTGTCGACGAAGTTGGTCAGCACGCGCAGCAGCAGGTCGCCATCGGTCTGCAGCCATTCGGGCGCGGTGTGGAAGCGCAGCGCCAAGCCCGCCTGCTGGGTGCGCGGCTCGAAGATCTGCGACAGCCGCAGGAACAGCGGGTCCACCGCCATTCGTACCGGCTGCGGCACCACGGTGCCGGCATCGATCTTCGAGATGTCGAGCATCGCGTTGAGCAGGCCGCTCACCGCATCGGTGGCCTGCACCACGCGGCCGGCCACGGGCGCCAGCGGATGGTCGGCCAGGTCGCGCTCGAGCGAGCGCGAGAACAGCGCCAGCGCATGCACGGGCTGGCGCAGGTCGTGGCTGGCCGAGGCGAAGAAGCGGCTGCGCTCGCGGTTGAGCCGCTGCAGCTCGAAGGACTGGCGCAGCAGCTGCTCGCTCAGCAGTTCCTTGTCGATCTGGTCGGACAGGCTGCGCCGGATCAGCTGGTGCTGCGACAGCGCATAGCGCGCCATCGAGCCGCCGAACAGCAGGCCCACCACGCAGGTGAACCAGCCATCGGTGCCGCCCATCCAGGCGAAGCGCGTGACCACGCCCAGCGTGAGCGGGATCGTGACCACGGGCACCATCGCGCGCCAGGTGGCGATCACCGGCACCGAGCCCATCAGCACCGCGAACATGCCCAGCAGCAGGATCAGGATGCGCATCGGCGACTCGGTGCCCGGCGGCATCAGCGCCCAGGGCGCCAGGGTCCACATCGACATGTAGGCACCCAGCGGCAGCATGAAGCGCCAGGCGCCATCGGGCTGGCGCAGCGTGAACTCGGGCTCGGGATAGAGGCGCGCGTTCCAGCGCATGAACACCAGTCGCAGGCACAGCAGCGTGCAGATCGCGACGCCCCATGCCAGCGCGCCGTAGCCGCGCGTCATCCCGAAGAACACGCCGGCCATCGCGATCGCCGAGGCCAGCGCCGTCAGCACCGTGGGCGGGCCCATCACGAACATGCGGCGCAGCAGGCGTTCGCGGACCAACTGCGCATGGGAATCGGCGGGTCCGGGCACTTGGCCCGACGGGGTGGAGGTGGCGCCCGGCGTACGCATGGGCGGCAGTGTAAGGGTCGGCCGCTTCGGGCCGAGGCCCGGCGGCCGCCGGGAACGCGATCGAGGCAGCACGCCGGCTCATCACGGGCGGGCTTGCAAGCCAAGCTCACTGCATCTCGGCCAGCGCCTCCTTGACGCCCTGTTCCTGCAATGGCGTGTCGCCGCCGTCGAGGTGCAAGGCCGCGTGCGGCGGTACCGGGGTTGCGCAGTCCTTGTGGATCACGCCATCCTTCATCACCAGTTGCACCCTGGCCGGGTCCGTCAGCAGCGACAGGTCCTGCAGCGGGTCACCGTCCACCAGAACGATGTCGGCGAGAAAGCCGGCCTTCAAGCGTCCCAGTTCGTCGGGCCGCAGCATGATCTGTCCGCCCAGCCGCGTCGCAGCCATCAGCGCCTCCTTGGGTGTCATGCCGATGTAGTCGACGAAGTACTGGAGGTCGTTGGCATTGGTGCCGTGCGGCATCCACGCGAATCCGTAGTCGCCGCCCGGCAGGATGCGAATGCCGCGCTTGTGCATCTCGCGCAGCGACGCCGATGCGATCTCCAGTTCGCGCTTGTAGCCCATCTGCGTGGCGACCGCCTCCGTGATGCCGTACTCGGCCGCGTTGTAGGTCGTGCGAATGAGCCAGCCGATGCCCGGTGCGACGAAGTGCCGGTCCTTGGCCGCCTCGAGCATGTCGAGCGCTTCCGAATCGGCGAAGCTGGCGTGGTAGACCATCTCGATGCCGTGGCGCACGCACTGCTTGACCGACTCGCTGGAGCGCGCATGCGCGGCCATGCGCTTGCCGTAGCGCTTCGCTTCCTGCGCCAGCATGGCGACCTCGTCTTCGGCGAACGGCGACATCTCCGCGGGCAGGCCGGCGATGTACTCGCCCGACAGATTGATCTTCAGGTGGTCCACGCCGTACTTGATGAAGGTACGGGCCGACTTGCGGATCTCCTCGGGGCCGCTGCAGACGCTGCCGAAACTCAGTTCCTCGAACTTCATGTGCGGCAGCGTGTTGTCGCCCAGCGCGCCGATGGTGGTGATCTCCTGGCTGCCGGCCAGGTAGCGCGGGCCGGGGAACTCGCCCGCGTCGATGGCGTTGCGCAAGACCACGTCCAGCCGCGGCTTGGCCGCTGCCGCGCCGATCGCGGAGGTCCATCCCATGTCGAGGTAGCGCTTGGCCACGCGCACGCACCAGAGCATGTGTTCCTCGGGCGGCATGAACTGAATGGCAGCGAGGGACGGCTGGTCGTTCCACGAGAAATGCGTGTGGGCCTCGGTCATGCCCGGCATCAGAAAGCGGCCTTTGCCGTCGATCACGCGTGCGTCATCGGTGCTCACTCGCCGGGGGAAGCGCGCCACTTCGACGATGCGCTTTCCCTCCACGAGAAGGTCGCCGGCGTAGGGGTCCTCGCCCGAGCCGTCGAAGATGCGAACGTTGGTGAATGCAATACGGGTCATCGTTGTCTCCTCCGGCATGCGTTGCCGGCCATGGGGTTGTCGAATGGCGCCTGGCGCCGTCTCAGCGCAGTGCCGCGTAGAAGGCGTCGATTTCTCGTGCGCAGCGCTGCGGTTGTTCGAAGGTCGTCCAGTGGCCGCATCCGTCGAGCACGACGACGCGGCTGCCCGCGATGCGCTCCTGCATGGCGCGGACGTTGTGCGGCGGCGCCACGCCATCCTGATCGCCGGTGACCAGCAGGGTGGGCACATCCAGGCGTTCGAGCGCGGCCGACTGCGCATCGGCGAGCGCCGTGCAGCTTTGCGCGTAGCCCTCGGGCGACTGGCGCATCACGCTCTCCCGCACCAGCGCGAGCACCGCCGGTTGTTGTTCCTTCGTTGGCGTGCTGGTCGCGCCCTTCACGATGGCATCGGCGATTTCCTGCATGGCGGCCACGCCGCCTCGCGCCGCGTTGGCACGGGCCGCGATGTTGGGGCGGGCGGCATCGGGAGGCGCGGCCAGCGGGCCGAGGAGCACCAGCGATTTCACCGTGCCGGGACGGCGAAGCGCCAGGTGTTGGGCGACGATCGTGCCCATCGAGTGGGCCATGACATGCACCGATCCAATGTCGAGCGCCGAGAGCAACTGCACCATCGCGTCCACGTAGCGCTCGATCGACAACGCCTGGCCGTCTTGCGGCAGCGGCGACCTCGCGCTGCCTGGAAGATCGGGCCTGATGCAGTGGAAGCCGCCGAGCACCGGCAACAGGGGTGTCCAGTTGTTCGAGGAGCCGCCGAGCCCGTGGATGCACAGCAGTGCCTCGCCCGTGCCGTCGATCTCGACGGCCAGGTCGTTCAGAATTCGAGTCGTCATGCGCAGCCCTTCAGACGAACTTGTTCTCGATGGCGCCGAGCCGGTCGATCTCCACGCGCACCACGTCGCCGGCGCGCAGGTAACGCGGCGGACTCATGCCCATGCCCACGCCGGCCGGCGTGCCGGTCGCGATGACGTCGCCGGGGTAGAGCGTGATGCCGCGCGAGATGGTCTCGATGAGCGTGGGGATGTCGAAGATCATGTTCTCGGTCGGACCGTCCTGGCGCAGTTCGCCATTGACCCAGCAGCGCACGCGCGTCCTTGTGCCGTTGAACTCGTCGGCGGTGACGATCCACGGGCCCATCGGGCAGAAGGTGTCGAAAGACTTGCCCAGGTCCCACTGGCCGTGGCGCATCTGCACATCGCGCGCGGTCACGTCGTTGACGACCGTGTAGCCGAACACATGCGACATCGCGGCGGCGCGCGCGATGTTCTTGCCGCCCTTGCCGATCACGACGGCCAGTTCGGCTTCGTAGTCGATCTGGGTGGAGACCCCGGAAGGAACGAGCACGTCGTCGTGCGGGCCCACGACGCACTCGGGCACCTTGGTGAAGACGATGGGCCATTCGTCGGTCCTGGCCGTGTTGTCCTTGAACACCGAGGCCGCCAGTTCCTTGGCGTGCGCATGGTAGTTGCGGCCCACGCACCAGAGGTTGCGGAGGGGCCTGGGCAGCGGCGCATCGAGCACCACCTCGCCCAGGTCGACGGCGGGGCCGGCCGGCTCCGGGAGCGAGCCGCCTTCGGCAAGGGACTGGATCAGCGTCAGCACGCCGCTGTCGGCCTGGACCTGCGTGAGCTGCAGCGGGGTGACGGTCTTCCCGTCGGCGGAGACGAGCCCGACCTTGCGGTGGCCTTCGCTCGTGAAAGTGGCGATTCGCATGAAGCTTTGCTCCTGTGTTGTGGCGATGCGGCAACTCTAGGAATTGCGGGCCCACGCCGCTTATCGGTCGATCCGGCGACGTATCGGATCGTCTGGTGTCCTCCTAAGGACTTACCCGAGGCGCGGTGCCGGTCGCGGAGCCGGGAGGGAACAATCGCCGCAAACCACCTCGATGAAGCAGACAGATGCAGGAAGCCTATGCACTTCACGAAGGCGCGTTCGGCACGGCGATCGTCCTGGAGGCGAGCGCCAATCTGGTGTCGCACGCCCACTCGGAAACGCAGCTCGCCCTTTGGCTCGGCGGGGCGCGCGCCTGCGCGCATGTCGGTGCGCAAACCGTGCCCTACAGCGAGAGCGTGGCGCTGGGCGTGAACGCGTTCGAGGCGCACGACATGGTTCGCCTGGACGACAGCGGATCGAGCCTGTTCATCGTCTTCATGATCAAGAAGGAGTGGCTCGACGAGCTCGGCCAGGCGAAGGACCGCAGCTTTCGCTTTCCCTCGCCGCGGGTGCCCATCGGCGATGCGCTGCGCCGTTCATGCTGGCGTGTGCTGGACCTGATGATCTCCGCCGGCAGCGGACGCGACCAGGTCGACAGGGAGGTGGAGCGCCTGCTGGAAGCCGCCATCGCGGCCTCCAGGACGGGCGGCGAGGCCCCTTCGGTCGCGGCGGGCATCGGCGTCACGCTCGATCATCGCCTTCGGGCCGCCATCGCCCATATGCGCGCGCACGTCTCGGAGAAAACGACCATCGACGAGATCGCGGCCAAGGTCGGCCTGTCGCGGGCGCACTTCTTCGCGTTGTTCCGCGACCAGTTGCACACGACACCGCAGGTGTTCTGGAGCGGCGTGCGCGTCGAGGAAGCGATGCGTCGCGTCAGCGAAGGTGGCGAACTCACGGACGTTGCGCTCGACCTGGGTTTTTCGGCGCCCGGCAACTTCTCGCGCTTCTTCAAGGAGCACACGGGGATTTCGCCATCGATCTTCAAGCGGGCCACGCGCGCGCCTTCTCCTGTCACCGTGACGGGCATTCCGCGCGAGGGGCAGAGCCCCTCTCCATCCGCCGATGTGCCGGAAGATGAAGGCGAACGCGGCCATATCCGCAGCATATGAAAACCACTCCTGAATCGGTCTGGTGCTGCCCGCCGGCATGCCGGCGGCGGCGCGGCGCGAAGTCCCGCAGGCCTGGCAGCGCGCGCTGATCAGTCCGAAGCTGCGCCAGCCCCTGGTCGCGCGGGGCTTCGATCCCGCCTCGGGCGATCCCGCGGAAATGCGGCGCACCGTCGCCGCCGAGATCGCGCGCCACCGCGCGCTGCTCGCGAGCGGCCGCATCAAGCTCGATGGAGCGGCCCGGCCTTCGCAAGATCCATGACGGAGAGGCGCGCGATGGGTTCGATCAGCCGATCACGGCTTGCGCGCCTTCGGCGCCTTCTTCGCCGGCGCGATCTCCAGCCCCGTGATGCCGTTGAGGAACAGCTGCGTCGCGATCGGTGCCATCTGGTCGTAGGAGAAGCGTCCCCCGGGCTTGAACCAGGTGAACATCCAGTTGAGCATGCCGAACAGGAACATCGTCAGCAGCTTGTGCAGCTGCGAGGCGTGCAGATCCGGGCGCGTGGCGGCGATGGCGTCGGCGAACACCCGCACCACCGTGCGCTCCTTGTCGAGCACGCGTGCCTGCGCCTCGGGGGCCAGGAAGCGCACGTCCTCGGTGAGCACGCGGTGCTCGTGCTGCGCCTCGGCGTACTCGGCCATGAAGGCCTCGATCAGCTCGGGCAGCCGCTCGTCGGGCGCGAGCTGCAGCGCTTCCACGCCCGTGACGATGTCGACCAGCCGCGACACATGGCCGTCGGCGATGTGAAGCAGCACCTCGGCCTTGTCCTTGAAGTGATGGTAGAGGCCGGGCTTGGACAGATGGCTGGCCTCGGCGATCTCGTTCATCGACGTCGCCGCATAGCCCTTGCGGGCGAACAGCTCGGCGGCGGCCCTGGCGATCAGGCTGCGCTGGTCGCCAGGGCGGGGGGAAGCGGTGTCAACGGTCATGGAGGGCAATGAGGGGCTGCGCGCGAGGCCACGCGGTCCGCGATCTTAGGGGTTAGTCCCGAGCCCTTGCCGCTTGCCCGTGTCCGCACTGCTGCGTTAGCCTTGCGCGGCTTCCAAACCGACCGGTCGGTTGGTTTTCTGATCGATCCACCGGCACCCCATCAAAAAATCGGAGACAACCATGCGTGACGAGAAGTGTGTGAACCGTGTCCTGCTGTCGGCGGGCCTGCTGATGGCCGCCGGCCTGGCCCTGCAGGGCTGCGGAGGTGGCGGCGGAGGCGGCTTCTTCCCGATTCCGGCGCCCGCGCCCGCACCGGCCGCGCCGCCGCCCGCGGGTCCGTCGGGCCCCAGCGTAGAGCAGCTCAAGAGCACCTGCAACGGCCTCAAGGGACAGGTGCTGGCGGGCGTCACGGTCACGCAGACCGCGCGTTTCGAAGCCAAGGCGGCGGTCAACGCTTCGGGCTTCTGCCAGGTGCTGGGCACGCGCGCGCCCTTCCTCGACATCGAGATCGACGTGCCCGACAACTGGACCGGCCGCTACTGGCAACAGGGTGGCGGCGGTTTCGACGGACGCATCGCCTCGGCGGTGACCAAGGACGGCGGCGGCGCGGTGACGGCGGTCGACCCCACGCTCGCGATCAAGGGCGCGGTGTACGCGGCCTCGAACGGCGGCAACCGCGCGAGCGTGCCCGCGCAGGCGGCGCCCGGCGTCTGGGCCAGCGGCACGGCCGAGGGCCAGCAGTCGGCGACCGACTACGCCTATGCCGCGGTGGGCACCACGCTGCGCTTCGGCAAGGCCGTCGCCCAGGCCTTCTTCGGCAAGGCGCCGACGCACAGCTATTTCAACGGCTGCTCCAACGGCGGACGCAATGCCTACATCGCCGCGCAGCGCTGGCCGCAGGAGTTCGATGGCATCGTCTCCGGCTGCGAGACCATGGACATGGCGGGCCAGACCAGCGCCTGGCTGCGCGCGGCCTCGCTGACCGGCACGCCCGCGGCGCTGAGCCCCGCGCAGACCGGCGCGGCCTATGCGGCCGCACTGTCGGCCTGCGATGCGCTCGACGGCGCCAGCGACAACCTGATCGGCAATCCGCAGGCCTGCAGCTTCGATCCGGCCGTGCTGCAGTGTGGCATGGCGGGCGCGAGCAGCGATCCGGCCCTCTGCCTGAGCGCCGCGCAGGTGGGCACGCTCCAGTCCTTCCTGTCGCCGCTGAAGCTCTCGAACGGCTCGACCGTGCTCTCGGGCTATTCGTGGGGCAACGGCCTCGGGCTCGGCTGGGGCGGACTCGGCGGCGGCTTCGCGCTGCTCGCGAGCGGCGACCCCGCCTGGCTCACGCCGGCCAGGCAGGCGGGCTTCCAGTTCGAGACCGACTACTACATGCTCGGCGCGGGCCTGGCGCGCATCGGCGCCGACCACGACAAGGCCGCCATCGCCAGCTACGTGGCCTCGGGCCGCAAGCTGATCTCCTGGCACGCCGGCAGCGACGCGCTGCTGTCGCCGAACGACCACTACCGCAACTGGACCACCATGACGGGTATCGCCAGGTCGCTGGGGCTCGCCGATCCGAACAGCGCGACACGCTTCTTCATCGTTCCCGGCGGCGGGCATGGCGCGGGCGGCAGCCTGCAGGAAGTGGACTGGGCCTCGGCCATCATGGGTTGGGTGGAGAACGACGACGCGCCCACGCAGCTGACCTACAACTTCACCAGCGGCGGCACGGCGCGCAGCATGCCGGCCTGCCAGTACCCCAAGTACCCGAAGTACAAGGGCTCGGGCGATGTGAATGCGGCGGCGAGCTACAGCTGCAGCTGAGGGCCGCGGCATCGCGCGGTGTTCTCGTACCATCGATGCATGAGCATCGAAGCGCAAGCCGCCTCCCCTCTCCTCGTCGACATCGGTGTCAACTTCCACTCGAGCCAGTTGGCGTCGATGACCGCGCCGCTGCTGGCGCGCGCCAAGGCCGCGGGCGTCGCGCAGATCCTGGCCACGGGCACCTCGCTCGCCTCGAGCCTGCGCGCGCTCGAGCTGGCGCGGGCGCATCGGGGCCTGGTCTTCGCGACCGCGGGCGTGCATCCGCATGACGCGAAGTCCTTCGATGGCGCCACCTTCGAGCAGCTGGCCGAACTCTGGCGCTGCCCCGAGGTCGTGGCGGTCGGCGAGTGCGGCCTCGACTACAACCGCAACTTCTCGACGCCCGAGGCACAGCGCGCGGCCTTCGACCGGCAGCTCTCGATGGCCGCGCGGACCGGCAAGCCGCTGTTCCTGCACTGCCGCGATGCCTTCGCCGATTTCCACGACATGCTCGCGCCCGTGGTGGCCGATGGCGCGCACGGCGTGGTGCACTGCTTCACCGGCGACCGCGCCGAAGCCGAGGCCTTTCTCGCGATGGGCCTCGATATCGGCATCACGGGCTGGGTGACGGACCTGCAGCGCGGCCAGGCCTTGCGCGCGGCCATCCCGGCCATTCCGCTGGACCGGCTGCACCTCGAGACCGATGCGCCCTACCTGATGCCGAAGAACGCGGGCCTGCGCGGCAAGCCGAACGAACCGGCGTACCTGCCTTGGGTGGCCGCGGGCGTGGCCGAACTGCTCGAACGCGATGTCGCCGAGGTCATCGCGGCCTGCAGCGCCAACAGCCGGCGCTTGTTCGGACTCCCACCCATCGAGGCCGCCGCATGAGCACGTCGAGAAAGATCGCGATCGAGGTCGACGCCGAGCTGCGCGTGTCGGGCCTGATCGATGCGGCCGACGATGCGCGCTTCGCCCTGGTGCTCGCGCACGGTGCGGGCGCGGGCATGACGCATGCGTTCATGGAGGCCGTGGCACGCGGCCTCGCCGAGCGCCGCATCGCCTGCCTGCGCTACCAGTTCCCGTACATGGAGCGCGGTTCGAAGCGGCCCGACGCGCCGCCGCTCGCGCATGCCGCGGTGCGCGCGGCCGTGGCCAGTGCCGCGGCGCATTTCCAGGGCCTGCCGCTGTTCGCGGGCGGCAAGTCCTTCGGCGGACGCATGACGTCGCAGGCCCAGGCGCTGGGCCTGCTGCCCGGTGTGGCCGGGCTGGTCTTCCTCGGCTTCCCGCTGCATGCGGCCGGCAAGCCCTCGATCGATCGCGCGGCGCACCTGCACGAGGTCGACGTGCCGATGCTGTTCGTGCACGGCGCGCAGGACAAGCTCGCGGAACCGCCCTGCTTCGCGCAGGTCGTCGATTCGCTCGGTGACTGGGCGAGCGTCGACGAATACGCGGCGGCCGACCACGGCTTCCATGTGCCGAAGAAATCGGGCCTGACCGACGAGTTGGTGATCGAACAGCTGCTCGACCATATGGCGGTGTGGATGCAGGCCTGGCTGCTGCCCTGAATCCGGCTCAACGCAGCGCGCGGCAGAAGCGTTCGATGCGATCGCAGGCGATGCGCAGCGACTCCTCGTCGAGCGCGTAGGCGATGCGGAAGTACGGCGAGAGCCCGAAAGCCGCGCCGTGGACCACGCCGACATCCGCCTCCTCCAGCAACGCGAGCGCGACATCCTCGTCGCTGGCCAGCAGGGTGCCGGCCGCCGTCGTCCGGCCGATCAGCTCCTCGCACGCGACGAAGGCATAGAAGGCGCCCGAGGGCGCATCGCAGCGCAAGCCTGGGGTGGCGTTCAGCGCCGCGACCAGCAGGTCGCGCCGCAGCTCGAAGCTCGCGCGCGATCGCGCGATGAAATCCTGCGGCCCGTCGAGCGCGGCGATCGCCGCATGCTGCGAGATCGAACTGGCGCCCGAGGTCTGCTGGCCCTGCAGCTTCTCCATCGCTTCGAGCAGCCAGCGCGGGCCGGTGCCGAAGCCGATGCGCCAGCCGGTCATGGCATAGGCCTTCGAGACGCCGTTCATCGTCAGCGTGCGCGCGGCGAGGCGGGGTTCGGCCTGGGCCAGCGTGTGGAAGGCCAGCCCGTCGAAGACCAGGTGCTCGTAGATGTCGTCGGCCAGCACCAGCACCTGGGGATGGCGCAGCAGCACCTCGGCGAGCGCGCGCAGTTCCACGAGCGTGTACACGGCGCCCGTCGGATTGCTCGGCGAGTTGAGGATCAGCCACCGGGTGCGCGGCGTGATCGCGGCTTCCAGCGCTTCGGGCCCGAGCTTGAACCCGGAAGCGACGCCGCAAGGGACCACGACCGGCCGGGCGCCGCACAGCTGCACGATCTCGGGGTAGCTGACCCAGTACGGCGCCGGCACGATCACCTCGTCGCCGAGGTTCAAGGTCGCCGCGAGCGCGTTGAAGATCACCTGCTTGCCGCCCGAGCAGACGATCGTGTCTTGCCAGCCGACGTCCAGGCCGTTCTCGCGCCGGAACTTGGCCGCGACGGTCTCGCGCAGCGCGCGCAGGCCCGCGACCTGCGTGTAGCGCGTGTGGCCCCCCCGGATGGCCGCCACCGCCGCGTCGCCGATGTGCGCGGGCGTGTCGAAGTCGGGCTCGCCGGCCGACAGCGAGACGATGCGCGCGCCGCTCGCGCGGCGCGCCGCCACCCGGTCCATCATCCTGTAGGTCGCGGAGGGCTGCGCCGCCGCGAGGTGGACGTTCAATCTCGCCGCCGCGGTGTCGCCGCTCATGGTGCCTTGCGCTGCAGCGTGTGATAGCCCATCGCCGCGCGCGCTTCGCCCAGGGTCTTGCCCTCGGCGATCCAGGCGCGGATCTGCGACTCGGCCGCTTCGATCCCGCGCGCGAGTTCCGCGACCTCGCGGGCCCGCGCGCGCGGCACGACCAGCACGCCGTTCGCGTCCGCCACCACGATGTCGCGCGCGGCCACGCGGGCCTGGCCGATGGACACCGGGACGTTCACGCCCTCGACCTGCACGCGGTCCTTGCCGGTGCGCATGAAGCGCCCGCGCGTGAACAGCGGGTAGCCGTCGTCCAATGCCTTCGACACGTCGCGGCAGACGCCGTCGATCACGGTGGCGGCGATCCGCCGCTGGCCGGCGTACTGGGTCATGATGTCGCCCCACACCGTGCAGTCGGTGCGGCCGCCGTTGTCGATCACGAGCACGTCGCCCTCGGCCACCTCGTCGATGAAATCGCCGACCGAGCCCGCGGGCGTGCTGGCCGGGACGTACTTCACCGTGAAGGCGGGCCCCACGGTCACGCCGGCGTAGTCGGCCAGCGGCACGAGGCCGAAGCAGTGGCCCGGCAGGCCGAGCTTGTCCATGGCGTCCGAAACGCCGGGGGTGTCGAGGCCTTCGAACAGGGCCACGAGGTCCTTGTCTTCTTGTTGCATGGGAATGGCTTTCACTGGGAGTGTGGTGACGGGATTCAGAGGCCGTGGGCCGACAGGGTTCGCTCGAGCCAGCCCTGTTCGACGCGCCCGGTGGCGATCTCCGCCTTGATCGCGTCCTCGGTCCGGGCGGTCTGCGCGACGGCCGCGAGCAGGCGCTCCCCGTCCGCGGGATCGAAGCAGACCACACCGTCCTCGTCGCCGACCACCACGTCGCCCGGATGCACCACCTGCCCGCCGACGCAGACGTCGCGGTTCATGGAGCCGGGGCCGAACTTGTAGGGCCCGCGATGCGTGCTGCTGCGTGCGTGGCATGGGAAGTCGGCCTCGAAGAAGGCGCGCACGTCGCGGATCGCGCCGTCGATCACGAAGCCCGCGCAGCCGCGCTGGATCGCATACAGCATGATGAGTTCGCCCACCAGGGCGTTGTTCGGGTCGCCGCCGCCGTCGATCACGAGCACATGGCCCGGCTCGATCTCCTTGAGCGCGCGGTAGACGAGCAGGTTGTCGCCGGGCCGCGCCTTGATCGTGTACGCGGTGCCGACGAGCTTGCGCGAGCGGTTGAAGCGCCGCAGGCCGAGCATGCCCGACATGCGCTGCAGGTTGTCGCTGATGTGCGGCGTGACCACGTCCCGCAGCGCGGCGGTCAGCGCCTCGGGCGCGAGCTTCGGGACGGGCCCGATGTCGAAATTGGAAGAGGTCAAGATGATCTCGCTGGGTGTCGTGGTCTATCGCGGGGCCGCGTAGCTTTCCATCGGCAGGTCGTTCGGGTCCTGCCAGAGCTTCTGCAGCGCGGCGGGCGGCGCCATGTTCAGCCGCACGTTGCGCGGTGGAATGGGTTCGGCGTACCACTTGTTCCACAGCGCCTTCATCTCGCCCGAACGCATCATGTCGCGCAGGGTCTGGTCGGCCAGCGCCTTGAGCGGCGCGTCGTCCTTGCTCAGCATGATCGCCAGCGGCTCGGTGTTGAGCACCTCGCCCACCACGGCGAAGTCGGCCGGGTTCCGCGCGTTCGCGATCGACGCATTGAGCAGGCCGGCGTCGATCACCCAGGCGTCGGCCTTGCCCGATTCGAGGATCAGGAAGCTCTCGGCGTGGTCCTTGCCGAGGATCTCGTTGAACTTCAGACCGGTGGCGCGGCTGTTGCGCCGCAGGTGCTGGACCGAGGTCGTGCCCGTGGTCGCGACCACGGTCCGGCCCTCGAGGTCCCTGATCGAGCGGATGCCCGAGTTGGCCCGCACCGCCATGCGCACCTCCTCGATGTAGGTGGTGAGCGTGAACGCGACGTCCTGCTGGCGGGCCTGGTTGTTGGTGGTGGAGCCGCACTCGAGGTCGACCGCGCCGTTCCTGACCAGCGGCACGCGGTTCTGCGAAGTGACGACCTGGTAGCGGACCTCGAGCTTCTGCAGGTTCAACTGCCTCTTGATCGCGGCGACGATCCGCTGGCAGATGTCGACCTGGAAGCCCACGGCCTGGTCGCTGCCCAGCACATAGGACATCGGCAGCGAGCTGTCGCGCACGCCGAGCGTGACGACGCCGGTGGCGCGGATGCGATCGAGGGTCTGGGCCGGTGCTTCGGCCGCGATGCCCAGCGCGAGCGCGACGGCCAGGAGGCTTGCGAGTTTCTTCATGGAGTACCTCGGGAAGGATCGATGCGGACCGGCCTATCGCGCTTCGGCGGGCCGGCGTTCTTCCATCACCGCCGCGAAGTGCCTGTCGTGCATGGCCTCGGCCACCGACTGGCCGGCGCGGATGCGCGACACCATGACGGCCTGCTTCGCTGCCGTTCGCTCGGCGATGTCGAGGACCTCGTCGATGCGCGCGGCCGGCACGAAGACCGTGCCGCAGCGGTCGGCGATCACGAAGTCGTCCTGCGCGACCTCGACACCGGCGACCGTCACGGGCGCGCCCGAGCCCGTCTGCACCAGGCGGTTGCGCGCACTGACCATGGTGACGCCGCGGCCGTACACCGGATAGCCGATCTCCTCGCTGCCGTCGATGTCGCGGCTGAAGCCGTCGATCACCGTGCCGCGGATGTGCTTCATCGTGGCGGCATTGGCGACGATATCGCCCCAGCACGAGACGCCCTCGATGCCGCCGGCGATCACCAGCACCCGGTCGTCGCCCTGGCTCTCGGCGATCACGCTGGTGATGGGATGCACCGTGAGGCCGCCGTCGGCCTGCTTGGGCGCCAACTGGATGGTGGAGGCGCGGCCGACGATCCTCGGGCAGTGCCACAGCGGGCGCAGGCCCACGGTGGCGCCGGGCAGTTCGAGGAAGTCGAGCGCGTCGGACACGGTGTTGGTGTCGAGGTCGGCGAGGCGGGAGAGTCGTTGGGCGTCGGTGCTCATGGTCTTTCAGGGGCTGGTGATGCGGAGGTTCGACCGCTGGGCGATCGATCGGTAGAGCCTGCTTTCCGTCGCGATGAGCGCGGCGAACTCCGCGCTGCTCGATCCGATCGCCTGCAGGCCCTTGTCGTCCATGGCGGCCACGAACTTCGGGTTCGCGGCGATCTCGCGCGCGGCGGCTTCGAGCGCCGCGGCGATCGGGCCGGGCAGGCCCTTCGGCGCCCAGAGCCCGTACCAGGTGTAGAACTCCAGGCCCTGCAGGCCGGCCTCCTCGGTGGTGGGAATCTCGGGCGCGGAGCGCAGCCGGGTCTTCCCGGTCACGGCCAGCGCGCGCACCCGGCCGCCGCGGGCCAGGGGCACCGCGGTCACCGCGGGATCGAACATCGCCGATACCTGGCCGCCCATCAGGTCGTTGAGCGCGGGCGCGTTGCCCTTGTAGGGAACGATCAGCAGGTCGACCCCGTTGATGCGGTTGAAGAGCTCCTCGGCCAGGTGGCTGGCGGAGCCGATCACGGAGGTTGCGAAGCTGATGTCCTTCGGCTGCGAGCGCGCCAGCCGGACGAACTCCGCGAGCGACTTCACCGGCAGCGCCGGGCTCGCCATCAGCACCAGCGGGCCCTTCGCCACCTGGCTGATCGGCGTGAAGTCCTCGAGCGCGCGGTAGGGCGTCTTGTCGAGCACCTCGGGGTTGATCACGTGCGCCGACGGATTGAACAGCAGCGTGTAGCCATCGGGCCGGGCCCGCATGACGTCGAGCGTGCCGATGTTCCCCGAGGCGCCGGGCTTGTTGTCGATCACGATCGGCTGCCCGAGCCTGTCGGCCAGCAGCAGGCCGAAGCCGCGGGCGACGACGTCCGCGGCGCCGCCCGCGGGATAGGGCACGACCATCCGGATCGGCTTGCCGGGATAGCCGGCCTGCGCGGCCCCGCCGAGGACGGGCAGCACGAGCGGCAGCGCCAGCGCGCCGCGAACCAGCAGCCGCCGCAGGCGGCGCGCAACGGCATCGAGGGAGGCGATCGAGTCTTTCATGGCGTTCATCGAGGCGAGGAAGCACCGATGTTCCGGGGCCGTACCTGATACGTCCATTCGCAAGACAAGAAGAACTTGATACGCTTGGCCTATCGATGATCAACTTTCGCCTGCTCCGCCATCTCTACCTTTTCTCGGTGGTCGCCGAGGAGCTGCACTTCCGGCGCGCCGCGGCGCGGCTGGGCATGTCGCAACCGCCGCTCACCGAACAGATCCAGGTGCTGGAGGCCGCGCTCAAGGTGCGGCTCTTCGAGCGCTCGAGCAAGGGCGTGCAGCTCACGGCCGAGGGCGCGGCCATCCTGCCGGCGGTGAAGAAGCTGGTGTTCCAGATGGACCGCGTGGAGGTTTCGGTGCAGGAGGCACTGCGCGGCCGCGGGCGCATGCTCACCATCGGCGCCATCACCACGGCCATGGCCAGTCCCCTGCCCGCCGTGATCGAGCAGCTGAAGGCCGAGGTGCCGGACGCGAGCATCTCGGTGATCGAGATCGACAGCGCCGAGGCACTGGTCGCGCTCGACGAGGGCGCGATCGACGTCGCCTTCGCGCGCATCGAGGGCGATGCGGGGCTGCAGGTCCAGGCGCGGCCGCTGCGCACCGAACGGCTCGGCGTCGCCCTGCCGTCGTGGCACCGGCTGGCCGCGCGCAAGACCATCGCGATGCGCGAACTCGCGGACGAGGAGTTCATCATGTTCCCGCGCGCGGTGAGCCCGAGCTTCTTCGATGGCATCGTCGCGGCCTGCCGCTCGCACGGCTTCACGCCGCGCATCCTGCACGAGTCGCGCTCGGTCACCTCGCAGATCGCCATGGTCGGCTGCAGCCAGGGCATCGCGCTGGTACCGCTGGGATTGCACGACCTCGGAGGCGAGCGGGTCGCGATCAAGCCCTTGAAGGAACCCGTGGACATCGTGACCATCGCGGTCGCATGGAGCGCGAGGACGCGGGATCCGATGGTCGAGCGCGTCGTGGCCATCGCCGCCTCGATGGGCGCCGCCCACCGAAAGCCCGTGGCCGGGCGATGACAGATCCATGACGCAACCGGGTGGCGTCAGCCTTCGCGCAGCTTGCGGGATGCTGACCGGCCCGATCAGGTTCCGTTCACGCAAGGCTTCTAGCATCCGCGCATGCTGCTCGCACGCATCCGCCGATTCGCCGAAGCGCACCATCGCGCATGGTGCTTCGCGGGCATCCTGCTGGTGTTCCTGCAGCCCTTCATCGCCGTCCACTTCTGTTGCGACGGCATCGAGGACGAGCCCATGCTGCGGGTGCGCGCGCTCGGAGAAACGAGCCAGTTCGAGGCCGACGACCGCGAGAACCATGCCTCCGATCGCGAGACCACGATCTTTGCGCAGGTGCCCGCGGGCATCGATCACCCCCATGCGCTGAATGCGGGCCTGAACACGCTGCTGGCGCTGGTGCTCGCGCTGCTGCCCCTGGCGCTGATCCCCATCCGGCCGATCCGGCCGGCCAGCCGTCTCGGCCCCGAGCAGGTGCCGCCCCGCGGTGGCGCGCCACCGCCCGCATTGCCGTGGAGGCGCCGCCCTCCCGCCGCCGCACCACCCCTCGCGCACTGAGAGAAGCGACGCCTCGCGCGTTGCCCCCCGCGCCGCGCATGCCTTGCCGCGGCAGCCCTTCTCTTCCTCGATCGGAGGTCTCCCGTGTTCGTTTTTTCCGGGTGCGCAAGCCGCGCCCTGTGCCGCCCTGCGCCGCTCGCGCGCATCGGCTTGCCCCCTTCATTCGTCTTCGCTGCCGCGTCGAGGCCTGCGCGATGAGCGATCTGAACATCACCCTGTTCCAATGGCTCGCGGCCGGCACGCCTCCGGCGCGCCCGGCGCTGCTCCTCGCCACCGCCTTCGCGCTCGGCGGCGCCTGGCTCAGCGCCGGAATCGTCGGCCTCGCGATCTGGAAAAAGGCCGCCGACCGGGCCTACCTGTGGATCGTGCTCGCGGCCGCGGGGCCCTGCGCGATGCTCTCTCATGCCATCGCGTTGCGTCTGGACCAGCCGCGTCCCTTCGTGCTGGGCATGGCGCAGGCCTACATCGAGCACGCGGGCCGCGGCTCGCTGCCCAGCACGCATGCGAGCGTGATGTTCATGGTGGCCGCGGCCTGCCTGCTGCGCCCGAGCCTGCGCCGTGTCGGGCTCGCGCTGCTGGCATCGGCCATCGTCACGGGCTGGGCGCGCATCTACGTGGGCGTGCATTTCCCGCTCGACATCGCCGCCGGCCTCGCGCTGGGCGCGGTGCTCGCGGGCGCGCTGGCCATCGCGGTGCGGCTCGCACGCCGGCTCCTGCCCGCCGACGATGCGGCGCCCGCGACCTGGAGGCTGCCGTGAACGCGCGCACACCCTTGCACCGCGCGCCCGAAGCGGTACTGGCGCCCACGGCACCCGAGGCACGAACGCGCAGCCTCTCCTGCGTGATCCCCTGCTTCAACGAAGGCCCGAACCTGCGCCGGCTGCTGCCGCTGCTGGAAGACATCCTCTGGTCCACGCATCTGAGCTGGGAGATCGTGATCGTGGACGACGGCAGCACCGACGACACGGCCGCGGTGGCCGAGGCCTGGTGCGAGCTGCGCGGCTTCCGCTGCATCTCGCTGTCGCGCAATTTCGGCAAGGAGGCCGCGCTCACCGCGGGGCTGGCCGCGGCCGTGGGCGACGCGGTGGTGCTGCTCGACGGCGACCTGCAGCATCCGCCCGAGCTGCTGCACGCGATGCTCGCGCAGTGGCGCGCGGGCGCGGAAGTGGTCTATGCGGTGCGCGAGCGGCGCGACGATGAGAGCCGTTTCAAGCGGCTCGGCAGCCGGCTCTTCTATCGGCTGCTCAATGCCTCGGACCGCTTCGCGGTGCCCGAGGACGCGGGCGATTTCCGGCTGATGGACCGCAAGGTGGTCGACGCGCTGATGCGCCTGCCCGAGCGCGGCCGCTTCATGAAGGGGCTCTACGCCTGGGTCGGCTTCCGCGCGGTGGCGCTGCCCTACACGCCGGCGCCGCGCGCCGAGGGGCACTCGAGCTTCAACGCGCGCCGCCTCGTGCTGCTGGCGCTCGACGGGCTCACCGCCTTCACGACCTGGCCGTTGCGCATGGTGAGCGTGGCGGGCCTCGCGATCGCGCTGCCGGCCTTCGCCTATGGCCTCTACCTGTGCGTCGAACGGCTGCTGTTCGGCAACGCGGTGTCGGGCTGGACCACGATCGTCGTGAGCCTGATGTTCTTCATCGGCATCCAGCTGATCTCCACCGGCATCCTCGGCGAGTACGTCGCGCGGATCTACGAGGAGTCGAAGGGGCGACCGCTGTACGTGGTTCGCCGCGAGCGTGGCAGCGGCCTCGCCACGGAGGGTCCGTGAGCGGCGAGGCTCGGGGGCGCGCGCAGGTTCTGCGGGTCGGTATCGTGCTGGTCGCGTGGTTGCTGGCGACCTCGGGGGCCCGGTCGCTGATGGCGCCCGACGAAGGCCGCTACGTGGGGGTGGCGCTGGCCATGCTGCATTCGGGCGACTGGCTGGTGCCGCGGCTCGACGGCCTGCCGTTCTTCCACAAGCCGCCGCTTTTCTACTGGATCGGCGCCGCGGCGATGGGCGTGGCGGGGCCGGTCGAATGGGCCGCGCGGCTGCCCTCGGTGCTGGGCGCGAGCGCCGCCGGCATCGCGCTGTTCGCCTTCCTGCGGCGCTGGACCGACGACCGGCTGGCGCTGTGGTCGACGGTGGTGCTCGCCACCATGCCCTACTTCTTCCTGGGCGCGCAGTTCGCGAATCTCGACATGCTGGTGGCCGGCTGCATCTCGGCGACGGTGCTGCTCGCGGCCTGGGCGGTGCTGGCGCACGACGAGGGGCAGCCATGGCGCGCGGCGCTGGCGCTCGCGCATGCCGGCGCCGCCGCCGGCCTGCTCGCCAAGGGCCTGATCGGCCTGCTGCTGCCGTTCCTGGTGCTGGCCGCCTGGTGCGCCTGGACCCGACGCCTGGCCACGCTGTGGCGGCTGTGCCGCTGGCTGCCCGGCTGGGCGCTGCTGCTCGCGCTCGCGGCGCCCTGGTTCGTGGCGATGCAGCGCGCGTATCCGGAGTTCTTCGACTATTTCGTGATCACGCAGCATTTCCGGCGCTTCGCCTCGAGCGGCTTCAACAACGAGCAGCCGTTCTGGTTCTACCTGCCGGTGCTGGCGGGCCTGACGCTGCCGTGGTCGCTCGGCCTGCTGCTGCCGCGCCGCGGGAACGCGGCGCCGGAGCCTGGCGCCGCCGCGCGCGACGTCGACCGGCTGATGTGGACCTGGCTGATCGTCATCGTGGTCTTCTTCTCGCTGCCGCGCTCGAAGCTCGTCGGCTACGTGCTGCCGGTGCTCGCGCCGCTGGCCTGCGTGGTGGCGCGGCGCATCCTGGCCAGCGGCCCGATGCGCGAAGGGCGGGGCCTGAAGGCGGCCGCCGCGGCGGCAATGGCGCTGTGCCTGGCGGGCGTGGGCACGCTGGTCGCGATGCCGCAGCCGGGCGCGCGGCTGCGCCTGCCCGCGGACGCGCGCATCGGGCCCGACGACCAGGTGCTGATGCTCGACAGCTACATCTACGAGATCCCGTTCTACTGGCATCTGCGCGCGCCGGTGATGGTGCTCGGCGAATGGAAGAACCCGCCGGAGCCCGAGCGCGACGACTGGCGCAAGGAACTCGCGGATGCCGCGCGCTTCGACGAGGCCCGGGCCTCGCGGCTGCTGGTCGATGCATCGCGGCTGCCCGCGATACTGTGCGCGCCTCGCGTCACCTGGCTGGTCGGCCCCAACAACTCGCAGCTCCAGCATCCGTGGCTCGCGGGCACGAAGCTGGTGGCGGTCAACGACCGGCTGGCCGTCTGGCGCCACGACGGCGCGGCGCGCCGCGGATCGCATTGCGCGGGCCTGTCCGACGACCTGCCGGAGCGGCAACCATGAACGCATCGCCGCGCGACACGGCCCCCGAGGGCACCCGGCCGGTCTGCATCTGCGCCGACGACTTCGGCATGGGGCATGCCATCAACGAAGCGGTGCTCGCGCTGGTCGAGCACGAGCGCCTCAGTGCCGTGGGCTGCATGGTGCGCCGCGCTGCCTGGTCGTCGGGCGCGCGCCTGCTGCGCCGGCTCGACCGGCAACGCACCGACATCGGCCTGCACCTGGACCTGACGTCGCCGGCCGCGCCCGGCGGCCGCGAGCCGGGCCTGCTCGGCCTGCTGGTCGCGCCTCGGCTGCGCCCGGCGGCACGGCAGGCGATCCAGGCGGAGATCCGCACCCAGCTCGCGCGCTTCGAGGACGCGATGGGCCGCGCGCCCGCCTTCGTGGACGGCCATCGGCACGTGCACCAGTTCGCGGGAGTGCGCGAGCTGCTGGTCGCCGAGCTCGCGCGCCGCTATCCCGATGCGCCGCCGTGGCTGCGCAGCACCGAGCCCGGCTGGCGCCGCGGCAGCGACGGCTTCAAGGCCGGTGTCATCCACCGCCTGGGCGGCGCGGCGCTCGCGGCGCTGGCACGCGAGCACGGCATTCCCACCAGCCGGCGCCTGCTCGGGGTCTACGGCTTCTCGGGCGATGGGCAGGCCTACCGCGCGCGCCTGCTGGCCTGGCTCGCGGTGGCCGGGCGCGGTGACGTGCTGATGTGCCATCCCTCGCTGGGCCGCGTGCCCGGCGATCCGCACGGCGCGGCGCGCATGCGCGAATACGCGGTGCTGCGCGCGCTGGCGCTGCCCGCGGCCGGCGAGCCGGGCGCGATCCGGATCGCGCCGCTGTCGGCGGTGCTCCAGGGCGGCTGAACGTCGCCAGCGTTGTCCGGTCGCGACGGTCGCGGCCGGCATGCACACGAAGTTCGTACAATGAGAACCATTCTCAACGAGCCGCGCGGCCTGCCGTCCTCCGATGTCCACCTCCGATGCCTCCGTGCGACTGGTCGCCACGCTGTACGGCGAACACCATTCGTGGCTGCTGCAGATGCTGCGGCGCAAGCTCAGCAACCTCGAGAACGCGGCCGACCTGGCGCAGGACGCCTTCGCGCGCATCCTGTCGGCCGACGAGACCGGCCCGCTGCGCGAACCGCGCGCCTACCTCACGACCGTGGCCGGCCGCATCGCGGCGCAGTACTTCCGCCGCCTCGCGCTCGAGCGCGCCTACCTCGAGGCGATCGCCCACCTGCCCGAGGCCACGAGCCCCTCGCCCGAGGAGCGCCTGCTGGTGCTCGAGGCGCTGGCCGCGGTCAGCCGCGTGCTCGACGGGCTGAAGCCGCGCACGCGCGAGGTCTTCCTGCTGTCGCAGCTCGACGGCCTGCCCTATGCGGAGATCGCGCAGCGGCTCGGCCTGTCGATCCACGTCGTGCAGAAGGACATGGTGAAGGCCTACGCGCATTGCTACGACGCCGTCTATGGCGGCTGAGACCGGCACGGCGCCGCGGCGCGCAGTCTTCCAGCCCGCGGGCGATGCGGCGCTCGATCGCGCCATCGTCGCGCAGGCGGTCGAATGGCTGGTGCGGCTGCAATCGGGCGCCGCCTCCGCCGCCGAGCGCGCGGCCTGCGAGCATTGGCGCGGCGCGCACCCCGACCACGAGCAGGCCTGGCAGCGCGTGCGCGGCCTCGGTGCCGACCTGCGCGACGGCGTGCATGGCCTCGCGCCCGAGACGGCCCGCGGCGCATTGCGCGGCGCCGACGCGGCGCGGCGGCGCTGGGCGCTCAAGGCCTTCGTGCTGGCCGCGAGCGGCGGCGTGGGCGCCTGGGCGCTGCGCGACGACATGGCCTACTGGCGCGCCGACTATCGAACCGCCACCGGCGAACGGCGCGACGTGCTGCTGCCGGACGGCACGCGCGTGGTGCTGAACACGCGCAGCGCGATCGACGTGGATTTCGGCGCGGCCGAGCGCGGCATCCGCCTGCTCGGCGGCGAGATCATGGTCAGCTCGGGCCACGACCCGGCCGCGCGGCCGCTGGTCGTGCATGCGGGGCCCGGGCGCGTGGTGCCGATCGGCACGCGCTTCCTGGTGCGCGCGCCCGATGCCTCCGCCCCGGGGCAGGTCGTCGTGCTCGAAGGCCAGGTCGAGCTCGGCGTGGCCGGCCGCGAAGGCACGCTGCGCCTGCCCGCGGGCCAAGGCGCGCGCTACGCGGCGGATGGCATCTCGGCACCCGAGCCCGGCAGCGAGAACGCCGCGGCCTGGACTCAGGGCGTGCTGGTGGTCGAGCGCATGCGGCTCGACGACTTCCTCGTGGAGCTGGGGCGCTATCGGCCCGGCGTGCTGCGCTGCGACCCGGCCGTGGGCGCCATCCTCGTGAGCGGCGCGTTCCCGGTCGCGCGGACCGATGCGGTGCTCGACATGCTGGAAGAAACGCTGCCGGTACGTCGCCGTTCGCTCGGCCCTTACTGGACGACGATCGCGGCGCGATAGCAGGGGCAACGGGCCGCGAAAAAAAGATCGAAGAAAAACGGCAGGTTTCCAGACCTCGTGCATCAAGCAGGAAGAGACACCCGCGGCGAAGGCCGCGGGGCCCCATCTTCCAACGATCACGGAGAGTTCTTCCCATGGCATTCGATGCTCGGTCCGTCGCCCGGACCGGCCCCTTTCCGCTCGCGCCCTTCGCCCGCTCCGGCTGCCTGAGCGCGGCCCTGGCGCTGCTCGGTGCCTCGGCCGCCCCGACGCTGGCCCAGCCCGCGCCGGCCGCCGAGGCTGCGCGCAGCTATGCCATCGGCGCCGGCTCGCTCGACAGCGTGCTGGGCCGCTTCGGCCGCGAGTCGGGCACCATGATCGCGATCGACCCGACCCTGACGCAGGGCCTCGCGAGTCCCGGCCTGCAGGGCCGCTACGCGGTGCACGAGGCCCTGGCCAGGCTGCTGGCCGGCAGCGGCCTCGAGGCGGTGCCGGGGGCCGGCGGCGGCTGGCGACTGCGCCGCATCGGCGCGCTGGCCACCGGTGCGAGCGCGCCGTCCGACGCGGCCGCCGAGGCCGCGGCGCGCACCGGCACGCTGGCGCCGGTGGTGGTCAGCGCCCAGCGCGAACGGCTCTACGACGTGCAGGACGTGAACGCCGGCGCGCTCGGCGTGCGTTCGCTGCAGGACCTGCCCTTCGCGGTCGGCTCCTACACCGTCGACACCATCGAGAACCAGCGCGCGCGCACCGCGCTCGACGTGCTGCGCAACGATCCCTCGGTCACGCCCACCTCGGGCTTCTCCTCGTTCGACGGCGTCGCGGTGCGCGGCTTCTCGGCCAATTCCTTCAACAACGTGCGCCGCGACGGCCTGCTGGCGAACATCTACAGCGACGTGCCGCTGGAGAACAAGGAGCGCGTCGACGTGCTCAAGGGGCTGTCGGGCTTCCTGTACGGCGTGGGCGAACCCAGCGGCATCGTCAACTACGTGCTCAAGCGCCCGACGCGCGAGCGCTTCGCCAGCGTGAGCGCCGAGGTGCGCAGCTACGGCGGGCGCTATGCCAGCGTCGATGCCGGCGGTCCGCTGAACGAGGCCGGCACCGTGGGCTACCGCTTCAATGCCGCGAGCGAGCGGGTCGGCGACTTCACCCATTTCGGCGACCTGCGGCGCGACTTCCTCAGCGGCGCGATGGACATCAAGCTCAACCGCGATGCGCTGCTGCAACTCGACTTCGACTGGCAGCGCAAGTCGCTGGCCGCCAGCGGCATGATCGGCCCGCGCAGCGACGGCCTGCTGGTGCCCGCGCGCAGCTTCGATCCACGCACGCTGGTCGGCCAACCCTGGGGCCAGTACAAGACCGACGCGTGGAACCTCGGCGCGCGGCTGAACTACGCGCTCGGCGAGCACTGGGACCTGACGGCGCAGCTCGCGCTGAGCCGCACCAAGCGCAACGCGATCTTCTTCAATGCCTCGAAGGTGGCGCCGAACGGCGACGTGCTCGCCGGCAACACGCGCTACGAGGGCGAGGCCTATCCCACCACCGCGGGCCAGGTGTTCGCGACCGGGCGCTTCGATACCGGCTCGATCGGGCACGAGGCGGTCATCGGCTACTCGTACTCGAGCCTGCAGTCGCCCGACGGCGACTACCTGCGCTTCCCGCAGTACATCGGCAATATCTACCGGCCGCTGCCCTACTTCGCGCCCTTCATCCCCGAGGACACGCACCTGCCCGCGAGCAAGGCGCGCCAGAGCAGCCTGTTCGCGAGCAACACGATCTCCTTCGGGCCGAACTGGCAGCTGCTGATCGGCGCGCGCCACATCGACTACGGCAGCGACATCGGCAGCAAGTACGACGGCACGCCGAAGTACACGACCAACGTGACCGTGCCCACGGTGAGCGCGATGTACAAGCCCTCGGAGCGCACCACCTTCTATGCGACCTATGGCGAGGGCTTCGAGCAGGGAGCCTATGCACCGAGCTACGCCGACAACGCGCTGCAGAAGCTCGGGCCGATCAAGAGCCGGCAGTACGAGATCGGCGTGAAGAGCCGCGTGCGCGACGGCTTGATGGTGACGGCCGCGGCCTTCGACATGGACAAGCCGCTGCAGGCGGTCTCTCCGGTCGACAACGTCTTCCGCCAGCAGGGCCGCCAGCGGCATCGCGGCGTGGAGTTCACGGCCAATGGCGAGATCACGCCGCAACTCAGTGGCATCGCCGGCGTGTCCTGGCTCGACGCGCAACAGCGCGAGACCGGCGACCCCGCGCTCGAGGGTCGCCGCCCGAGCAACGTGGCGCGCTTCCAGGCCAACCTGTTCCTCGACTACCGGCTGATGGCGGTGCCGGGGCTGTCGTTCAACACCGGCATCTACCACGTCGGCAACCGGCCGCTGGACCGCGCCAGCGCGCTGATCGTGCCGAGCTTCACGCGCTGGGACCTGGGCGCGGCCTATGTCACGCGGCTGATGGGCGTGCCATCGATCCTGCGGCTGTCGATCGAGAACGTGACGAACCGGCGCTACTGGAGCTCGGTCAACTACGGCGGCGTGACGCAGGGCAATCCGCGCATCGTCCGGCTGTCGATGACGGCCAACTTCTGATGGAGGCGCGCATGAAGATCGATGCAAGGAATGGCTTGCGGCACATGGTCCTGGCGCTCGCGGCCCTGTGCTGCGGCGCGTCGTCGGCCCATGGCGTGTGGGTCGCGCAGCGCGCGGGCGAACTGGCCGTGGTGCTCGGCGAAGGCGCGCTCGACGAGGCCTACGAGCCGCGGCAGCTGCGCGAGACGAAGGCGTTCACCGCCGCCGGTGCGGCAGCGCAGGTGCAGGTGTCGGCGCGTGCGCGCAACGCGGTGGTCGAGCCGGCCGGGGACGCGGCCGTGCTGTGGGTGGCGCTCGAGGACGGCTTCTGGTCGCAGGGCCGCGACGGCAAGTGGGTCGGCGGCTCGCGCCGGCAGGTGCCCGATGCGCGCAAGGCCGGGCACTACATGAAGTACGGCACGACCCTGCTCGCACCGGTCCGCCTGCCGTTCGCGCCGCTCGGTGCCGAACTGGAGATCGTGCCGCTGGCCGATCCCTTCGCATTGCGGCGCGGCCAGCGCCTCGCGGTTCGCGTGCTGTCGAAGGGCCAGCCGGTGGCGGGTGTGGAGGTGATCGGCGATTTCACGGGCCACACCGCGGGTCCGCGCGTGAGGACGGACCGCGAGGGCCGCGCGACGGTCACGCTGGGCAGCAGCGGCCTCAACGTGATCGCCGCCTCGCTGGTGCGCCCGCGCGGCGACACCAGCGAGGCCGACGAGGACGGGCTGGAAGCCACCCTCGCCTTCGTGCTGCCGCGCGCCGGCCACTGAGCGGGGGGCGCGTAGCCACAAGGCATTACAATGCGAAGGATTCCTATTTAGAAACAGAGGGCGGCAGCAGGTCTGCACGAGAAAGCGCATGGTGATCGGCGAATCAGCCCTGCAGCGGGAGGTCCACGCGCTCTACAGCGACCACCACGGGTGGCTCTGCGGGTGGCTGCGCAGCCGGCTCGGCAACAGCGGCGACGCGGCGGACATCGCGCACGACACCTTCATGCGCGTGTGGACCGGCTACCGCGCCGATGCCATTCCGCCGTTGCGCGAGCCGCGCGCCTACCTCACGACCGTGGCGCGGCGCCTGATGGTCAATCACTTCGAGCGCCAGTCGCTCGAGCGCGCCTACCTGGCCTCGCTGGCCCTGCTGCCCGAGGCGCTGGTGCCCTCGGTCGAGGAGCGCGCGATCCTGCTCGAAACGCTGCACGAACTCGACGCCCTGCTCGACGAACTCCCGCCCGCGGTGCGCACCGCCTTCCTGATGTCGCAGCTCGAAGGCCTGTCCTATGACGAGATCGCCGCGCGGCTGAAGCTCAGCGTGCGCACCGTCACGCGCTACATGGCGCAGGGGTTCCGGCAATGCCTGCGGCTGATGCTGGCGCAGGGCGCGTGAGACCCGCGGGCGCCCCGGTCGATCCCCGGCTGCTCGACGAAGCCGCGCAGTGGCTTGCGCGCCTGCATGCCGGGCGCCCGAGCGCGGCCGACCTGCAAGGCTGCGAGGCATGGCGCAACCAGAGCCCCGAGCACCAGCGCGTCTGGCAGAGCGCCGAGCAATTGAGCCGTCGCTTCGGCGCGGTGCCCGCGGCCGTGGGCATGCCGGTGCTCGACCGGCGCCGGGACGCGGCCGGCCGGCGCGCGCTGCTGCGCACGGTGGCGCTGCTGCTCGGCGTGCCATCGGCTGCATGGATCGGCTATCGCACCCTGCCCTGGCAGGCGATCGGCGCGGACGTCAGCACCGCCACCGGCGAGCGCAGGCACCTGACGCTGCCCGACGGCAGCGGGCTCGACCTCGACACCGCATCGGCCGTGAGCCTGGACTTCGACGACACGCAGCGGCTGCTGCGCCACCGGGCCGGGGAGATCCTGATCGAGACCGCGCCCGACCCGCGTCCCTTCCTCGTCCAGACCGCGCATGCCAGCCTGCGCGCGCTCGGCACGCGCTTCGTGGTGCGCAGCGACGACGCGCGCGGCCGGCTCGGCGTGCTGGAAGGCGCGGTCGAGATCCGGCCCGCGCGCAATCCCGGTGCCCCCGTTATCGTGCCCGCGGGGCGCCAGGCTTTCTTCAGCGCGACGAGCGTGTCGGCGCCACGCGCACTGCCAGCCGGCGCCGATGCCTGGGCCCGCGGCGTGCTCTATGCCGAGGAGATGCGGCTCGCGGACTTCGCGGCCGAGCTCGCGCGCTACCGCAGCGGCGCCCTGCATTGCGATCCGGCGGCGGCCGAGATCCGCGTCTCGGGTGCCTTCCAGCTCGACGACACCGACCGGATCCTGGAACTGCTGGCCCGGACCCTGCCGGTGCGCATCGAATCCAGAACGCGTTATTGGGTGACCATCGCCGCGCGTTGACTGCCCCAACCACCACCCCCTTTGGCCCGCCACCCCGGCGGGTTCTTTTTTTGCGCCGCCCTGTCCGGTTTTCGCGGCTCGCCTGTCATGCAGGACGAGACCCGCTTTCAACGATCGACGACAGGAACCCCTTCATGACCGAACGGCCCCGCCCTTCCGCTTCCCGAACCCTCCGCGCGGCGCCGCCGCGCCCGCTCGTGCGCAGCGTGCGCGGCGCGCTGTGCCTGCTCGGCCTGTGTGGCACGCTGGCCGCGCCGCTGGCCCGGGCCGCCGATCCCGCCGTGGCCCAGGCCGCCGCGCGCTACGACATTCCCGCCGGCCCGCTGGGCCCGGCGCTGCTGAATTTCGCGGGCCAGGCCGGCGTCAACCTCAGCATGGACCTGGCACGCACGCGCGGCCTCTCGACGCCGGGCCTGCGCGGCGCGTTCGCGGTGCAGGAAGGCTTCGACCGCCTGCTGGCCGGCAGCGGCCTGCGCACGCGCGCGCTGGGCGGCGGCAACTTCACGCTGGAGGCGGCCGATGCAGCCGATGCGACGCGGCCGGCCGGCCGTCCCGCGCCCGCCGGCGCCGCCGCGCCGGCCGCCGATCCCGCGAGCCCGGTCGATTCGCTCGCGCCGATCACGGTCACCGATCGCACCCAGAGCAACCTGATGGCACCCACGCGCCAGGTCACGGTGATCGAGCGCCAGGAGCTCGAGGTCCTGCGCCAGGGCTCCGACAGCGTGGCCACCCTGCTGAGCAAGGTGGTGCCCGGCATGGCCGACTCCAGCCACACCATCACCGACTACGGCCAGACCCTGCGCGGACGCAACATGCTGGTGCTGGTCGACGGCATTCCGCTCAACACCAACCGCGACTCCTCGCGCAACCTCGCCAACGTCAATCCGGCCGACGTCGAGCAGATCGAGGTGCTGCGCGGCAGCAGCGCGATCTACGGCAGCGGCGCGGCCGGCGGCATCGTCTCCATCCGCACGCGCCAGCCCGACGGGCAGACCCGCGCCGAGACCACGGTGACCGGCGTGACGCCGTTGTCGCGCATCGGCTCGGCGGGCTTCGGCGGCGAGGTGCAGCACTACCTCTCGGGCGCGGGCGAGAAGCTCGACTACACGCTGAGCCTCGGCGCGCGCCGCGTCGGGGCCTCCTACGACGCGAAAGGCAACCGCATCGCGCCCGAGCCCAGCCAGGGCGACCTGTTCGACTCGAACATCTACAGCGCCTCGGCCAAGATCGGTTGGCGCATCGATGCGGACCAGCGGCTGCAGCTGTCCGCGAGCCACTACGACGCGAAGCAGGACACCGACTACGGCTCCGATCCCTCGGTGGCGAAGCTGCCCGCCGGCAGCGCCGCGGCCCGGCCGCTGCGCGGGCTGCAGCTGGCCGAGCAGAACCGCGTGAAGAACACGCTGGTCGGCATCGACTACCAGCACCGCGACATCGCCGACAGCTCGCTGGCCGCGCAGTTCTACTACCGCGACTTCTTCACCCGCTTCGCGCCCTTCGATGCGCGCGGCGTGTCGGTGCGCGGCGCCAACGTGGACCAGGTCACGCAGAACTCCGAGGTCTACGGCGGCCGGCTGACCATCAAGACGCCGCTGGGCGCGGACAGGAAGACGCAACTGACCTGGGGCGCCGACTTCAACCAGGAACGCAGCGACATGCCGCTGGACGTGTTCGAGCCGCGCCTGTACGACCTGAGCGGCGGCCTGAGTTTCCTCAAGACCGGCTCGCGCATCTTCATGCCGCCGATCACCACGCGCAGCCTCGGCGGCTTCGCCCAGCTGCAGCACCGCTTCGACGACCGGTGGTCGGTCGAAGGCGGCGTGCGCTACGACCGCGCCCGCACGCGCTTCGACAGCTTCGTGCCGCTGTCGCAATCGCGCGTGGCCAACCCGCGTGCCGTCAACGGCGGCGCGGTCGACTACAAGGGCTGGACCTACAACGCGGGCCTGGTCTTCAACCCGACCAAGGCGCACGACCTCTACCTGTCGTACAGCCAGGGCTTCGAGCTGCCCGACATCGGCCTGCAGGTGCGCAATGCCACGCCGGCCTTCAACATCGCGGGCTCCGACCTGCAGCCGGTCAAGACCGACACCTTCGAGCTCGGATGGCGCGGCCGCTTCTCCAACGTGGTCGCGAACCTCGCGGCCTTCCAGTCGCAGTCGGACCTCGGCGCCGTGCAGAGCTTCAACAACGGTCTGAACCTGCTGCGCACCAAGGAGCGCATCCACGGCCTCGAAGGCGCGCTCGACTACTTCAGCGACGACGAGCGCTGGGCCCTGGGCGGCAGCTTCACCTGGATGAAGGGCCGCGAACTGCCGCAGGGCGCCGCGCGCTACCAGGACATGACCGGCTACCGCATCCCGCCGCTCAAGCTGACGGCCTACGTCGAGTACAAGCCCGATGGCCGGTGGAGCCACCGGCTGCAGGCGACCTCGTATGCGGGCAAGGACTACCGCCTCGACGGCGTGAGCAGCTTCGGACGCCGCGACACCAGCGGCTACACCACCGTCGACCTGATCAGCCGCTGGAAGATCGACGACAGGAACAACCTGGCGATCGGCGTGGAGAACCTCTTCAACCGCAAGTACTTCCCGCTCTACAGCCAGCTGCTTCGCAGCAACAACAACACGAGCCGCCTGCCGGCTCCCGGTGCCGTGCTGAAGCTGAGCTATACGCACCGCTGGTGATGGCGGCGCGCGGGAGGCACGAAGCTCAGTCGTCCCGCGCTTCGCGGCAGGCTTCGCACAGCACCTGCACCTCGACCGCCTCCACCGGCAGCGGCAGGCCATGGGCCTTGCCCGCATCGGCGATGAGCCGCGACAGCAGGCCCGTGCCGCGGAGGTCGACCGAGCGCCCGCAGCCGGTGCACACCAGCCGGCCCGCGGCCTCGGAAGGCGCGGCGGCTTCGTGCTCGGGCAGACGGTAGGTCGAGACGGCGCGGCCGTTGCGCTCCACCAGCAGGTGCTCGATCGCGCCCTCGGCGGCCAGCCGCTTGAGCGCCGAATAGATCGCCGACATGTTCATCGGCGTGCCCCGCTGCGTGAGCCTGCGGTGCAGATCGCGCGGATGGAAGCTGTCGCCCTCGGGCTCGGCCATGACCGCGAGGATGCGGTCGTGCTGCAGCTGGTTGCGGTCGGTGACGCCGGAATGCGCTCCGAACGCCGGATGGCGCAGGCCTGCCTTGCGGTTGACGAGGCGGATCATCGCGTCGGGCTGCCAAGGCGGGCTCGTGGGTGGATTCATCGTCGGGCTCCTGAAAGCTTCGGTTCGCGGGCGGACACGGCCGGCGGGCGATGAAGCTCGCCGGCCGCGCGCATCAGAACTTCGCGTTCAGCGACACGCGGAACGAGCGCGGCGCGCCCGGCGTGATGTTGGTGTTGCTGTTCGCGTTGAGGAAGTACTTGCGGTTGAACAGGTTCTCGACGTTCAGCTGCATCTGCACGTTGCGGTTGAGCGTGAAGAACACGGCCGCGTCGACGCGCGTGTAGCCCGGCAGCACCACGTTCGGGAACGGCTGCGCGGCGGTCACGATCTGCTCGCTCGACGCGAACATCTTGGCCTGGTGGATCACGCCGACACCCGCTCCCCACATGGGCGTGAAGTCGTAGCGGTTCCACAACGCGAAGGTGTGCTTGGGCACCTGGCCGACGCGGGCGCCGGCGCGGATCGTGGCCGAGGTGTCGGCCTTGAACTTGGCGTCGGTGTAGGAGTAGCCGCCCGAGACGCTCCAGGCCGGCGTGATGTTGCCGCTGAGGCCGAGCTCGAAGCCCTGGGTGCGCTGGCCGTCGCTGAGGATGGTGCGCGCGCCGGTCGGGTCGGTCGGATCGAGCACCACCACGTTGGAGCGGTCGAGGCGGTAGAGCGCGGCGGTGGCCGCGAGCGCGGGCAGCACGTCCCACTTGGCGCCGATCTCGTAGTTCTTGAACTTCTCGGGCTTGAGCGCCGACGAGCTCAGCGTGAGCGAGGATAGCTGGTCGCCCGCGCGCGGCTGGTAGGCGATGCTGTAGTTCGCATACAGCGACAGCGGCTCGACCGGCTTGTAGATCACGCCCAGGCGCGGCGACACGAGGTCGTCGTCGGTCTTGAAGCGGTCGCCGTTGCGGTTGTTCCGGAAGTCGACGCGGAAGCGGTCGTAGCGCAGGCCCGCGATCAGCTGGAACTGCGGGCTCAGCTCGATCTGGTCCTGCACGTAGAGGGCCGCGACCTTGGCGGTGCCGCTGTTGTTGGCGTCGGTCGCCGACTGGCGGTAGAACACCGGCGCGTAGGTCGTCGGCAGCCACAGCGGCACGTTCACGCTGGTGGCCGTGTTGTTGAAGTAGCCGGTGTTGCGGAAGTTGTCGGTGTCCTGCTTGCCGATCTCCGCGCCCACGAGGAACTTGTGCTTCACCGCGCCAGTGTTCAGCGTGAAGCTGACGTCCGTCTGATTGAAGAAGCTCTTGCGCGTGGTCGCGTTGTCGTAGGCGCTGAGCGCCACCGTGGTGCCGAGCGCGTTGACCGCGCCGGGGAACACGTTGCGGTAGAACTTGTCCTGCTCGGACCAGCGCGTGCGGTTGCGCAGCACCACGCCGTTGTCGAACTCGTGCTCGACCAGCGCGTTGAGGGCATCGAGCGAGGACCAGGTCGGGCTGCCGGCCGCGTTGCCGAAGAAGGTCGAGGGATCGGTCGCCACCGGCACGCCGCGGAACGAGGTGATGCCGCGGTCGGCGATGCGCTTGTCCTTGAAGTGCTCGTAGCCCAGCGTCACCAGCGTCTTCGCGCTCGGGCGCCAGCTCAGGGTCGGGTTGATGCCCGAGCGCTCGAGCCAGACGCCGTCGCGGTAGCTCTTGGAGTTCTCGTACAGGCCGTTGAGACGCAACGACAGCTGGTCGTTGATCGGCTGGTTGATGTCCGCCGTGAGGCGGCGGTTGCTGTGCGAGCCCAGCGTGACCGAGGCGCCGTAGGACGGCGTCCACTCGGGCTGCTTGCTCACGCGGTTGATCAGCCCGCCGGTGGCGCCGCGGCCGAAGATCATCGCGTTCGGGCCCTTGAACACCTCCACGCGCTCGATGTTGTAGAGGTCGCGGTAGTACTGGACGTCGTCGCGGATGCCGTCGATGAAGAAGTCGCCGGTGGTGCTGATGCCGCGGAAGATCGGCGTCTCGCGGTTGCCCTCGCCTTGCGCGAAGCCCACGCCCGGCACGTAGCGCGCGGCCTCGGCAATGCTCTGCACCGCGCGGTCGCGCAGCTCGTCGCCGGTCACCACGCTGATCGACTGCGGCGTGTCGCGCAGCGGCGTGTCGGTCTTGGTGGCGGTGGTGCTGCGCCGGGCGGCGTAGCCCTGCTCGGCGCCCGTGGCGGTGATGGGCGGCAGCGAGTTGGTGCCGGTCGCGGTCTGCGACCAGGCGGTCGATGCGCCGAGGGCCAGGGTGGCGCCGGCGGTGAGCAGGTGAATCGCCCGGACGACGGCGCTGGGCGCGGTAGCGGGTGCCATGCCCGGAAGGCGCGGGCTGCGTGACTTGTTCATTTGGAACCGATGAAGGAAAGAGAAGGCGCATTCGCGCCGGCTGCGAAAGAGCGCATCGCCGCTGCCATCTCCCCCTTCTGATCGCGGCCGCGAAAGAGACGGAAATACGAACGATTCGCAATTTCAAGCAAATGTAGAAGCAGGTAGTAGTACTGTCAAGTGCTACTGATTCGGCGCAAACCAATCCCTGCGAATCGGATTCAAGGTAGAAAAAAGCAAGTCGCCGGCTCTGCAACCCAAGGACAAGTAGTCCTTGCAAGAACTACTTTCGTGTTGGGGAAATGCCACGCAAGCGCGCACGGCCGACCCTCCGGCGAGTCCCGGATCCAGACGAATCGGAGGGGGTCAGGAGGGCTTGCTCGGGGTCTTCTCGACCCGGGCGGAACGCACGCCGCTGATCTGGCCGCGCACGACCTTCCAGAAGTTCTTGGTGCCGTCGAGCAGGCGCCAGGCGTTCGAGCGATGCGCGAGCACCCCGACCTCGGGCAGCACGTCGCGCAGGTTCTTCAGGCCGAGGATCTTCAGGTACTTGCGCACGGTGGTCGGGCTGTGGATCAGCAACACCACGCGCCAGCCGTAATGCCGCCCGAGCAGCAGCATGCCGATCGCGCTTTCGAGGTCGTCGAGGTCGCCGTTGAACTCGTCGACGGCCCGGTCGACGATGCTGAGGATTTCTTGATCGTTCACGGCCACGGCGATACCCCTGAGTGCTGCTGAGCGCTGTTTCTGTTGTCGAAGGCGCGACGGCAGTGTCGCACGGGGCCGCTCGAGGACGGCCGTGCGATACTTTAACAATGAGAATCGTTGTCATCTCGATGCCGCGCCGACCCACCGATGTTTGACGCCTTCGCCATCACCCTGCGCGAGCTGGCCGAGCTGATCCTGATCGTGGGCTCGCTGTATGCCTGCCTGCGCGAATCCCGGCGTCTCTCGCTGCTCAAGTACGTCGGCTGGGGCCTGGGCCTGGGGCTCGCGCCGGCCGCGGCGCTGTCGATGCTGCTGATGGATGCCTCTATCGACCGCAACGTCAGCGCCGGGCTCAGCACCCTGATGGCGATCGGCATCCTGGTCATGGCCACGAGCATGGCGGCCTCGGTGCGGCAGATCCGCGGCCGCGTCCACCTGTTCCATGAAGCCTGGCTCGACAGCCCCGCCGCGCCCTTCCTGGTCGTGGCCTTCGTCGCGCTGTCGGCCTTTCGCGAATCGCTCGAGATCGCGGTCTTCGTGCGCGCGATCGGCGCGCGCGCCGGCATGGTGGATGCCGCGCTGGGCGTGCTGCTGGGCGTCACGGCCACCGGGCTGCTGCTGCCCGCATGGCAGTGGCTGCACCTGCGCGCGCGGCTGCTGCTGGCGTTCCGCGTCTCGGCCCTGCTGCTGGCCCTGCTCGCGATCCAGCTGCTGCTCTACAGCGTGGCCGACCTGCTGCGCATTCCCGAACTGCGCGACGACGGCGTGGCCTGGGCGCTGACCGTGGCGCCTTTCTTCGAGGAGGGCGCGCGCCATGCCTGGCTGTGCGCCGTGCTGATGCTGCCGCCGCTCTACTGGGTGCTGCGCGGCTGGTGGTCGGAGACGGCCGCGCGCGTCGAGTAGCTCAGTCGGGCGCGCCCGCGCTGCAGCGGTTGCACGCGATCCACACCACGATGTCCTCCTTCGAGGCGACGGGCAGCCCCTGGTCGGCTCCCACCTTCGCGACCTGCTCGCGCAGCTCGACATCCTCGGCAATCACGCTGGCGCCGCAGCTTCGGCACTGGAAGCGGATGCGCGAGGGCGCGCTCTGCGCACCGTAGACGTAGCTGAACACCGGCCGTCCGCGCACCTGCCGCACCCGCCGCTCGATCACCTTCTTCTTCTCGAGCAGGTGCAACGTCCGGTATACGCGCGACACCGCGGCGGCATTCGATTCCTCGACCCCGCGCGGATAGAGCTCCTGGGCCGTGCAGGCCTGGCCGGCGTTCGACATCAGCCGGCCGAGGATCTGCAGCCGCTCGGCGTTGACGCGGATGTCCGCTTCCTCGAGGCGCTGGCGGACGACGTCGTCGCCGAGCGTTTCTTCCCGGTGTTTTTCAGCAGGCATGGGCATGGTCGATGGGTCGGTACGGTGGCTGCCGCGGTGCGGCGCGCTCTCCAAAAGCATGATGCAGCGCAGTTGCAAAACTGCCGAACGGATTGAAAACAGCAGGTAAAGATGGGCGCATCGTCCGTCCAGGGGGTTGCCGGTTCAGCGCAGGCGGTCGGCACGCAGTCGCTGCCGGTCGTCGGTCAGCGAGCGCGCCGCCAGGTAGACCGCGCCGGCGGCGGCCATGCCACCGGCACCTGTGAGCAGGAACAGCAGCAGGATCTGGTACTTCGCGGCCTCGACCGGGTCCATGCCCGCGAGCAGCTGGCCGGTCATGATGCCGGGCAAGGTGATCACGCCGGCCGCCGACATCTGGTTGACGATCGGGATCATCCCCTTGCGGATGGACGCGCGGATCAGCGCCGCCATCGCCTGGTGAATGGTCGCGCCCAGCGCCAGCCGGGCCTCGATGCGCGCACGCCCCTCGGTCACGCCCTCGAAGAAGCTGTCGAGGCCCAGGCTGGCCGAATTGAGCACGCTGCCGAGCACGATGCCCATCAGCGGGATCGCATAGCGCGGGTCGTACCAGGGCTGCGGCCGGATCGCGGTCATCAGCGCCAGCACCACCGTCGCCACGCTCGACACGCCCACGGCCGCCGCGCCGATGCCGAAGTTGCCGCCGCCGCGCAACCGGTGCGCGGGCCGCACCGCCACCTCGCGCGCCGCGGCCAGGATCATCAGCAGCACGATGGCCAGGGTGGCGCCCGGCGAGGCCGCCGCGAACACGAAGCGCAGCACCAGCCCCACCAGCAGCAACTGCACCACCATGCGCGCGGCGGCCCACAGCACCTGCCGATGCAGTTGCAGCCCCAGCAGCAGCGAGGCGAGCGCGTTCAGCAGCACGAGCACCGTGGCCAGCACGAGGTCGGTGGCGTCGAGGTGGATGGGGCTCATGCGACGCTCCCCACCGGCTGCAGCCGGCCCGCGTTCAGTTCGAGATGGCGTGCCGCGACGCGCGCGGCCTGCTCGTGCGAATGCGTGACCCACAGCAGCGTGAGCCCCGCGGCCTGCTCGCGCGCCAGCAGCGCTTCGACCGCGAGCGTGGTGGCGGGGTCGAGCGAGGCGGTGGGTTCGTCGAGCAGCAGCACCACGGGGCGGTGCGCGAGCGAGCGCAGCAGGGCCAGCCGCTGGCGCTCGCCGGTCGACAGCCGCGCGATGTCGGCCTGCAGCACGTCGCGCGGCAGGCCCAGCTCCGCGATCCATCCCGCGAGCACGCCGCTGTCGAGCCCGGCCGGAAAGTGCTCGGCCACGCCAATGCCCCACCACGCCGGCTCCGCCGCCTGGTAGATCACGCGCCGGCGCCATTCGGGGCCCGACAGCGCCGCGCGATCGGTACCGTCGAGCACCACGCGGCCCTCGCCCGGATCGAGGTCGGCCACCAGCCGCAGGAACACGCTCTTGCCCGAGCCCGAAGGGCCGAGGATGGCGATGCATTCGCCGCGCGCGGCCTGCAGCGCGATGGGGCCGACGTGCAATGCACGCAGGCCCTCGATGGACAGGTGGACCGGGGCCGGGTCGGATGCGGAAGGACGGGAAAGCTCGGGCATGCGCGAAAGAATGGCCAAAGCCCCGAGCTTGCCGATCAAGCTGAACGGCGGCTGAAGCGCCGCCTCCGCGCGCGCCTTCTCAGTACACGTCGCGCCGGTAACGCCCTTCGGCGATCAGGTCGTCGAGCGTGGCACGCCCCAATGCGGCCTCGAGTGCCTCGTCCACGCCCGCCGCCATGCCATGCAGGCTGCCGCAGACGAAGATCGCGGCGCCCTCGCCCACCCAGCGGCGCAGGTCGCCCGCGTGCTCGCGCAGGCGGTCCTGCACGTAGATGCGCGGCGCATGGTCGCGCGAGAACGCGAGGTCGACGCGCTCGACCTGGCCCGTGGCCTGCCAGTGGCGCAGCTCGTCCATGAAGAAGGCGTCGCGCGCCAGCTGGCGTTCGCCGAACACCAGCCAGTTGCGCCGATGGCCGCGCTCGATGCGCTCGCGCAGGTGGCCGCGCAGGCCGGCATAACCGGAGCCGTTGCCGACGAAGATGCAGGGGCGGTCGTCAGCGACGGGCGCGAAACCGGGGTTGGCGAGCAGGCGCAGCGGCACCTGCGCCGTCAACGGCGCATGCGCCGTGAGCCAGCCCGAGGCAATGCCCAGGCCCTGCTCATGGCGCGCCTGCCGCACCAGCAGCCGCACGTGGCCCTCCGAAGGCAGGCTCGCGATCGAATAGCGGCGCGTGGCCAGCGGCACCAGCGCATCGGCCAGCGCCTGCGCGTCGAGGCCTTGCACCAGGGCCTGCGGCGCGGGCACGGCGCTGCGGGCCAGGGCCTCGGCGAGCGTGCAGTGCCGGCCCTGGAACACGACGGGTGCATCCGCGGTCCACGGCGTCGCGCGCAACAGGGTCGCCACCGTGTCGGCCGCGAGCCGCGGCTGTAGTTCGGCCAAGGCGCCGGGCCGCCACGCCGCAGCCGCTTCGGGCGGCGCGGCGAGTTCGATCTCGTAGAGCGGCGCACCGAGGCTCCCGGGATTCAGCAGCCGGCGCGCGTTCAAGGTCCAGGGTTCGAACGCGGGCTCGAGCGGTTCATCGGCCAGCGCCCCGGCCGGCCCCGCATCGGCGCCGCGCAGCGCCACCAGTTGGCGGCGCCAGCGCGCGAGCGCGGCCGTGTCGCCGTTGTCGACCTCGATCATCGGAAACAGCGACTGCGCGCCCGCCGCCACCAGCGCATGGTCGAGCGCATGGCCGAAGCCGCAGAAGCACGCGTAGTGCCGGTCGCCGAGCGCCAGCAGGCCGTAGCGCAGGTGCGCGAGCGCATCGCCGCCGACCCGCACCAGCCGCTGGGCGAAGCGCCGCGCCGCATCGGGCGGGCCGCCCTCGCCGAAGCTGCTGGCCACCAGCAGCAGGCGCTGGTGATGGCGCAGCTGCTCGGGGTCGAGCCGCGCGAGCGAAGCGACGGTCACGCGCAGGCCGCCGGCCTCGAGCGCAGCGGCGCTGCGCAGCGCGATGCCCTCGGCCGTGCCCGACTGGCTCGCGAAGGCCACGAGCACGCTCTCGGGCGCTGTCGCGCTGTCCGCCGGCGGCCGCCCTGCCCCGGCCGCGAACGCCGAGCGTTCCGCGGCCACCGCGCGCTTCTTGCGTCGGCGATCGAGGTAGAGCATCCAGCCCGTGACCGTGAACACCGGCAGCATCAGCGCCGCGAGCATCATCGCGATGCGCCCAGGCAGCCCGAAATAGGTGCCCATGTGCAGCGGATAGATGGCGGCCAGGAAGCGGCCGCCCGCAGGCTTGTCCGCATGGCGCTCGTCCTGCGCGACCTCGCCGCCCGGCAGGCGCACCGTCATGCGGTTGCGCGCGCGTTCGTGCGCCGGATGCGCATCGAGCCAGGTGAACAGCACCGTGGGCGCGGCCCCCGTGGGCACACGCAGGATGACCTCGCTCCAGCCGCTGGCGGCGGCCTGGCGCTGGAACGTGGCCCAGGCGGGCGCCACGTCGACCGCGCCGGCGTCGTCGCGCGGCATGTTGCGCACGCGCGGCGCATTGCGTGCCTGCGCGGGCGCGCGTGGCTGGCCCGCGAAGGCATCGACGCGGTCGCGCACGGCGTCGAAGGCCCAGTAGACGCCGGTGGTGGTGAACACCAGGTACAGCAGCAGGGCGCAGGCGCCGGCCACCGAATGCAGCCCCCAGAGAAAGGGCCGGCCCTCGAGCGCGGGATCGAAGGTGAACCAGGCGCGCCAGTCGAGCGGCCGCCGCGGCCAGCGCAGGTACAGGCCCGACAGCGCCAGCACGAACAGCCCGATCGCCAGCACGCCGGCCGCGACGCGGCCCGGCTCGCGCGGCAGCAGCAGCCAGCGGTGCAGCGCCTCGACCCATTCGAAGAACTCCGCGCCCACCAGCGGCGGCAGCGGCCGGCCCGCGTAGGGATCGAGGTAGACGGTGTCGCCGCGGCGCTCGCCGGGGCGCGGCGCGAAGATCACGCGCGCCGCGGCGCCGGGTTCGGCGAACAGCGCGAGCGTGCCGACCTGGCGGCCCGGGAAGGCCTCGCGCACGGCCGCGAGCAGCTGCGGCGGCGCGAGCGCCTCCTGCGTCTGCACCGCCACGTGGCGGCCGCCCGGATTGAGCGCATCGATCAGCTCCTCGCGGAACGACAGCACCGCGCCGCTGAGCCCGATCACGAGCAGCACGCTGCCCGCTGTGATGCCCAGCAGCCAGTGCAGCTGGAACCAGGCCTGGCGCCATGTCGGCATCGTCATTCAGCGCGCTCCCGCGGCCCAGTCCACGGCCGCGTCGAAGAGCGCGCGACCGGCCGCTGCCAAGTTGGTGAAGCCGTCGTTGCCGAGGAAGAACATCACGCGGCGCGCCGGCGCGAGCGACTCGTAGTCCATGGTGGCGCCCTTCTCGTAGCCGAAGATGGCCGCCTTCTCGGGCTGGCCGTAGAGGGTGGCGATGGTGGTGGCACCGAGTCCGGGCCGGCCCCAGCTCATGCCGGCCTGTCGCTGGTAGACGTTGGCCACGCCGGCTGGCAGGCCCGCGCCCATCGGATGCGGTGCGTTGACCAGCCACAGGTAGCGTTCCTTCGCGGCTTCGCCGAAATCGACGTCGTGCCGCTTGCCCGTCATCGCGAGATCGTCGAGCAGGTCGTTCTCCCAGGTCAGCAGCGGTACCGGCAGCTGGCGCCAGCCGGGATGCACGTCCTTCGCGGCCACGGTCGAGGAGATCACGACCAGCTCGGCGCCCGCCGCCGCGCCGGGCTCCACCGCCTGGTCGAGCATGGCGACCGCGAAGCCGCGCGTGCCCAGGTGCTGCGCGACCTGCTCGTCGACCGCCGCGTTGGGGCTGCCGCGCTGCACCAGCAGCACGAGCTTGCGGCCGGACGCGGCCTGAGCGCCGGCCGCGCCGGCCAGTCCCGCTGCAAGCGGCAGCGCGAGCCGCAGCAGCGCGCCACGGCGATCGATGGAAGCGACGTCCCTCATGGCCTAGAACTCGAAGGTGGTGAGCAGCGACACCTGGCGCGCGTCGCCCATGGAGATGAAATAGGTGTTCGCGGCCGAGGGGTAGTAGGTCTTGTCGAGCAGGTTCTTCACGTTGAGCTGGAACTTGACCTTGCGGCCGTGGATGCGCGTGTCGTAGGTGGCGAAGGCATCGGCGGTGGTGTAGCCCGGCAGCATGAAGCTGTTGGCCGAGTCGCCGGGCCGCTTGCCCACGTAGTGCACGCCGCCGCCCACGCGCAGCCGGCCCTCGGCGCCGAAGACCTGGCCGAAGTCGTACACGGCCGACAGCGACGCGGTCTGGCGCGCCACGTTCCACAGGCGGTTGCCGGCGTACAGCGGGTCTTCGGTGGTCTTGGCGTCGATGTAGGCGTAGCTCGCGATCGCGCTCCAGTTTTTACCGAGCTCGCCGGCCACGTCGACCTCGAGGCCGCGCGAGCGCGCCGCGCCCGAGGTGCGCCAGTCGGTCAGCTTGGTCACGTCGTTGAACTGCGAGACCAGCACGTTCTTCTTGCGGATGTCGAACAGCGCCACGGTGCCGGTGAGGCCGCCGGCGAGGTCGAGCTTGGCGCCGAGCTCCCACGACCTGCCCTGCTCGGGCGCCACCGAGGCGTCGAGCACGTAGCCCGAGGACAGCGGCGCGATGGTCGAGCTCGGCTTGAGCGACTCGGTGTAGCTGCCGTAGAGCGACAGGTTGTCGCTCCACTTGTAGACCAGTCCCAGGCGCGGCAGCACCTTGGAGCCGTCGGTGTCGGTGTTGGCCTTGAACGGACGGCCGCGGCCCGCGGTCTGCGACCAGGCCTGGTAGCGCAGCGCGGCCACCGCGATCCAGCGCTCATTGAGATGGATCGAGTCCTGGAAGAAGAAGGACTGGTTGTGCAGCTTGTCGGTCTGGTCGCTGTCGCTGGCCGACACCGTGGCCGACGGGAACTCGAGGCCATAGACCGGGTTGAGGTAGCTGAAGCTGCGCGCGACGGCCTGGCGCAGCAGGTCGGCGCGGTAGATCTTGCGGTACTCGGCGTCCCAGCCGAACTGCAGGTCGTGGCGCATGCCGCCGAGCTCGACGCGGCCGTCGACGTAGGCGGTGGCATAGCTGTCGGTGCTCAGGGCGCCGTGCGTGGCGTCGTTGCTGCGCGTGAGCGTGCCGCGCGTGGTGTTCACACCGGTGATGCGCAGCTGGTTGGCGTCGTAGGTCTCGCGGTTGTAGCTGAGGTTCAGGTGGCCGGCCCAGCCGCCGCCGAACTGGTGGTCGACCGAGAGCTGGGCCAGGTGGCTCTCGCCGCGCATCTCGTTCCAGGGCTCGTCCAGGCGCCGCGTCTTGGGCAGGTCCAGCGGGCTCCTGGTGCGCGGGTCGAGCGCGGTGCCGCGGTCGAAGGGCGTCACGAACTTGCGGTACTCGTACCAGAGCACGGCCTGCGTGTCCTCGCCATACCAGGCCAGCGAGGGCGCGACCAGCGTCTCGCGGTGGGTGCCGAAGTTGCGCCAGTAGTCCTCGTCCACGCGGTCGACGATCAGCCGGTAGGCCAGGCCGTTCTCGCCGATGGGACCGGTGGTGTCGAGCGTCTGGCCGGTGCCGTTGCGCCCGCCCGCATAGCCCGAGGCGCCCAGCGACAGCGCGGTGCGCTGGCGCAGCTGCGGCTTCTTGCTGACCACGTTGATCACGCCGCCGGGGTCCATCAGGCCGTAGAGCAGCGAGGACGGGCCCTTGAGCACCTCCACGCTCTCGGCCGCCGCGTTGAGGCCACGACCCTGCACCAGCGGCATGCCGTTGTGCATGATCGAGCCGTCGCGGTTGCCGCCGAAGCCGCGCTTCATGATGGTGTCCTGCGTGCTGGCCAGGGTGTTGCCCTGGTTGATGCCGCTGACGTTGGTGAGCGCATCGTCGATGTTGCGCGGGCGCTGGTCGCGGATCGCCTGCGCGGGCACCACGTTGACCACCTGCGGGATCTCGAGAACCGGCGCGGTGGTGCGCAGGGTCGAGGCATCGGGCGTGGGCTGGTAGCGGTCGTCGGCATCGCCGGGCACGGGTGCCGCGCGCGCCACCACGCGCACGGCAGGCAGCGCGCCGGCGCCCTCGATCACGGCGGGCTCGGCCTGCGCGCTCGCCGAGCGGCGCAGGATGAATTCGCCCGCACCGCCCTCGACCGCCTCGAGGCCCGTGCCCGCGAGCAGCGTGGCGAAGCCGGCCTGCACCGTGAAGCTGCCGTCGAGGCCGCGCGAGTTCAGATCCCGGGTGTGGGCGGGATCGAAGGACAGCGCCACGCCCGCCGCGGCCGCGAAGCGGCCCAGCACCGCGGCCAGCGGGCCGGGCTCGATGCGGTAGGCGCGCGTGGCACCGGGCGCGCTGGCGCTGGCGGCGAGCCGCGCCGGCTCGGCGGCCAGCGCCGCGACGGGCATGGCGGCCGCCAGCGCCAGCAGGCACAGCAGCGCCTTGGAGACGGGGGTGGGTGAGGACGGGTGCGCGTGCATGGGATTCCTTCGGCAGAACTGCAATCCATGGCGCTCGCCATGGTTCTCAGGAGGAAGGCCGAACGAAATCGGAAAAGATGAAAGGCGGCGGAAGATTTTTTTGCGCGGACCCGGAATGCGGGAATCAGGCCGGCACCAGCGAGACCCAGTAGCGCGTGAGGCTGGCCACGCGCACCGGGAAGCTGCGCGCGATCACCGACAGCGCCCTGTCGGTGTCGTGGATCGGGAAGGCCCCCGACACCTTGATGTTCGCCACCGCCGGATCGCAGGCCAGCCGGCCGCGCCGGTAGCGCGCGAGTTCGGCCACCACCTCCCGCAGTGTCCAGTCGTTGACGACCAGGCTGCCCTGGGCCCAGGCGGCCGAGGCCGTGTCGGCCGCATGCGGCACGCCCACGCCGTCGCTGCCGATGTCGACCTGCTGGCCGGCCTGCAGCCGCAGCGCGCGTTCGGGCGCATTCGCGGCCCGGACCTCGACCGCGTCGTCGAGCACCGTGACGCGCGTGATGCCGCCCTCGCTGCGCACGGTGAAGCGGGTGCCGAGCGCGAGGATGCTCCCCTGCGCGGTCTCGACCAGGAAGGGGCGCGCATCGTGGCTGCCGGGCACGCGGTGGCGCGCGGTCTCCGCGAGCAGCTCGCCCTCGCGCAGCCGGACCAGCCGGCGCGTGCCGTCGAACACCACGTCGACCGCGCTGCGCGTGTTGAGCAGCAGCCGCGAGCCGTCGGCGAGGTCGACGGTGCGCTGCTCGCCGGTGCCGGTGCGGTAGTCGGCCAGCAGCGCGGGCCAGCCCCCGCCGCCGTCGGCCACCTGCCACGACAGGTAGCCGAGCGCGCCGCCCGAGGCGATCAGCGCGACGCCGCGCAGCAGGCGTCGGCGGTCGGTGCGCGCTGCGGCGGCCGCGTGCAGGGTCGAAGCCGCGATGTGGCCGGGCACGCGCTGCAGCGTGGCCTGCATCGCCTCGAGCTTTTCCCAGGCGCGACGGTGCTCCGCATGCGCGCGGTGCCAGTGGCGCCAGGCCTCCTGGTCGGCCGGCGTGGCCTCGCCCGAGCACAGCTGCGCGTACCAGGCGATCGCCTCCTTGCGCACGCGGGCCTCGTGGCCGGCGGGCAGGCCGATGTCGCCGCCCGGTCGATCGAGTTCGAAGGAGCTCATGGGGCGAGCAGGTAGCAATGCTCGAGCGCCTTGAGCATGTAGTTGTTGACCGTGCGCACCGTCACCTGCAGCCGCTGCGCGATCTGCGCATAGGTCAGGCCCTCGAGTTGCGAGAGGATGAAGGCCTGCCGGATCGCGGGCTTCATGCCGTCTAGCATCGCGTCGATCGCGCTCAGCGCCTCCAGCACGATCGCGCGCTCTTCGAGCGAGGGCGATTGCGGCTCGGGCAGCGCGGCCAGGGTCTCGAGGTAGGCGCGCTCGAGCGCGCGGCGGCGATGGAAGTCGACCACCAGCCCGTGGGCGATGGTCGCGAGGTAGGCGCGCGGCTCCGCGGCGGCCACCGGCTCCTTCTTGCCGAGCACGCGCACGAAGGTGTCCTGCGCGAGGTCGGCCGCGTTGTGCGGGCAGCCCAGCTTGCGGCGAAGCCACCCCTGCAGCCACCCGTGGTGGTTGCTGTAGAGCGTTTGCACTTCGTGCGGAGGCACGAACTCGGCGGCCGGCATGGCATCTCCACGCAGCGCGCAGACTGCGTTCAGGATTTAATACGAATGGTTCTCAATTTTAGCAGTCGCCTGCGATGCCGCGTTCCCGTGAGCTTCCGGTTCGTGCCGCGCGGATACCGGATCGCCGGGCGGTCTTCAGGCGCGCGCCGACGCCTGGGCCTCCAGGCGGTCCGCGACCTCCCTGAGCGCCGCCAGCGGCGAGGCCCGCAGCCGCTGGACGACCTCGGCCAGGTAGTGCTTCGGCGCGGTCTCGGGGATGCGTTCGAACCAGCGCACCGCCGCGTCGACCTCGCCCTGCTCCACCAGCATGCTGGCGTGACTGAAACGACCGCGGAAGTCGCCGGCCTCGGCCGACGCCTGGTAGAGCGCGCGGGCCCGGTCACGGTCCGGCGGCACGACGAGGCCGTCCTCGTGGTAGCGGCCGAGCATGTTCATCGAACGCGCATGGCCGCGCGCCGCCGCGCGCCGGTACCAGTCGAAGGCCGCGGCGTGGTCCAGCGCGATGCCGCGCCCGGTCGCCAGCAGGTTGGCGAGGTTGTACATGCCCCAGTCGAGGCCGAGCTCGGCGCTCACGCGGTAGGCGCTCGCCGCGCGCTGCGGATCGGGCGCGGTGCCCCAGCCATGCTCGAAGCAGCGCCCGAGCATGTTGGCCGCCATCGGATGGCGCTGTTCAGCCGCGCGCTGGAACCAGGCGAAGGCCGAGGTCTCGTTGCGCGCCACGCCGCGGCCATCGAGCAGCCATTGCCCGAGCACCGCCTGCGCTTCGGCATGCCCCGCATGGGCGGCCGCCGACAGCCAGGTAGCGGCGCGCTCGGGCGGACCGGCGAGCAGCGCGTCCCATTGCGCGCGCGTCAGGGTGTTGAGCGCGCTCGCGTTGGGGAACACGAACGCGGGGGATGCGCCTTCGCTGTTCACTCTCGTCGTCGTGTCGAGCGCTTCGGCGATCAGAACGAGAAGTTGCCCGTCAGCGTTACCGAACGGCCCGGCGCGATGTTCGCGTAGTGCGTCGAGTAGGCCGTGTTGTAGTAGATGCGGTCGGTCAGGTTCTGGACGTTGAGCTGCAGGTTGAAGCTCTTGTTCACGCGGTAGCCGGCCATCGCGTCGATGCGGGTGTAGCCCGGAATGCTGCGCTTGATCAGCGTGGCGCCGCCCGTGCCGGCCGCCCAGGCGAAGCCGCCGTAGACCTCGCTCTGGTAGAAGGCGCCCAGGCCGAAGGTCCAGTCGGAGGTGGGCTTGTAGGTCGCCCAGATGCTCGCGCTGTGCTTCGGCGTGTTCGGGAAGGGCTGGCCCGTGCCGGCGTTGGGCACGTAGACCGTGCGGCCGTTGGCGTCGGTGGTGCTGCTCTGGCCGAGGTTCTTGCCCTTGCTGTCGAGCAGCGTGTAGCCGCCGAAGACCGAGAGCTGGTGCGTGATGTTGCCCGAGAAGCCGAGCTCGAAGCCGCGCACCTGCTTGTCCCCGGCCAGCGACACGGTGCCGTCGGTCGGGTTGGTGATGCGCGCGTTGGTGGTCTCGATCTGGAAGATCGCGCCGGTCAGCGACAGCTTGCGCTCCAGCAGGTCCCACTTGGTGCCGATCTCGATGCTGCGGTTCTTCTCCGGCTTCAGGTCGATCGCGGTGTTGGCCACGCCGCCGACGGTGCCGCTGAGGGCCTGGCTCTCCGAGCCCTGGCCCAGGCTGTTGCCGCCCGGCGTGGAGGAGGTTCCGATCGACGCATAGATGCTGCCGTTGGTGGCGGGCTTGTAGACCACGCCGAGCTGGTAGTTGAGCAGCGTGTCGTTGCGCTCGAACCTCGTGCGGATGCCGCTCGTGAGCACCGGCAGCGCCATGCCGCCCGTGGCGGTGGTGCTGGGATAGGGGTTGGTCTGCTGCGTCTTGTAGCTGTCCAGGCGCAGGCCCGCGTTGACGATCCACTGCGGCGACAGCTCGATGCTGTCGAAGCCGTAGAGCGACGCGGTGTCGGTGCGGTAGCTGGTCGGGTTGCCGTTGGGCACGAAGGTGCCCAGCCACGGGTCGCTGGACGTGGGGTAGTAGAGGCTCGTGCAGACGAAGCTCGAGCCCACGCCGGCGCCGCCCGGGCACTTCTGCTGCGCCGTGTAGGCGCGGTTGACCTGGGTGTAGCTGTCGTTGTCGGCGCGCTCGCGCGACAGCTCCAGGCCCGTGACGTAGCTGTGCTTGACGCTGCCGGTCTGCAGCTTGCCGCTGAGCTCGGTGGCATTCGCGAAGGTGTCGATGTCGCGCATGCTGCCGTTGAAGCGGCGCCACACCAGGCCGCGCGCCACGTTGCCCTGGCTGTCGTCGGGCTGGGTCCAGATGTAGTCCATGCTGCTCTTGGTGAAGCGCGTGATGTTGCGCAGCTTCATCTCGGGCGAGATGTCGTGTTCGACCTGCAGCGTGACCGAGTCGGACTTGTCCTTGCGGAAGTCGCGGCTCTCGACGCCGTACCAGTTCTTGCGGTCGAAGCCGTAGGTCGGCTGGAGCTCGACCACGCCGAAGCGCGGGAAGCTCGAGGGCAGGTAGTAGGGAATGCCGCCGTCGGGCACGTCGCCGGTGCGCATGTGGAACAGCGACAGCGTCACGCGCGTGGGCGTGCCCAGGCCCCAGCTGATCGAGGGCGCGATGCCGAAGCGCTTGTTGCTCGGGCCGTTGCGGCCCGCGACATCGGCGCCGAAGTCCATGAGGTTCAGGCGGAAGGCGCCGTTCTCGCCGAAGCTGCGGTTCCAGTCGATCGTCTCGCGGTGGTACTTGTCGCTGCCCAGGCCGACCGAGCCGAGGAAGAAGTTCTCCTGCTTCGGTGCCTTGGTGTAGAGGTTGATCGTGCCGCCGGCGCCGCCGCGTCCGCCCGAGGTCGAGTCCGGTCCCTTGACCACTTCCACCGACTCGAGGTTGAAGACTTCGCGCGTGCTCGGCGCAATGTCGCGCAGGCCGTCGACGAAGGTGCTGGCCTGGCTGTCGTAGCCGCGCAGGAACGGGCGGTCGCCGACCGGGTTGCCGCCCTCTCCGGCGCCGAAGGTGATGCCGGGCGTGGTGCGCAGCGCCTCGGTCAGCGTCGTCGCGTTGATCTGCGTCATCACTTCCTGCGGGATGACGGTGACGGACTTGGGCGTGTCGAGCAGCGGCGCCGTCTGCTTCGAGGACGAGGACTGCTCCACCTTGTAGTCGGGCGCCGCATCGACCTGGACCGCCTTCAGCGCGCCCTGCGCATGCGCCGCGCCGACCGATCCGAGCGCGACCAGGGTGGCGGCGGTCGTGGTGGCGGCGTGCGCGTTGAGATAGCGCGAAGTCGAGTGCTTGCGGCTTCTGATGTAGGTCATGTTGTGAGTGATTTGTCGAGGTGAAAGCGCTGCCGGCGCGCGGCGCCGGCGGTCACGCCGGGTGTGCACTGGAAGTGACATCGGCGTAACAAAGTACCCGCAAATGATAATGACTCGCACTATCGATTTACGGCAACTTTACCTTTGGTTTGCGAATCTTGTTGCCCTCTGACGACGCAATCAATTCGAATGAGAATTTATCTCATTACGAATAAAAGCCTTTCGCCGGCGTCTCGAATTGCGGCGAAGCCTGAGCGTGGAATGCGCTCGCAACACGGCGCGCGTCGAATGAGCGAGCGCTATTTCGCCAATGCGCCGGGCCATGAAAGAAGCAGAGCAATTGCGCGTCCACTGAATCGACGCGCCAATTCGGATGCCTTGCGAATCGCGCCATTGGCGGACACGAAGAGATCGTGCCCCACGACCTATGCCAGCGCCGAGCGCAGTTCCCGCACCCCGCGCCCCAGCTTGCGCCGCAGCAGGCTGCGTACGGTCGCTGCATCGGCATAGCCGACCTCGCTCGCGATCTCCTCGAGGCCCTGCCCGATCGACACCAGGTGCTGCGCATGCTCGACGCGCAGGTCCTGGAAGAAGGCCAGCGGCGACTTGCCGAGCACGGCCTCCATGCGCCGCTGCAGGGTGCGCGGGCTGACCGCGAGCGCGTCCGCCGCGTCGTGCAGCGAGAAGCCCCGCGCGAGGCGCTCGCGGGCCCAGCGCTCGAAGCGCTCGATCAGCGGATCGGCATGCGCGAGGTGGTCGGGAATGATGTATTGCGCCTGCGAGGGCCGCTTGTCGACCAGCATCAGGCGCGACACCAGCGCGGCCGTCTCGGGGCTCGCCTGCCGCATCAGCCACAGCGCGAGATCGAGATGCCCCATCGCCGCGCCGGCCGTGACCACGCGGCCCGAGGCCACCACCATGCGCGACTCGTCGAGCCGTACCCGCGGATAGCGCTCGCGGAACAGCGGCGCCAGCGGCCACATGGTGGTGGCCTCCTGGCCGTCGAGCAGGCCGGTCTCGGCCAGCAGGAAGCTCGCGATGCAGGCGCCGCCCACGCCGCTGCCCTGCGCATGCCAGTTGCGCAGCATGGCCATGGCATCGCGCACGTCGCGCCGGCCCAGCGCCTCGACCAGGCGCGCGGGCTGCTTGGTGTTGAGCGCGGGCACCAGCACCCAGTCGGGCTGGCGCAGCGCGTCGGCCGGGTCCACCACCATGGTCAGGCCATGCGCCGTGCGGATGCGCTGGCGCACGCCGACCACGCGCAGCTCGAAGGGCGGCCGCGCCGCGCCCTGCTCGGCCGCCACCTCGTTGGCCGCGGAGAACAGGTCGAGGAACACGCTCAGGCCGGTATCGAACACGCCGTCGAGCGCCAGGATCGCTAGCTTCATCATGGCGCAAATGATATCAATATTGTCATTTACGACCGTTGTCCTCCAGGAAAGACAGCCCTACGCTAGAGACCATGACATCACCCATCGACTCCCCGCTCGACCGTTCGGCCTGGACCTCGCTGGTCGGCCCGCAGGCGCACCTGGGACACGGCAACGCCCTGGCCCGCCGCTACCACCCCGAGGTCGCGCCGTTCGCGGGGCTGGCCGAGGAAAGCCCGGCCGCCTTCGAGGCGCTGCGTGCGCTGCTGGGTCCGGACGACCGCGTCATGCTGCCCACGCTCGCGCCGGTCGCCGGCATCGATGGCCTGCAAGCCAGGCTGATCGGCCAGGTCCACCAGATGGTCGCGCTGCACCCCGGCTCGGGCCGTGCGGCGCAGCTGCAAGCCACGCCGCTCGACGCCTCCGATGTGCCCGATGCCCTGGCCCTCGTCGCCCGCACCCGGCCCGGCCCCTTCGGCCCGCGCACGCTCGAGATGGGCGATTACCTCGGCATCCGCGACCAGGGCCTGCTCGTGGCCATGGCCGGCGAGCGCATGCGCTTCGACGGCCACGCCGAGATCAGCGCGGTCTGCGTCGACGACGCCTGGCGCGGCCGCGGCCTCGCCGCCGGCCTCGTGAACCTGCTGCGCGCGCGCATCGAGGCGCGCGGCGAGACCGCCTTCCTGCACGTGCTCAGCGACAACGCGAATGCCATCGCGCTCTACGAGCGGCTCGGCTTCCGCCATCGCCGCACCCTGTTCCTGCACCAGATCGCCCTGGCCACCGTTTGACTCACCCCGCGCTCCGGCGCACAAGGAAACACCATGAAGATCCAAGGTTCCGTCGTATTCGTGACGGGCGCCAACCGTGGCCTCGGCCTCGAATTCGCCCGCCAGGCGCTGGCGCTCGGCGCCGCCAAGGTCTATGCCGCCGCGCGCGAGCCCTCGCAGATTCCGCTGCTGGGCGTGCTGCCGATCCGGCTCGACGTGCGCGATCCCGCGCAGGTCGCCCAGGTCGCGGCCGATTGCCGCGACGTGACGCTGCTGATCAACAACGCGGGCATCGGCCGGCTCGGCGGCTTCGTCGGCGGCGATGCCGAGACCGACCCCGTGGCCGTCCTGCGCGAGCAGCTCGAGACCAACCTCTTCGGCATGCTGCACATGAGCCGCGCCTTCGCGGGCGTGCTGGGCCGCAACGGCGGCGGCGCGATGCTCAACCTGCTGTCGCTCTTCAGCTGGGCCAACACGCCGATGATCGGCGCCTACGGCGTGAGCAAGGCCGCGGCCTGGGCGCTGACCAACGGCCTGCGCCACGAGCTGCGCGCCCAGGGCACGCAGGTGGTGGGTTTCCATGCCGGCCCGATCGATACCGACATGGTGCGCGCGCTCGAAGTGCCGAAGGCCTCGCCCGAGGACGTGGTGCGCCAGTCCTTCGCGGCCATCGAGGCCGGCCAGGAGGAGGTGCTGGTCGACGAGGGCACGCGCCAGGTCAAGGGCGCGCTGTCGCAGGGCATCTACCTGCGCGACGTCATGGCCGGGTGATTTCTGCGGGCAGGAGGACGCGTTGTCCGACGCGCGAAGCGCCGGCACGCGCCGGAAGATGGCCGCCATGAAGATCGCCACCTTCAACGTCAACGGCATCCACAGCCGGCTCGACCGGCTGCTCGAATGGCTCGCCGCGTCGAAGCCCGACGTGGCCTGCCTGCAGGAACTCAAGTCGCCCGACGCCAAGCTGCCGCTCGCCGCGATCCGGCGCGCGGGCTACGGCGTGGTCGCGCACGGCCAGCCCGCATGGAACGGCGTGGCCATCCTCGCGCGCGGGCGCGAACCGATCGAAACCGGGCGCGGCCTGCCGGGCATGGAGGACGACCCGCAGAGCCGCTACCTCGAGGCCGTGGTCGACGGCGTGGTGATCGGCTGCCTCTACCTGCCCAACGGCAATCCGCAGCCCGGGCCGAAGTTCGACTACAAGCTCCAGTGGTTCGGAGCCTTCGCCAAGCATGCGAAGAAGCTGTACGCGAGCGGCCTGCCCGTGGTGCTCGCGGGCGACTACAACGTCGTGCCGACCGATGCCGACATCTACAACCCCGCCTCGTGGCGCGACGACGCGCTGCTGCAGCCCGAGAGCCGCGCTGCCTACGCGCGCCTGCTGAAGCAGGGCTGGACCGACGCGATCCGCGCGCGCCATCCCGAACGCGCGCCCTTCACCTTCTGGACCTACTGGCGCAACCGCTTCCCGCGCGACGCAGGCCTGCGCATCGATCACCTGCTGCTCAATGCCGAACTCGCGCCGCTGCTGCGCGATGCGGGCGTGAACCGCGACGTGCGCGGGCGCCCGGGCGCGAGCGACCATGCGCCGGCTTGGATCGAGCTCGACCTGCCCGGCACTTCGCGCTCCTGACGCACGCCGACCTGTCGCGGAAGGCATGGGCCATCGTATGATGAAGATCATGCAAAGAACCGGACCGCGAGCCGCATGAGATATTCGCCAGAACACAAGGCACAGACGCGCGAGCGCATCCTCAAGGAGGCCGCGAAGACCATCCGCCGCGATGGGGTCGCCGCGGTCGGCGTCGCCAGCGTGATGGCGGATGCGGGGCTCACGCATGGTGCCTTCTATGCGCACTTCGGCTCCAGGGATGCGCTGGTCGACGCCGCACTCGAACGCATGTACGGCGAGATCGCCGAGCGCTTCGCAAAGGTGACGGCCGAGCTGCCGCCGGACCGGGCCCTGGCCGCCTACCTGCGCTTCTATCTCTCCCCCCAGCATCGCGACAGCATGACGATCACCTGCCCGCTGCCGCTGCTCGTGAACGAGGTTGCCCGCCTCGGCGCCGAGGCGCGCCGCGACTTCCAGCACGGCGTCGAGACGCTGACCGAAGCGCTCGCCGGGCCGATCGAGGCGCTGGGCATCGGCGAGGCCCGGGAGTTCGCGGGCTCCGTGGTCGCCGAGATGGTCGGCGCGATGACCCTGGCACGCGGCATCGGCCAGCGCAAGGCCTCCGATGCGGTGCTCGCGCGCTCGCGCGATTCGATATTGGGCCGGCTGCGGCTGGACGCCGCGAGCCTCTAGGCCGCGCGCTCCGCTTCCCTCTCTCCGCTTCATCCGACTTGTCGAAGGCACGTCGAACTCGACCAATAGAATTATGCACGTCATACAATGAAGTCACTCTCACTGTGAACGATTCAAAGGAAAGATGAAATGAACTCCAAGAAAACCTCGAGGATCTTCGTCGTCGGCGGCACCGGCGCCCAGGGCATGCCGATCGTGCGTGCGCTGGTCGCGGACGGCCGTTACGCCGTGCGCGTGCTCACGCGCGACACGGCCTCGCGCCGCGCGAAGGAACTGCTGGCACTGGGCAACGTGAGCCTGCTCGAGGGCAGCTTCGCCGACGAGGCCGTGCTGCGCGAGGGCTTCTCGAGCTGCGACGGTGCCTTCGTCAACATCGACGGCTTCAATACCGGCGAGAAGGCCGAGACCTACTGGGCCTTCCGCGCCTACGAGATCGCGCTCGAGCAGGGCATCCGCTTCTTCGTCTACGGCAACCTCGACTACGCGCTCAAGAAGGCGGGCTTCGACGCGGCCTTTCGCACCGGCCATTACGACGGCAAGGGCCGCATGGGCGAATGGATACGCTTCCAGAACCAGGCCCACCGCGAGCGCATGGGCGCGGCGATCTTCACCTCGGGCCCCTACATCGAGATGGCGATCTCGGCGATGACGCCGATGTCCCCCGCCGTGGAGGACGGCGTGCTCACCTGGCGCGTGCCGCTGGGACAGGGGGCGGTGCCGCACGTGGCGCTCGAGGACTGCGGCCACTACGTGCGCTGGCTGTTCGATCATCCGAACCTCGCCAACGGCATGGACCTCGAGGTCGCGATCGAGCATGTGCGCTATGCCGATCTCGCCGCAGCGTTCGAGCGGGTCACCGGCCAGCCGGCGCGCTATGTCGACACCGACCTGGCCGCTTATTGGCAGGGCCCCTTCGGCCGCATCGCCGATGCGCCGGCCGGCTACAACGCCGATCCGCGCGACAAGAGCACGATGAGCGTGCGCGACAACTTCACCGGCTTCTGGAACGTCTGGAAGCACGACGTGGTGCGGCGCAACTACGAGCTGCTCGACGAGATCCACCCGGGCAGGATCCGCAGCGCCGAGGAATGGTTGCGGCGCGAGGATCGCCTCGGCCGCGAACAGGGCAAGGGCACGCTGTGGGAGCGTGTCCAGGTCGGCCAGCAGCAGAGGATCCTCAAGATGACCGAGGACATGCGGCAGGGCCGGTTGTAGTCCCGCGCTTCGACCACCGGGAAGCGCTGACACGCGTTCGATGCCGTGCATGGCCGGCCCGAGAATCCGACACCATGAACATCCACATCCGCCAGGAAACGCCCGCTGACGCCCAGGCCATCGAAGCCGTCACCATCGCGGCCTTCGAACATGCCGCGCACACGAGCCATACCGAGCAGTTCATCGTGCGGGCACTGCGCGCGCGGGGCCAGCTCACGGTGTCGCTGGTCGCCATCGAGGACGAGCGGCTCGTCGGCCATGTGGCCGTGTCCCCGGTTCGCGTCGACGGTCGGGCGGGCGACTGGTACGGCCTGGGTCCGATCTCGGTGCGGCCCGACTGCCAGGGTCGGGGCATCGGCTCGCTGCTGATGGCGCAAGCCCTCGACGCGCTGCGCCTTCTGCGCGCCGGTGGCTGCGTGCTGCTGGGGGATCCGGCCTATTACGCGCGCTTCGGCTTCAGGGCCGAGCCCGGCCTGACGCTGCCGGGCGTTCCGCCCGAGTACTTCATGGCGCTCGCTTTGGCGGGGACGGTGCCGACCGGCAGCGTTGCGTACAGCGAGGCCTTCGACGCCACGGAGTGAACCAGCCGCGCCCCAGGAAGCTCTCGGCCGCGGCGGCCCCATCGCTTTCGCCGCGCTCAGCCTTGCAATTGGCGCAGCTCGTCGCTGGTGTTTGCATTAAAGAAGGCCGCTGCATCGTCGAACGCCACCTGCACCCTGCGGTGCTGCGCGGTCCATTGGCCGAACTTGCGCTCGCCCGCCTGCAGGAAGGCGAGCAGGCTCGGCGCCAGGCCGGTGCGCAGCAGGCAGAACACGGGCTGCGCGCGCAGCTCGCCGTCTTCGCGCGTGGCGGCCATCGCGATCTCGGCGCCCTGCGCGGCCGCGGCCTCGGCCAGCCGGTCGACCAGATCCGACGGAAAGTCCGGCGTGTCGCAGGGCACGGTGACCAGCCAATCGGTGCGCGCATGCTCGAGCCCGGTCAGCAGGCCCGCGAGCGGCCCCGCATAGCCTTCGATGGAATCGGACCACACGGGCACGCCCATCGCCTCGTAGTCGGGCAGGTTGCGGTTGGCGCTGAGCATGGCCGTGCCCACCTGCGGCTGCAGGCGGCGCAGCGCATGCAGCGCCAGCGGCGTGCCGCGGTGGTCCTGCAGGCCCTTGTCGACGCCGCCCATGCGGCTGCCGCGGCCGCCGGCCAGCACCAGGCCCGTGATGTCTTCGCGCGCGATGGGGTTCATGCGCGCATTCTCGCTGGCGCCCTACGACCTCAGCGTTTGCAGCGCTGAAGTCCAGCGCAGCAGTTCGTCGAGCATCGCCTTCGCGGCCGTCGCGTTGGCGGGGTTGGCCGACAGGCCGCCCTCGGCCTGCAGCTGCTGGCCCACGTTCGTGAACGCGACCGCCTCGAGCATCGGCACCACCTTGAGCGTGCCGAGCAGCTGCTTGGTGACCTGCACCGCGCGGATGCCGCCCGACATGCCGCCGTAGCTCACGAAGCCGACGGCCTTGTACTGCCATTCGCGCACGAGGTAGTTCAGGGCATTGACCAGCGCGCCCGGCGGCGCGAAGTTGTATTCGGGCAGCACGAACAGGAAGGCATCGGCCTCGGCGACGCTCGCGCTCCAGGCGCGCGTGTGCTCGTGCGTGTAGCGCTGCAGGCGCGGATGCTCGGGTTCGTCGAACACCGGCAGGCCGAAGGCGGCCAGGTCGACGAGACGGGCTTCGAAGCCGCCGTGCGCTTCGGCGATGCCGTGCGCCCACTGGGCGACGGCCGGGCCCACGCGGCCGGGCCGCGTGCTGCAGATCAGGGTATGGAGGATGGGACGGGTCATCGCGGAATCCTAAGTCATGGCGCGGCCAGTCCGAGGCGCGCGAGGGTCGCGGCCTTGAGGCGGCTGTCCTCGCGCACCTGGCGCTCGAAGTCCTTGCCGGGCTGAAAGTCGACCACCTGGTTGGCGCCGCGCGCCCAGGCCTGGTATTTGGGCGAGGCCACGGCCTCGCGGCACGAGGACTCGAGGCGCGCGACCACCGCGTCGGGCGTCTTCGCGGGCACCAGCACGCCGCCGAAGCTCGCCTGCACCACGGGCACGCCCGACTCCTTGAGGGTGGGCACGTCGGGGAACGAGGGATGGCGCTTGTCGGTGTACACGGCGATCAGGCGCAGCGCGCCCGACTGCAGGTGGCCGGTGAGCGAGCTCGCGAGCACGGCGCCGAAGCTCAGGCGCTCGCTCAGCAGGTCCTGCAGCATCGGCGCGTCGCCCTTGTAGGGCACGTGCGTGAGCGCGACCTTGCTGGCGGCCTCGATGTCCGAGGTGCCCAGGTGCGGGATCGAGCCGGCGCCCGAGGTGCCGTAGCTGACCTTGCCCGGTTCCTTCCTCGCATCGGCCAGGATGTCCTGCACGCTGCGGTACGGCGACTTGGCCGGCACCGCGATCGCGAAGATGTTGTCGAACACCTTGCAGACGTAGCGGAAGGAGTCGAGCCCGTAGTTCAGGGCCTTGAGCCGGTGCGGCTCGCTGGTCAGCGGCACGGCGGGCGTGAAGACCACGGTGTAGCCGTCGGCGCGCGCGCCGGCGCCCGTGTTCAGGCCGATAGTGCCGGCCGCGCCGTCGCGGTTGATCACCGCGAAGGGCTGGCCGAGGTTCTCGGACATGGCCTGCGCGAGGCTGCGCGCATTGATGTCGAGCCCGCCGCCGGCGGCGAAGGGCACGATCACCTGGATCGGGCGCGAGGGATAGTCGGAGGCCGCCGCGGCGGGCAGCGCGGCGCATAGCAGAGCGAGCAGCAGCGCGCTCCGGCGATCGAATCGTCGGTTCATGGGAATGCCGCCGGCGGGTTACTCGGCGCGGATGCCGTTGCGCAGCACGCCGATGGCGTCGACCTCGATCTCGACGATGTCGCCGGGCTTCATCCACACCGGCGGGTTGCGCTTGGCGCCCACGCCGCCCGGCGTGCCGGTCACGATCACGTCGCCCGCGGCCAGCGGCGTGAAGGCCGAGATGTGGGCGATCTGGCGCGGGATGCTGTGGATCAGCTTGTCGGTGGTGGTGCGCTGCATCTCCTGGCCGTTGAGCCGCGTGACCAGCGTCATCACGCGCCCGTCGGCGATCTCGTCGCGCGTGACCATCCAGGGGCCGAAGCCGCCGGTGCGCCAGAAGTTCTTACCGGCGGTCCATTGCGGCGTGGCGGTCTGCCAGTCGCGGATGCTGCCGTCGTTGTAGCAGGCATAGCCCGCGATGTGCTCCCAGGCATCGGCCTCGGCGATGCGCCGGCCGCCGCGGCCGATCACGACCGCGATCTCGCCCTCGTAGTCGAGGCGCGTCGACTCGGGCGGCAGCACGATGTCCTCGCCGTGCGCGAGCTGCGATTCGGCCACGCGCAGGAACAGCGTGGGTTGCTCGGTGATCTCGCGGCCGGTCTCGCGCACGTGCTCGCCGTAGTTGAGGCCCACGCAGACGATCTTGCCGGGGTTGGGAATCACGGGCAGCAGTTGAAGCTCGCTCAGCGCCAGCGTGGCGCTCGCCTGGCCCACGGCCGTGGCGGCCTCGGCCAGCAGGTCGGCCGCGATCAGCGCCTTCAGGTCCGCGGCGCGTTCGCCGAAGATCTGGCGCAGGTCGACGACGCGGTCCGCGCGGTCGCCGGTCACCGCGCCGTAGCTGTCGGTGCCGTTGAGTTGGTAGCTGATGAGTTTCATGGTCTGTCCGTGAGGAGGAGTGGGTGAAGTAGAACTACGCCAGCCGACCTCCAATGCGCTGCGCGCCCTCGGTGATCAGGTGAACCATCTTGTCGAGGTCGACGATGGACAGGCGCGAGGTGTCGAAGACCAGCTGGATGGCGGCCCATGCGCCTCCGTCTGCCTTCGGGATCGGCGCGGCCACGGCCGCGAGCTGCGGTTCGAGTTCGCCGATCGACACGTAGTGGCCGGCCTTGCGGATCCCCGCGTAGAGACGGCGGAATTCGCTCCACTCGGCCGGCAGCCCGCTGCGCACGACCTCGTCGTGGCGGGCATCGAAGACCTTGCGCAGCTGCGGCGGCGCGAAGGTCGAGAGCAGCACCTTGGGCGCGGCGCCCAGGAACAGCGGCCGCGGCCGGCCGCGCCCGTAGGCCAGCGTCGGCGGCGCGCCGCCCATCTCGCGATGGGTGTCGAGCACCTGCATGCCGAAGATGCCCGAGCTCACGCAGTCGAAGCCGGTGGCGGCCACCAGTTCGCGCATCACAGGGATGCCTTCGCGCAGTACCGGGTCGGCATTGCGGATGTAGTGGTCCAGCAGGATGATCCGCGGCCCGAGCGCGTAGTGCGAATCCTCCACGCGCTGCAGCAGCCCGGCCTCGAGCAGCAGCCGCACATAGCGGTAGCCGGTGGGCAGCGAGACCTCGAGCGCCGCGGAGATGTCGTCCGCCGTGCGCGTCAGGTGGGTGTCGTCGAACAGGTCGAGCACCCCCAGCATGCGCCCCAGGCTGGACATGGATTTTTCCGGCACGCCAATTCCTCCAGAGTGTCATGGCGCGACGGGGAGGTGTTGCGAGATGCGATCCAGATCGTGCCCCGTGCGCGCGATGCCGACGATATATCGGTCGGGGCGCAGTATCACCGCCCGCGCCTCGTGGGCCTCGAGCCAGTGGCGCAGCGGCGCGTCGGGCCGGTCGATGACGATGGCATCGGCGCGGCGCCAGCGTTCGGCGGTGGCGGGCGCGGCGGCCGCGAGCGCGTCGGGGCTGCCGATCACCGCGCTGCGCCGGCCCAGCAGCTCGTCGAGCAAGCGGCCGTCGGTCAGCCGCGGCTGGGGAAAGGGCCGCCCGGCGAGCGAGCCCGCGTCGGCATCGAAGGCGCCCTGGCCCAGCAACTGCGGCGGCAGCTCGAAGATCTCGGGGCGCCCGGCACGAAAGCGCGCATCGCGCTCGGCCGCGCGCGCGGGATCGGTGGTCTGGATGATGTTGCCCAGCCGCACCGCGAGCTCGATCAATGCGCGCACATGCGGCGCGCGCTCCGACTCGTAGGTATCGAGCAGCGCGGCGGGCGCGCCGCGCGCGAGCACGGCCTCGAGCTTCCAGGCGAGGTTGGCCGCGTCGCGGATGCCCGCGCACATGCCCTGCCCGAGGAACGGCGGCGTCTGGTGGCAGGCATCGCCGGCCAGCAGCAGCCGGCCCTGGCGCCAGCCCTGCGCGATGACGGAATGGAAGGTGTAGATGGCGGCGCGCTCGAGCCACGCCTGCTCGGGCTTCACCCAGGGCGCGACCAGACGCCACAGCGTGTCGGGTTGCACCAGCGCCTCGCGGTCGTCGTCGGGCAGCACCATGATCTCCCAGCGCCGCCGGTCGCCGACCACGTTGCAGTAGGTCATGGGCCGCGCCGGGTCGCAGTGCTGCACCGTGTGGTCGGGCAGTGCGACCGGTTGCCGCAGCAGCACGTCGAACACCAGCCAGGGCTGGCGCAGCCCGAGGTCAACCATCGCGCTGCCCATCTGCCGGCGCACCGGCGAGCGCGCGCCGTCGCAGCCGACGACATAGCGCGCGCTCAGCGTGGTGTTTTCCTGCCGCTGCAGGTCACGCACGCTCAGCGTGGCGCCGTCCGCGTCCTGCGCGATGCCGATCAGCTCGTGCCGCAGCCGCAGCTCCACGTTGGGAAAGCGCGCGAGGCCTTCGCGCAGCACGGCCTCGAGCTCGGGCTGGTGGAAGTAGTAGTTGTTGGCGCAGCCATGCGGGCCGAGCGCGGCGCTGCCGCCGCGAATCAGCATCGTCTCGCCCGCGCCGTTGACGAAATGCATGCCCTGCTCGCCGGGGCGCGCGATGGCCAGCACGCGCTCGCGCAGGCCCGCGCCCTGCAGGATGCGCAGCACCTCGCCGTCGAAATGGATCGCGCGCGGCAGCGGGAAGATGCCGGCCTCCTTCTCGAGCACCAGCACCGACAACCCGGCCGCGCCCAGCAGGTTGGCGAGCGTGGCACCGGTCGGCCCGAGTCCGACGATCGCCACGTCGTACATGCGCGCCGCTTCAGCCACGCTGGTCTTCCTGCATGCGGCGCGCCACCTCGGCCTGCCATTGGGCGCGGCTCATGAACTTGGGGAAGCGCTTCGCGATGGCCTCGGCCTGCGCGAGGATGGCTTCGTCGGACTGCGACAGGTCGATGGTCTCGCGCAGCGGCTGGTCGCAGTACCAGGGCGTGTCCATGAACAGCTCGAGCCGGTTGCCCTCGGGGTCGCGGCAGTAGACGGAGATGGCGTTGCCGTGCGTGACCGGGTGCATCTCGCTCGCGCCCTCGGCCAGCAGCCGGTCGTGGAAGCGGCGCAGCGCGCCGAGGTCGGGCACGCGGAACGAGATCTGGTTGACCACGTTGAAGCCCGGGTTCGCGGGCCGGCCGGTGGCCAGCACGAGCTGGTGGTGCTCGCGCGGATCGCGGCTCAGGAACACCAGCTGCACCGAGCCCAGGTCGCCCGCGTCGGTCTGCGTGAAGCGCAGCGCCTGCTTGTAGAAGCGCGCCATGCGCGGCAGGTCGCTCACATAGAGGCCGATGTGGCTGAACTGCAGGTCCGAGGGGCCGAAATACGTCATCTCAATGTCTCCAAACGATAAATCGCACGGAGCTTTTCCGTCTCGATGATGAAATACTATAGTTATTCTCATATTTTGACAATAACTATGTTTTATCTATCATCGCGACCGGTGCAAGCCGCACCCAAGATCGAATGGAGACAAACCGATGACTGTTTCGAAGACGCGGGGCCGCCGCTGGCTGGCCCATGGATGCATCGCCGTCGCGGGCGTGCTGGCGGGCGCGGCCTGGGCCCAGGCTGACTACCCGAGCAAGGCGGTGCGGATCATTGCCCCCTTCCCCGCCGGCAGCGGCCCCGACGCGAACGCGCGCGAGATCGCGGCCGAGCTCACGAAGCTGCTGGGCCAGAGCTTCTATGTGGAGAACCGCCCCGGTGCCTCGAACATCATCGGCACCGAGGTCGCCGCGAAGGCGCCGGCCGATGGCTACTCGCTCTACATCGGCACCACCAGCTCGCTGTCGGTGGTGCCGCATCTCTATTCGAAGCTGCCCTTCGATGCCGAGAAGGACTTCGCGCCCGTGAGCCTGCTCGGCGTGCTCAACACCGGCCTGATCGCCACGCCCGGCGTGGAGGCGCGCGACGCGCGCGCACTGATCGCCGCGCTCAAGGCCCGGCCCGATTCGGTGGCGGTCGCGACCGCGGGCATCGGCAGCTACTCGCACCTGTCGGCCCTGTGGTTCAACAGCGCCGCGGGCGTGAAGACCAACCTCGTGCCCTACAACAGCAGCAGCCCCTACGTCGACCTGATCGCGGGCCAGGTGCAGCTGATGTTCGACGGCCTGCCGGCCGCCGCGGGCAACATCCACACCGGCAAGCTCAGGCTGCTGGCCATCACCGGCAAGGAGCGCGCGCCGAGCTTCCCCGACGTGCCCACCTTTGCCGAGGCCGGCCTGCCCGACTACGCGCCGATCGCCTGGCAGGGGCTGCTCGCGCCCGCGGGCACGCCCAAGCCCGTGCTCGAGAAGCTCAGCGCGGCGATGCGCAAGGCCTGCCAGTCGAGCGAGCTCGCGCGCAAGTGGCGCGACTACGGCGGCGAGCTGCGCTGCAACACGCCGGCGGAGTTCAAGGCCTTCATCGATGCCGATCGCGCGATGTGGGGCAAGGTGATCCGCGAGGCGCGGATCAAGCTCGATTGAGCGGTGAGCGGTGAGCGGTGAGCGGTGAGCGGTGAGCGGTGAGCGGTGAGCGGCGCGGCGTCAGCAGGCCGCATCCGCCGCGTCCTGCCGCTCCTGCAGCAGCCGCCACATCACCTTGCCACTGCCGCTCTTGGGCAGCGTCTCGGCGAACTCGAAGGCGCGCGGCACCTTGTAGCTCGCCATGTTCGCGCGGCACCAATCGATCAACGCCCGTTCGTCGAGCTCCGCATGCCCGGGCCGGCGCACCACCACGGCCTTGACCGACTCGCCGCGGTAGCTGTCCCGGGTGGCGATGACGCAGGCCTCCTGGATGCCCGGGTGCCGGTACATCAGCGCCTCGACCTCGGCGGGCCAGACCTTGAAGCCGGACGCATTGATCATGCGCTTGAGCCGGTCGGTCATGAAGAAGTAGCCGTCCGCGTCGACGCGGCCGATGTCGCCGGTGCGGAAGAAGCGCAGGCCCTCGATCTCGACGAAGGCGGCGCGCGTGGCCTCGGGCTGGCGCCAGTAGCCCGCGAAGACCTGAGGCCCGCGCACCACGATCTCGCCGTCCTGTTCCGGCCCCAGCGGCTGCAGCGTCTGCGGATCGATGACGCGCGCGTCGACACCGATGTAGGGCAGGCCCAGGCACTGCTGGCGGGCGGCGTCGGGCGGATTGCTGTGCGAGGGCGCGGCTGTCTCCGTCAGGCCGTAGGCCTCGACATAGCGCAGTCCGGTCTTCTCGAGCAGCCCCTGCGCGACCGCCTTGGGCATGGCCGCGCCGCCGCCGCCGATGTAGGCCAGGCGCGAGAGATCGAGCCGCTCCCAAGCGGAAGCCGACATCAGGTCGATCACCATGGTCGGGATGTTGGCCCAGTGCGTCACGCCGCGCGCCGACAGCAGGTGCGCCGCCACCTCGCGGTCCCAGCGCGGCATGAGCACCGAGCACGCGCCCGCGTGGATGGCCGCGTGCATCACGCCGACCATGCCGGTGATGTGGAACATCGGGACCACGGCCAGGTTCACGCTCTCGGGCACGAGGCCGTTCCAGGCCTTGACCGCCATCGCGTTGTGCATGATCGCCGCGTGCGACAGCATGCAGCCCTTGGGATGGCCGGTCGTGCCGCTGGTGTAGGGCAGCGCTGCGAGATCGCCGGCGGCGCAGGTGGGCGCCGGTGCCTCGTCGCCGCTGGCCGCATCGGCCCAGTCGTGCACCTGGCCCCGGCGCAGCGCCGGCATCGGATGCGGCGCGGTCAGCCACTCGCGCCAGGCAACGGGCCATTCGTGCGGCGGCACCGCCGCGGGATCGAAGGCATCGGTGAAGCGCGTGACCACCAGGTGGTCGAGGCCCTCGCCCGGCGGCAATGCATCGCTGGCACGGACCATCTCCGCCGCGAGGTCGGCCGTGGTGAAGGCCAGCTTCGCCTGCGCGTCGGCGATGAAGTGCCGGAGCTCCTGCGCCTTGTTCATCGGGTTGATGGGCACCACGACGGCATTGGCGCGCAGGATCGCGAAATGCGCGATCACCAGCTGCGGGCAGTTCTGCATGTCGAGCAGCACCCGGTCGCCCTGGCGCACGCCGAGGCGGTGGAGCCGGCCCGCGAGCGACAGCACCGCCTGCCAGAGTTCGCCGTAGCGGAACTCGCGCCCGAGGAAGACCAAGGCGGCGCGATCGGGATGGCGCCGCGCGCTGGTCTCGAGGTTGGCCCACAGCGGCGTGCGTGCGGGGGCCAGCGTGCGCGGAACGCCCGCGGGCCAATGCGGGATGTTCGGGAGGTCTTGCATGGTCATGCCCCGCGCTCAGTACCGGATGCCGCCATCCGTGGCGATGCCCGCGCGGCTGAACGCCGCCATCGCCTGCGCGCCGTTCATGTAGACGTCCTTGCGAGTCACCTCGTGGCGCGCATCGACCGTCACCAGGTCGAGCATCTCGACCGTGGCCGTGAACGGACTGCCTTCGGCATCGCGCAGCGCGATGGCCATGCACCATTCGAAGGTCCAGTGGCCGTCGCCGTAGAAGAGGCGCAGCGGCTCGAGCGCGAAATCGAACTTCGCGAACATGGCGGCGCATTGCTGCTGCAATGCCGCGCGGCCGTGCACGGGCGCGGAACCATCGTGCAGCTGGAAGACCGTGTCGGGCGAATGCAGCGCGGCGATGCGTTCGGGCGAGCGGGCTTCCCAGCTCGCGTGGTAGCGCTCGAAGACCTCGCGCAGCGGATGCCGGAGGTCGGCGTTCATGGGTGATGGCATGTCTCGTTCCTGGTTGGAGAGCCGGTGCCGAAGGGCCCGGATCGCCGCGCAGTGTTCCGCCGGGCGGGTGGTAGCACCAGGGTCGATCGCGCCAGCGAGGGGTCAGAATCTGCCAACCACCCGAAGCCCGCGAATGGACATGGACGCCTCCCCCTCCACCTTCGAGATCGTCGGCAGCCACGGCAGGGACCTGGACGCGATCGTCCACAGCATGCTGGGCCTGCGCGCGCTGGTGCGCGAGATGGCCGACCAAGGGATAGATGCCGACACCCTGCTGCGGGGCAGCGGCGTGCAGGCGCGGCAGCTCGGCGACTCCGAGGCGCGCATGTCGAACGCGCAGAAGATCGCGATCCTGCGCAATGCCCAGCGGCTGAGCCACCACCCCGACGTGGGCCTGCGCGCCGGCGCGCGCCAGCAGCTCGGCGACTTCGGCATCTATGGCTACGCGACTGCGAGCTGCGCCACCATCGGCGACGCGATCATCGTCGGCATGAAGCACCTGAAGCTGGTCGGCCCGGTGCTCGAGAAGCGCTTCCGTCTCGAGGGCGGGCTCGCGAAGTTCGAGGGCCGCGACGTCATGGACCTCGGCGACCTGCTGCCGCTGGCCACCGAGTTCTGGATCGGCACCACGCTGAGCCTGGCCAGCTGCGTGCTCGGCGCGCCCTTCCCTTCCCGCTCGCTGAAGCTGCCCTACCCGCGTCCCGCGCATGGCGATGCCTATGCGGCGATGTTCGAGTGCGAGGTGCGCTTCGATGCCGGCACGCTCGAATGGTCCTTCGATGCCGAGCTGCTGCGGCGACCCTGTCCCCAGGCCAATGCCTATGCGGCCGACCAGTGCCGGCGCCTGTGCGAGAAGCTGCAGCACAACGCCGGCGAAGGCGGCGGCCTCGCGCAACACGTGCGCATGGCCTGCCTGGGCGGGCGCGGCCAGATGCCCGGCGCCGAGCAGTTCGCCGAGCGCTTCGGGCTCTCGGTGCGCACGCTGCACCGCCGGCTCGCCGACGAGGGCGTGCGCTTCCAGGAGTTGGTCGACGAGGCGCGGCTCGAGCTGTCGACCGATCTGCTGCGCAGCACGCGCCTCACGATCGACGAGGTGGCGCTGCGCACCGGGTTCTCGGAGGCGGCGAACTTCCGCCGCGCCTTCCGCAAGTGGACCGGGCTGGCGCCGGCTGCCTACCGGGCGCGGCACGCGGGCTGAGCCCCGGATCGATGCGCTCTCGGCGCCTGGCCGAGTCTTTCCGACCATTCACTTCTGTATGGAAAAGTCAGGGTAAGTCCTGGCTGCGCGTCGCTTCGCCCTCCCTATCATCCGCTCCGACCATTCATATGTGTATGGTAAATGATCGAACTGGCGACCCAAACCGGAGACAACATGACTCGCAACAGATCGATAGCCCTTGCCCTTTCATGCAGCCTGGCCGCGCTGATCGCCGGGTGCGGAGGCGGCAGCGGCGGGGGTGGAGACGCGGCCGCGCTGGCGGCCGCGATCGCGGCGGCCAATGCCGGCGCCAACGGGCCGGGATCCGCACCGCCGGCCCCGCGGGCCGCGTTCAAGGAGCGCTGCAGCGGACTCGTCGGCAAGGCCGTCGGACCGGGCAGCATCGCCACGGCCGAAGTGATGGCCGCGTCCGCAACCACGCTGCAGACCTGCCAGGTGCGTGGCGCCATCGTGAGCTCGCCCACCTCGACCATCAACTTCCGCATCGACCTGCCCGAGGACTCGGTGTGGAACCAGCGGCTGGTGCAGATCGGCGGTGGCGGCTACGACGGCGTGGTCGTCGGGCCCGACCTCGTGATGCTGGCCAATGGCGACGTCTACAAGCGCGGCTATGCATGGGTCAGCGCGGATGGCGGCGTGCAGGTGCCTGACCTGAGCTCGACGCTCAACAACCCCTCGGCCTTCGACAACTTCGCCTTCGCCTACCACCCGCAGGTGCTGAAGGCGGCCGGCGCCGCGATCCAGTCGATCTACGGCAAGCCCGCCGCCAGGACCTACTTCTACGGCATGTCCACCGGCGGCCGCGAGGCGCTGCTGCAGGCGCAGCGCTATCCGCAGAGCTACGACGGCATCGTGGCCGGCGAGCCGGTGGTCGATTACAGCAACGTGATCCAGCGCGGGATCGCGCTGGCCAAGCTGGCGTTCTCGAACAACGGCGCTGGCTGGCTCAGCCCGGCCAAGATCAAGCTGTTCGGCGATGCCCAGATGGCGGCCTGCGATGGCCTCGATGGCGCGGTCGACGGCGTCATCTCCCATGTCAGCGCCTGCCGCTTCGACGTGCGCACGCTGCGCTGCCCAGGCGGCGCGGACAGCGGCGACAGCTGCCTGTCGGACCCACAGATCGCCTCGGTCGACTTCATGCGCTCGGACTTCACGCTGCCCGTGCCGGTGGCGAACGGCATCACCAGGGCGCCGGCCTGGGGCGTGGGCGGCGAGGCGGCGGCGGCCGGCAACTGGACCATCGCGCAGTTCGGCGCCAGCCCGACGGCGCCGGCGAGCCAGCTCTACTTCTTCTCCGACTGGTGGCTCAAGTACCAGGTGACCTCGAACGTCAACACGACGGTGCTCGGCTACACGCCGGGGTCCGATCCGGCGCGCTGGCTCGAGCTCTCCGAGAAGGTCAACGCGACGAATCCCGACCTGTCGGCCTTCGCGGGACGCGGCGCCAAGCTGCTGCTGTGGGCCGGCGCGAGCGACAACCTGGTGCCGCCCGGCTATGCCACGGACTACTACCAGAGCGTGGTCGGCAAGCTGGGCCAGGAGACGACCGATTCCTTCATGCGCTTCTACATGCTGCCGGGCGTGGTCCATGGTCCGGGCGGCCCGGGTGCCGGCATCGTCGACAACCTCGCGATCCTCGAGAACTGGGTCGAGAAGGGCAAGGCGCCCGACGATTCGCTCACGGCGGCGCGGCTCGCGGCCGACGGCAAGAGCGTGGAGATGACCCGTCCGCTGTGCCGCTATCCGACCTGGCCGAAGTACCGCGGCACCGGCGACAAGAACCTGGCGGCCAGCTTCAGCTGCGCCTACGACTGAGCTAGCGTGCCTGGGCCTTGCCGGGCTCCGGCGCCAGCAGCATCTGGGCCACGAAGCGGCGGCGCTCGGCCTTGTCGGCGGCGGAGCCCTGGTTCCTGAACAGCGACTCCGACTGCATGTAGCAATAGAGCGTGAAGGCACGTGAGCGCGCGGACCTGGCGTCGAAGCCGCACGAGAGGAAGCATTCCTCGATGTAGGCGAGCCGCTTGGCATCGACCTCGTCGACGATCATGCGCGCCATCTCGTCGCGCCGGGCCCAGGCCCGGACCGCGAGTTCGACCGAGGCGCCCTTCATGGCCGCGCGGCCATGGAACGGCAGCTCGACCAGCTCGACGATCAGGTCCTGCGCCTGGACGCCCTGCTTGCGGTAGCGCGCGATGATCTGCTCGGTCTGCGCCTCCTGCCAGCTCACGAGGATTCGCTTGAGCAGGTCGTCGCGATCGACGAAGTGCCAGTAGAAGGAGCCGCGCGTCACCTGCAGGAGCTTGGCCAGCACGTCGACGCGGACCGCGTCGATGCTCTTGTCGATCAGCAGTTCGGTCGCGGCCACGATCCAGTCGGCGGGCCCGAGCTGGGACCGCTCGGAGGCCGGTTTGGCGCCGGCCTCGCTCTTGCGCTGCAGTGCGGCCGAGGCCTTGCGCGGGCGCGGTTTGCCAGGGGTGGTCGTCAGCATGCGCCGATGATAGCGGAGGCCCGCATGCACCAGAGTCAGGGCCCATTCCCTTGGGCAAACCCTGAGCCGTTCGTCCGGATCCGGCTGATAGCATCGCCTAACCATACACATCTGTACGTGTATTGAGAAACGCAAAAAGCTTCTTCCCCGACCTCATCGAAAGCCATGCAGTACCAGTTCCTGACCCTCGAACTCCAGGAGGAGATCGCCCACCTGCACCTGAACCGCGCCGGCAAGCGCAATGCCCTCAACGACGGCCTGGTGCTGGAGCTGCGGCATGCGTTCGAGAACCTGCCCGGCCATGTGCGCGCCGCCGTGCTCGGCGGCCAGGGCGCGCACTTCTGCGCCGGGCTCGACCTGTCCGAACTGGCCCACCGCGATCCGCCGCAGGCGGTGCAGCACTCGCGCATGTGGCATGCGGCGCTCGATGCCATCCAGTTCGGCCCGGTGCCCGTGATCGCCGCGCTGCACGGGGCCGTGATCGGCGGCGGCCTCGAGCTGGCCGCGGCCTGCCATGTGCGCGTGGCCGATGCCAGCGCCTTCTACGCGCTGCCCGAAGGCACGCGCGGCATCTTCGTCGGCGGTGGCGGATCGGTGCGCATTCCCAAGCTGATCGGCGTTTCGCGCATGGCCGACATGATGCTCACCGGCCGCGTGTACCGCGCCGACGAGGGCGAGCGCGTCGGCTTCTCGCAGTACCTCGTGGCCGAAGGCAAGGCCTGGTCGCACGCGCTCTCACTGGCCCACCAGGTGGCACGCAATGCGCCGCTGACCAATTTCGCGGTGATGCAGGCGCTGCCGCGCATCGCGGAACAGCCCGCGGACCACGGGCTGATGACCGAAGCGCTGATGAGCGCCATCACGCAGAGCGCGCCCGAGGCGAAGCTGCGCGTGCAGGCCTTCCTCGACGGCGCGGGCGCCAAGGTGCGCACGCCGCAGGCCGGCGCGGACATCGCGCCCGCCGCCTGAAGCACGACATTCACAACGACCGAGGAGACTTTCATGCAGACACGACGGACCTTCATTCAGGCAGCGGGCGGCGGCGCCCTCGCCTCGCTGCTGCCGCTCGCGGCTTCGGCCCAGGCACTGGACCAGGTCAAGATCTATTACGGATTTCCCGCGGGCAGCGCCGGCGACAGCGTGGCGCGCCGCATCGGCGAGAAGGTCGCGGGCTCCGCGTACTCGCGCAATGTCGCGGTGGTCGACAACCGCCCGGGGGCCGGCGGGCGCATCGCGCTCGAGGTGCTGAAGTCGGCGGCGGCCGACGGCTCGGTGCTGGCGCTGTCGCCGTTCTCCTGCACCTCGATCTATCCGCACGTCTACTCGAAGCTCAGCTACGACGCGAACAAGGACTTCGCCCCCGTGTCGATCGGCGCGGTCATGCACCACGGTCTGGCGGTGGGACCGAAGGTGCCGACCAGCGTGGTCACCGTGCGGGACTTCCTGGCCTGGGCCAAGGCGAATCCGCAGGAGGCGAACTACGGCTCGCCGGCCGCGGGCTCCACGCCGCATTTCATCGGTGCCCTGCTCGGCCTCACGGCCAACGTCGACCTGCGGCACGTGCCCTATCGCGGCTCGGTGCCCGGCATCACCGACGTGGTCGGCGGGCAGATCGCCGCCATGGTTACGCCGAGCGGCGACTTCCTCGCCAACCACCGCGCGGGCAAGCTGCGGATGATCGCGACCTCGGGCCGCCAGCGTTCGCCGTTCTCGCCCGAGGTGCCGACCTTCGCGGAGCAGGGCTTCGCGGACCTCACGACCGAGGAATGGTTCGGCTTCTATGCGCCCGCGCAGACGCCGGCGGCCGCGATCGCGCGCGCCAACGCGGCCGTCAATGCCGCGGTCAAGGAGCGTGCCGTCATCGACAGCCTCGGCGTCGTCGGCCTGATCGCGCGCGGCTCGACCGCGGACGAGATGGCGAAGTCGCAGCAGGCCGAGTTCGAACGCTGGGGACCGCTGGTCAGGCGCATCGGCTTCACGGCGGAGTCGTAGGCGCAGCGATCAATTCGCCTGCGACAACTGCTCCAGGATCGCCGGGTTCTCGAGCGTCGAGGTGTCCTGCGTGATCGCCTCGCCCTTGGCGATGCTGCGCAGCAGCCGCCGC
>NZ_JAHUTH010000022.1:0-149128 GCF_025376855.1 Variovorax endophyticus
TCTGCTCGGCGGTGTCCTCGGCGGCAGCGACGGTGGCCTGCTGGGTGGCGTCCTTGGCAACGACGGCCTGCTCGGCGGCGTTCTCGGTGGCGACGGCGGTCTGCTCGGCGGTGTCCTCGGCGGCAGCGACGGTGGCCTGCTGGGTGGCGTGCTGGGCAACGACGGCCTGCTGGGCGGCGTGCTCGGTGGCGACGGTGGCCTGCTCGGCGGTGTCCTTGGCGGCAGCGATGGTGGCCTGCTGGGTGGCGTGCTGGGCAACGACGGTCTCGTCGGCGGCCTCCTGGGCAACGACGGCCTGGTCGGCAGCCTGCTCGGCTCGCTCGGCGGCGACGGCCCCGTGGCCAACATCCTGCAGCCGGTGACCGATGTCGCCAGCGGCCTGAGCACCACGCTCGCCCCGGTGGTCGACACGCTGACCGGCGCAGGCTCCGGTGCCCTGGCTCCGGTGACCGACATCCTGGCGGGCGCCTCGGGTGCCGCGGCCCCGGTGGTCGAGCCGGTGGCCAACGTGCTGGACAGCGTGGACCATGCCCTGGGTACCAACCTGGCCCAGACCGTGACCCCGATCACCAGCCAGGTCGAGCACACGGTGGGCAACGTGGTGACCCCGGTCACCAACATCCTGCACGGCCTGCTGGGCTGATCCGGTCACGCGAACAGTGGACGGAAAAAAGAGAAGAACGAGCAGCAGAAGAAAGGACGGACCGGCGACGGTCCGTCCTCTGAAAGGAACGGTATGAAGACGAGTTTCCGGATACTGGCCATCGCAGCGCTCGGCGCCAGCCTGGTGGCCTGTGGCACCGCGCCCAAGCCGGGTCGCGACGACGCGACCTACTACTACTCCAACAAGGGCGCGAGCGCGGTCGCCAAGGTCGAGCCGCCGCCCCCGCCGCCGGTGCAGAACGGCCCGGCTGGCGTGTCGAAGATCGTCTACTTCGACTTCGACAAATACGACATCAAGCCCGAATATCGCGGCATCGTCGAGGCGCACGCCAGCTTCCTGCGCAACCGCCCGACGAGCCGTGTCGTGCTCGAAGGCCACACCGACTCGCGCGGTGGCCGCGAATACAACCTCGCGCTGGGCCAGCGCCGTGCCGAAGCCGTCCAGCGCGCCCTGACGCAGCTGGGCGTGCCCGCCGAACGGCTCGAAGCCATCAGCTGGGGCATGGAAAAACCCGCGTCGCTTGCCAACACCGAGGAGGGCTACCAGCTCAATCGCCGCGCCGAATTCAGCTACCGCTGAACCAGGGAACTGCGATGCCTTCGATGGCAGCTCCCGGTCTTCCGAGTCATCGCGGCAACGCATGACAAAGACGACCGGTTGCCCGTTTTCGACCGGGGCCGAATGATGTCCTTTTCCGATCAGCTCCACGCCTGCCACGAGCGACTCGTCTCGGTGTGCGCGGCGCTGCCGGCGCCCTACCCGGCCTTCACGCTGTTCTTCTCGGTGAGCGACGGCACGCAGCGGGCGCACGTGGTGCACACCCGCGCGGCCGTGCTCGAGACCGCCTGGCGCGAAGGCGCCGAACAGGTCGAACGCTGGGTGCGCGAGCACGGCATCGCCACGCCCTGGTTGCGCATCGACTGGGTCGAGGGCGCGAGCCCGATCGACTGGACCCAGTTCAAGGGACAGCTCGCGTCGGTCAAGCGCAACTACTTCCGCCTCGGCCTGGCCTTCGACAAGGACTTCGAGCTCGCCTTCACCGAGCAGGAGCTCAACGCGAACGCGATGCTCAGCGGCGACTCGACCATCGCGCACGCGGTGGTGAACCCGCGCAACTTCGAGCTCTATGCCGACGAGCGCTTCGGCCGCCGGCTCTCGCTCGACCTGCCGGGCGACCAGCCGGTGTTCCTGCTGGCGACCGTGGGCCTGTTCTGCCAGCCCGACGGCGTGGTGCACAAGCTCGTGGGCACGGGGCTCGATGCCGGGCGGCGCCAGCTGCCCGCGCTCAATCCGCAGTCCACGCTCGACCTGGTGCGCAGCGGCGCCTCGTACCTGGCGCGCCAGGTGCAGGCCGACGGCCTGTTCGTCTACGGCTACTTCCCCTGCTTCGACCGGCGCATCCCGACCTACGACGCGATGCGCCATGCGAGCGCGCTCTACGCCATGATCGAGGCGTGGGAGATCACGCGCGACGAGACGCTGCGCGCGGCCATCGAGCGCGCGCTCGATCGCCTGGTGCACCACCTGATCCGCGGCTACAAGCTCGCCGACGGCCGCGACATCTCGTTCCTGGTCGACACCGGCGGCGAGATCCGCCTCGGCGGCAACGCGGCCTGCGTGCTGGCGCTCGTGAAGTACTGCGAGGCCATGGACACGCGGCGCTGGCTGCCGCTGCTCGACAAGCTCGCGCTGGGCATCTCCTCGCTGCAGGACCCGGCGACCGGCCGCTTCAACCACGTCATCCATGCGAACGACCTGACGCTCAAGCAGGCCTCGCGGATCATCTACTACGACGGCCAGGCCTCGTACGGCCTGCTGCGCCTCTATGGCCTCACGCGCGATCCCCAGTGGCTCGCGGTGGTGGAGAAGGCCTTCGACCATTTCATCGCCAGCCAGCACTGGCAGGCGCACGACCACTGGTTGAGCTGCTGCGTCAACGAGCTCGCGCGCTGGAGCCCGCAGGAGCGCTACTTCCGCTTCGGGCTGCAGAACGTCGCGGGCTACCTCGACTTCGTGCTCGACCGCAAGACCACCTTCCCGACGCTGCTCGAGCTGATGCTCGCCGCGCAGCAGATGCTGCAGCGGCTCGAGGGCATGCCCGCGATGCGGCACCTGCTCGACGAGCTCGACGTCGAGAAGTTCTACCGCGCGCTCGACTACCGCGCGCACTACCTGCTCAACGGCTACTTCTGGCCCGAGATGGCGATGTACTTCCGCCGTCCCTCGACCATCGTCGGCTCGTTCTTCATCCGCCACCACGCCTTCCGCGTGCGCATCGACGATGTCGAGCAGTACGTCTCGGGCTTCGTGGCCTTCCACCGCTACCTGGTGGAGCGCCGCACGCTGCACGGCACCGGTGCCGGCGCGGTGGCCGGCGGCGGCATCTCGGTCGGCCAGGGCGGACCGCGCGACGATGGCGGCACCTGGACCGCGAGCGAGATGGCGCGCGTGACCGGCGGCGAGTGGGTGGTGAAGCCCGAGGACGGCTGGCGCGCCAGCGGCGTCGCGCAGCGCTCCTTCCTGCGCAAGGGCCGCGTGGTGTTCGAGAACCAGACCCGCAATGCCAAGGCCCCGCTCGCGGCCGTCGCGCTCAAGGGCGTGCTGCAGCCCGCGGCCGCCGTGCTGTGCGTCGATCCCAAGCCGCACCTCGACAAGCGCGTGCCCGTGCTCAAGGTGGCCGACCTGCCGCAGGCCGTGCTGCAGCTCGGCACCCATGCGCGCGCCGAGTTCGACGGCGGCGTCTGCGCGGTGGTGGGGCAGGGCGTCACGGGCTCGACCGTGGCGGCCATGATGGCCAGTGCGCTCACCGTGTGGGGCGAGGTCGGCCAGCCCGAGGGCAGCATCAGCCTGCCGTCCGGCATCGCCTGGAACCTTACCTGCCTGCCGCGCCACGCCGCCTACTGGGTGCTCGACATGAGCCAGTCGCAGCTGCCCGCGTCGACGCAGCTGGTGCGCCCGACGCTCGCGGTGATCGCCGGTCCCTCGGCCGCGGCGCAGAAGCACCGCGGCCCGGCCGAGGCCGCCGCGCGGCAGGACGCGCGCATCTTCCTCGGCATGACCGCCGGCGACAGCGTGGTGCTGAACCGCGACATGCTCGAGTACCCGGTCTTCGCCGAGGTCGCGGCCGAACGCCAGCTGCAGGTGGTGAGCTACGGCGAGCATCGCGCGGCCGACGTGCGGCTGGTCTCCTTCGACCATGGCGAGGTGAAGGCGGTGGTGGCCGGCGAGCCGCTGCAGCTGCGGCTGAACGCGCCGGGCCGCCACATGGGCATGAGCGCCGTCGCCGGCCTGGCCGCGCTGACCGCGCTGCGCCTGCCGCTGGCCGCGGCGGTCGAACCCTTCGCGCAGTTCGAGCCGCCGGGCGGCCGCGGCGCGCTGCACACCATCCACATCGGCGGCGGCAGCTTCAAGCTGATCGACGAGACCTACGACGCCAATCCGAGCTCGATGCGCGCCGCGCTCGAGCTGCTGGCGCAGGCCCCGTGCGAGCCCGCGCGCCGCGTGGCGATCCTCGGCGACATGCAGGAGCTGGGCCCCGCGGCCCAGCGCCATCACCTCGACCTCGAACCCGAGCTGCTGGCCACGCAGGCCGACCGCGTGCTGCTGTGCGGACCGCTGATGCGGGCCCTGCATGCGCGCATCAGCTCGAAGGTGCGTTCGCACTGGTTCGTCGACGTCTCCGATTTGTCGACCGCGCTGGGCAGCCTGCTGCAGCCGGGCGACTGGGTGCTCGCGAAAAGCTCCGCGGGCGTGGGTCTGTCCCGGCTGGCCCGGGTTCTGAAAGCACTGCCATGACCAGACTGGATGCACTCCTTCATCTGCCCGCGCAGCAGGAAGCCGCCCCGGCACGCCGGTGGTGGACGGGCTGGGCCCAGCTGCTGTGCGCGTGGGTCGTCTGCATGCTGCTGTGCGTCAACGTCGCGATCCTGCTGGATCGGGGTTTCTTCGGAGACGACGAACCCGCGCAGGCACGCAGGACGGTGGCTTGCGCCGGCATCGTGCTGCCTACCGAAACCGTCTCGCACCGAGCGGCGACAGGGACTGACCGACCCCTGACCAAAGCCTCGAATTGCACTGCTTTCTAGAGTGAAATATTGCCTTGTAACAGTCGGGTAACAGTTGATAATGAAGCCGTTGCGTCATCGCCTGACGGGATCGGCTTTCGCCCATGATCAAGTTTCTCCTGCCCACTCAACTGGTCGCCGAACGGCCCGTGGAGCCCGGTGCCAGTCCCTACGCGGGCGCCCTCCACGCCGCGTTCCGTGATGCCTACCCGCTGATCAAGAGCGCGGCCTGGCGCTCCATTCCGATCAGCCTGTTCGGGCTGCTGCCCTCGATCTTCCTGCTGCAGGTCTACGACCGCGTGCTCTCGCGCAGCGGCGTCTCGACGCTGGCGGCGCTGGTCAGCGGCATCCTGTTCTTCCTGTGCATCGAGTTCTGGCTGCGCACGCGCCGCTCGCGCCTGCTGCGCAACGCGGGCGCGATCATCGACCACGGCGTCTCGGGCGCCTTGATGGGCTCCATGCTCGGTCGTCCGCTGCGCGCGCTCGAGGCGCGGCCGGCCTCGGTGTGGCACCTGTACTTCCGCGACGTCGGCTCGGTGCGCGGCACCGTCACCGGCGGCCTCGCGCAATCGATCTTCGACCTGCCGATGGCGGTGTTCGGGCTGGTGGTGATCGGCATCGTCGCGCTGCCGGTGCTGCCGGTGGTGGTGGCCTTCCTCGCCATCCTCTCGTTCCTCGCCTGGTGGTGGGCCGACGAAGTACGCGCCGGCCGCGTCGAGGAAGTGCAGCGCGGCCGCGGCCTCGACCGCATGACGGCCGAGATCTGCCATGCGCGCGAGACGCTCAAGTCGCAGGCCAACGACGGTCCCATCATCGAGATGTGGCAGAAGACCTACAACGACTGGCTCACCGAGAGCTTCACCAAGAACGGCCAGATCGAGACCGCGCGCGACGGCACCACGGTGCTGCTGACGGTGTTCTCGGTGATCGTGGTCACGGTGGGCGCGATCTCGGTGATGGAGCAGTGGATGACGGTCGGCGGCCTCGTGGCCTCCAACATGCTCGCGCTGCGCGCGCTGCAGCCGATCGCCGGCCTGGTGTCGAACTGGCGTTCGCTGGCCACCGCCAAGGAAGCCGCCAAGCGCCTGGAGACCGTGCTCGGCGAGCCGGTGGAGAAGCCGCCGGTGGGCATGGCGCTGCCGCAGCCGCTGGGCCGCATCACGCTCAAGGACGTGAGCTTCAGCTTCACCGAGAACGCGCAGAAGGCGGTCATCGAGAACCTCGATCTCGACATCGGCCCCGGCGGCCTGCACGTCATCGTCGGGCGCAACGGCGCCGGCAAGTCCACGCTGGTCAAGCTGCTGTCGGGCCTGTACACGCCCACGCACGGCGTCGTCAGCATCGGCGAGTACGACCTCTCGCAGTTCGGCCGCGAGGAGCTGTCGCGCTGGATCAGCTACCTCTCGCAGGAGGTCTACTGGTTCGGCGGTTCGCTGATCGACGTCATGCGCCGCACCGCGCCGGGCCAGAGCGACGAGCAGATCGTCGCGGCCTGCAAGCTCTCGGGCGCGCACGAGTTCATCTCGCGGCTGCCCGACGGCTACCGCTCGATGGTGGGCGAGGGCGGCACCGGCCTGTCGGTGGGCGAGCGCCGCAAGCTCGCGCTGGCCATGAGCTTCCTGCGCAAGCCCTCGGTGCTGGTGCTCGACGAGCCCAGCAACGACCTCGACTTCCAGAGCGAGCGCGCGCTGCTGGCCACGCTGCTGGCGGTGGCCAAGGTGCGCACCGTGGTGGTGGTCACGCATTCGCTGCGCATCGTCTCGGCCGCCAGCCATGTCTACCACGTGACCGGCGAGGGCACGGTGGAGCAGGGCACGGCCGCGGCGATGGTGCCCAAGCTGTTCGGCGTGAAGAAGGCGCTGGTGGCGCTGCCCGAAGGCGGCGAGGACGGCGAGTCCTCCGCGCGCTCGATCGCCTGAGCTTCGACTTTGTTTATGGATTGGACCGATCGACCGATGACCGAGTGCGACGACCGAGTGACCGCAAGGGAGGCGAGATCTTGAAAGCCGATCTGCCGCAGGTCCTGCAGACCGAAGAACAGAGGCGCGCCGCCCAGGTCACGCCCCAGGGCCGCCGGCGCCAATGGCTGCTCGGCGGCCTGATCGGCGTCTTCGCGTTGGTCGGCCTGGGCTTCCCGATGGAGACCGTCGTGGTCGCGCCCGGGCGCGTGATCCCCTCCGACCGCGTGAAGTCGATCCAGCATCTGGAAGGCGGCATCGTCAGCGCCGTGCTCGTGAAGGAAGGCGACCACGTCAAGCAGGGCCAGTCGCTGGTCGAGATCGACCTCGGCGGCAGCGGCCTCAACCTCGAGGAACTGACCGCGCGCTATGCCGCCACCCAGGCCACGCGCGTGCGCCTGCTGGCCGAGAGCCGCGGCCAGCCGCTCAAGCGCGACAGCTTCGCCAAGGACATCGACGAGGGCGTGTACGCCGGCGAGACCGGCGCCTACGACGCGCGCGCGCTCGAGCAGCGCGGCGTGATGGCCGGGGCCATCTCCGGCCTCGAGGCCGCGCGCAGCCGGCAGCTCGAGCAGCAGGCCAAGGTCAAGGGCCTGAGCGACCGGCTCGACCTGATGCAGAAGGAACTCGAGGTGTCCGAGCAGCTGCTGAAGGAAAAGCTGGTCGGCCAGGTCGAGGTGCTCGAGAAGCGCCGCCAGGCCGAGGCCGCGCGCAGCGAACTCGCGGTGGCGCGTCAGGGCGTGATCTCGGCCAACGCCGCCATCACCGAGGCGCAGGCCAAGATGGCCGAAGCCGAAGGGCGCTTCCGGCGCCGCGCGTCCGACGAACTCGCCACCGTCGAGCGCCAGTTCGCGAGCCTGAGCGAGGACCTCGCGCGCGCACGCACGCAGCGCTCGCGCACCGAGGTCAAGGCGCCCTCGGACGGCATCGTCAAGGGCCTGCGCAGCGGCAGTCCCGGCTGGGTCGTGAAGCCCGGCGAGGCCATCCTCGAGGTGGTGCCCGACAAGGACGAGATCATGGTCGAGGCGCGGCTCAACCCGAACGACCGCGGCTTCGTCGAGATCGGCCAGGCGGCCACCGTCAAGATCACCGCCTACGACTACCTGCGCTATGGCGCCGTCGAGGGCAAGGTCACGCTGGTGGCGGCCGACGCGGACCGCGACCCCGCGATCTCGAACGGCGCGCCGTACTACCGGCTCCTGATCAGCACCGACAAGTCCTTCGTCGGCCACAAGGAAAACCGCATCACCGTCGGCATGGAGTCCGAGGTCGACCTCAAGGTCGGCACCGACCCCTTCATCTGGTACATCCTGCGTCCCGTGCTCAAGCTTCGGCGCGAAGCCTTCCGCGAACCATGAAGCGCCGCATGACCAACGGCCGGCGCCCCGCGGGCACCGGCGTGCTGTGCGCGGCGCTCGCCGCCAGCTTCGCGCTGCCGCCCGCCGCGATGGCGCAGGAGCAGCAGGATCCGCCGCCCTCGCTGGTGCTCGCGCGGCGCCTGTCGCAGCCCTCGATCGGCACCGCCGGCTACGTGCAGCGCGTGAAGCAGGCGCTGGTCGCGCTGTCGCAGGAATACCCCGAGGTGCAGACCGCGCAGGCCGCCGCCAACACCAGCGGCTTCCAGATCGACCAGGCGAAGAAGGCGCGCTATCCGCGCTTCAAGGTCGGCACCTCATCGGGCAACTACAACAGCGGCGCCGCCAACGCGCAGACCCAGAGCTACAACGTGATCACCGCCGAGGCGCGCATGAGCCTGCTCGACGGCGGCGCGATCAGCGCCTCGATCCGCGCCGCCGAGGCCGGCAACGAGGCCGACGGCCAGGCTGTCACCACCACCTCGCAGAAGGTGGTGCTCGATGCCCTGACCGCCTACCTGCAGGTGCAGCGCTTCGACCTCAAGAAGGAGATCGCGCACCGCTCCACCGAGATCGTGGCCGAGCTCTCGAAGGCCGAGGCGCGCCGCGTCGCGCTCGGCGCCACCGGCGAGAACGACCTCAACATGGCCAGCGCGCGCCGCGCCAGCGTGGCCGCGCGCGAGGCCGACTTCGAGGCCCAGCGCGACGAGGCCATCGCCAAGTTCCGCAGCTACTTCAAGTTCACGCCCATCACGCGCAACCTGCCGGTGCTGGCCGCGCCGCCGCAGTGGCGCATCGACACGCAGGCCGAGGCGCTGCGCCGCGCCGAGGAGCGCAGCACCGAGATCGCCGAGGCGCAGGGCCGCATCAACAAGGCCAAGGCGCTGGTCGAGCAGCAGGAGGCCAGCATCTGGCCCACCGTCGAGGCCGTGATCGTGAAGAGCAAGGACCCGCGCGGCGTGTCGCCGCAGGATCCCACGCGCACCGCGCTCGAGCTGAGCTGGAACTTCGGCAGCGGCTTCGACCGCCAGCTGCGCGTGCGCACCGCCATGGCCGAGGTCGAGAACCAGGAGGCCAAGCTCGAGGGCGTGAAGCTCAACCTGTTCGAGCTCACCAGCGCCTCGTGGTCGCGCACCGTGTCGGGCCGCGAGCGCGAGCGCCAGCTGATGGAGGCCGTGAGCACCTCGGGCCAGGCCTTCCGTGGCCGCCGCCGCCTGCTGGAGTTCGGCCGCGACACCCTGCCGCAGGTGCTCGATGCCCAGCTCGAGTACTACAACCTGCTGTTCGATTACGTCGATGCCGTGTTCGACCTGCGCGTCAACGAGCTGCGCCTGGCGCGCACCACCGGCGAACTGCGCATCGACCCCGAGGGCGGCAACGAATGGGTCGACCGCGTCTTCGGCGCGCCGAGCCGTACCGTGCTGACCGAGGACGGCCTGTTGAGCGGCCCGTGCCTCGCGAGCAATTCGACCTGCGCGAGCGAGGCGCGCGTGGATCGCTCGGAGAACGCGCAGACCGTGACCCTGCGGCGCGCCGAGCGCCTGCCGGCCGGCAACTGACGAACAGAGAAGAAGGGGTGCGCGGCGCGCCGGGCGCGCCGCGGCTCAGGCGTCTTCCGGAATGCCCGGTTCGCCGTCGAGGATCTGGTACTTGCGCATCTTCTCCCACAGCACCTTGCGGCTGATGCCCAGGTGCTGCGCCGTGTCCTGGCGTTTCCAGTCGTTGATCTCGAGCGCCGCGATGATGCGGTTGCGCTCGCTGCCGTTCCAGCCCTTGCGCTGATCGCCGCCGGCGGCATCGAAGGCGCTGCTCGTGCCCACCGCGTTCGCGCCCAGGCCCATGCCGCCGCCCGCGCCGGTGGAGGGCGTGCCGCGGGTCAGTGCGATCGCGCGCTGGATCAGGTGCTGGTCCCAGCTGTGCAGCTGCCGCGCGATCACGCCCACGCGTTCCGCGAGGTTGCGCAGCTGGCGCACGTTGCCGGGGAAGTAGGTCTCGGCCACCGCGTCGCTGAGCCAGTGCGGCGTTTCGCCGAGCGCCTCGAGCTGGTCGCCCAGCACGTTGGCCAGCAGTGCCTTGAAGATCGCGATCTTGTCGATCTCGCCGCGCTCCTCGAGGCTGGGCACATACAGCTCGATCACCGCGAGGCGGTAGAACAGGTCGGCGCGGAATTCGCCGCTGGCCACCATCTCGCGCAGGTTGCGGTTGGTCGCCGCCACCAGCCGGAAGTCGACCCGGATCGGCGAGGTCGCGCCGAGCCGCGTGACCGCGCCGTCCTCGAGCACGCGCAGCAGCTTCACCTGCTGGTACTTCGGCAGGTCGCCGATCTCGTCGAGGAACAGCGTGCCGCCCGTGGCCTGCTCGAAGTAGCCGCGGTGCGCATGCACCGCGCCCGTGAACGAGCCCTTGGCGTGGCCGAAGAACAGCGACTCGAACAGCCCGTCGGGAATCGCGCCGCAGTTCACCGCCACGAACGCGCCCTTGCTGTAGTTCTGGTGCCCCAGGTGCAGCTGCTGCGCGATGCGTTCCTTGCCCACGCCGGTCTCACCGCGCACCAGCACGCTGTGGTCGCAATCGGCGAAGGCATTGACCTCGGCCAGCAGCGACTTCATCGCTTCGGAGTGCGCCACCAGCTCGTCGAGCGGCTGCGGCGCCACGTCGCGCGCGCGCAGTTGCCGCACCAGCTTCGCGACCATCGTGCGCAGTTCGGCGCAGGTGAAGTCGTAGGGCAGCACGTGCAGGTACTCGGGCGGATAGGTGCGCGAGTCGCGCTCGCGCGAAGCGGCCGCGACCCAGATCACCGGCATGCCCTGCAGCAGTTCGGTGGCCTGCGGCAACCCGCCGCCATCGATGACCGTGACGCTGATGATCGCCACCGACGGCCGCATCGCCGCCGTGCGGTCCTGCGAGGGCGGCGGCATGCCGTCGGCCCGGATCACCTCGACATCGAAGCTCGCCATGCAGCGGGCGATGCGGTCGAGGATGTCGGCCTTTCCTTCCCAGACAAAGAGGTCGAGTTCGTCGAAATTGGGGGAGGCGCTCATCTGTGGTTTGAAAGGCTCTTACGCATCTGCAGACGTCAGTAGACCAGCCGGGAGTTCTGGCAGCTCACGGACTGGAGATGCACATCGGTGCGGCCCAGTTCCAGCCCTAGGGTGTCGCCCAACAAGTTGGAAAGGAGTCCGCCGATGGAGTTCAGCAGCGGCTGGAGCAACTGGATGAGGGGGCCAAGAACGGCCGAAAGAAGAGGGGTACCGCCGCTGTTGGGGTTGAGGCCGAGCAGGCCAGAAACGAGATCGACCAAGCCCTTCAGAAGACCCGTGATCAAGCCGTCCTGGTTGCGTGTCTGAAGTGACTGAATCAATGCATTGCGAGCACAGGTGCTGCTGAGGCTTCCGCCACATCCTCCCAAGAGCGAGGGCGTGTTGACTTTGTCTTCCCACTCCTGAGGCATGTTTGTCGATAGCAGGCCTAGCAAAGCAGGACGACTCCAGGTCATATTGTCTTGCTCCATCAACGAACGGAGTCTGGAAACACTCCCACCCGCCTTGCCGAGGTAGTAGTCCGCCAACTTGGCCGCGATATCGGGCGTCGCAGCGCGCGCGGCGGGGTCGACGTTGTCGGTTCCACTTCCGAAGAGCAGCTTCAGCAACTTGTCGACGAGATCCTGCACCGTATCACCGAGGGGAAGCTGATTTCTATCCGTTGTCTTGGTGCTTCCCACGGGGAGAGTGACGGAGTCGACCGAATTCAATGCCGGTACGGAAACGCTTCCCTTCAAGAGATCGATGCCTAGTAGCTTCACGAAGGTCATCGATCCCAGGTTCGATGTCGAGCAGACGTCGGCCTTCGACCAAAGTATCGAGGATGGAATTTGGCCCATGCACGCGCGAAGAACTGGCGCCTCCACCTTGATGGTCGCTTCGTAGGGCGTAACGTCGCAGTTGATGGCCGTCAGCGTGCCGAAGGCATTCACGACATCGATCGAGATAGGAAGGTTGATCTGCGTTCCCAAGGCGCCAAGCAGTGCGCCAAGGAGTTCGCCGGGCTTTGTCTGGATCTGGATGAAGGCGCGAACCTGCGAGTTATAAGCGACGGTTTCCACACCGCCGATGCCGATGGATGGCGGTTCGATCACGCGTGCCTCGACCGAAACGGCAAGACCCAGGATGTTGAGGCCGGTTCCGAGTTGCGCAGCGTGGTCCTTGGTGCCGACGCCGAGCGAAGTCTTGATCAGGTCGAACGCGTCGAGCTGAACGTTGAGCGCCGAACTGCCGGTGGGGGCGTTGATGGCAGCGAACAGGCCTCCCGCCGTGGCATTGCTGCCCAATTGAACCTGCAGGCTGTCGAGGTTGAGGCCTGCGTTCACCAACGAGCCGATGAGTTGCGCATTCACGCCGAGCAAACTGTCCTGACCGGCCAGTTGCACGACCGCGTTGAGCAGGTCGCCCAGCTTGACCTTGCTGGCGGCAAGCAACGTGTTGAGGTCCGCGACACTGATGTCCGCCGCCACGGGAATGCCGAGCTTTTCCAGCAGCCCGCCGGGGGTAATCTTCACGCCCGCTAGGCCGGTATAGCAAGCGACGCAAGTACCGCTGGGATCGACGCCCACGAACTTCAGTATCGAGATGAGCGGTGCAGCGGGATTGATGTCCACGAGCTTGGAGCCGACGCTGAAGACGGCCAGCGGCGTGTCCTTGACGGCGTAGGCTTCGACCTTGAGCGTCCGGACGCTGTTGCCGCCGATGTTGGGGAACAGGAGTGCCGTGCTGCCGGTGATTTCCACGTGGAGCGCGTTGATCGCGCCGGCACTGGCCGCGCTGCTGAAGTACTGGGGTCCCGGCAGCGTGGCCGGATTCCAGGTGCCGCAGGTCGCCTTGAACTGGAATTGGCTGGGGGTCAGAAACGAGAGGTTTTTCGTCGCATTGGCGGATGCGACGTCGCTCGCCGTTGCGCAGTTGGTGGGCTTGAGGATCTGCGTGCCGGCCAATGCCGAGAGGTCTGCGGCTTTCTGCAGCTCGCGCTTCATGTAGAAGAGGTAGCCGAGCTCGGTGCCGATCAGGACCACGAGCACGAGCAGCATGGCGACCACCGCATTGACGATCACGCTACCGCGGACGCACTGGCGTGCCGGTACGGAGCCTCCGCGGCGTGGGCGGCGAGGCATCGTGATGGGGTGCGCGTTCAAGTGAAGCTCCTTCACGAAGGAATGGCTGCGGTCGCGCGACTGCTGAGGTTGTCGGGCATCCAGCGGCTCGTGTCGAGCACGGGAAGGGAAGGCAGCAAGCGGTTGGCGGAGTACGGATAAGTTACCGAAACGACCGCGCTGGGACCCGATGCGCCAGCCGCCGCGGTGATCGTCACGTTCACGGTGGCATTCGCCGCGATCCAGGTTCGGCGGCTTTGCGGCGTGGCGCTCGATCCGGCCGGAGCGACGAGCGCGGCGGCGAGCGAGTCGTAGACGGTGTCGCGCACTCGGGTGTCATTGGCTGTGAGCGGTGGGGACAGCAGCATCGGAACGGCGCGGGCGCCGTCTTCCGCGGCGCGCGAGATCACCTGCTGGATGTAGAGCACGGCCCCGAAAGTCGCGATGCCGTAGATGATGAAGAACAGCATCATGAAGACGAACGCGAACTCGATGGCGGCGACCCCGCGCTGGCGCTTGCGCATGCCGCGTCCGGTAGGGCGGGCGGCCCGGTTCATGGCGTTCTCCCGTCCAGCAGCATGCTGGCCTGGCCGACGATGGCGTCCGGCACCGCGAACGGCGGCAGCGGCGGAAGCAGCGAGCGAAGCTGCGTGGCCGTGATGGTCACGACCACCTGGCAACGGGCTTCCCAGGCGGTGCCGCAGGTGGGCGTGTCGCAGTTGCTCTGTCCGCTGGCCTGGACCTGGCAGCGCTTGGCCACCACACCGTCGGTGGCGATCGTGAGCCAGGAGGGCACGCGCGCGCGGGTGAGGGTTTCCGCCGCGCTCTTGCGGTTCGGCCATGTCGTCTGATAGGCGAGCGCCGCCCGCGCGCCATCCTCCGCCGCGTTCTGGAGGCTGAAGCGCACGGTGAAGAAGATGGCATAGCACACGATGGCATAGAGCATCGTGAAGAGGATGACGAAGACGATCGCGAACTCGATCGCGTAGTTGCCGGCCTGCGATCTGGCCGGGGGACGATGGTCGTGCTTCCTCATGGCGGACTCCTGGGGCGGACGAGCCGGCGGCTTATCTCGCCTGGCCCGAGGACGCTGCGCCGTTCGAGCTGTTCAAGGACGAACCCATGTATTCGGGGATCGGGTGCTCGAAGCTCTTCAGGTAGCGCTCGTAGTTGCGGCGAGCGATGTCGCCGGGGATCCGCCGCGGCGTCTGCGAGGCGATGGCGCCGGAACTCTGCCAGGCGAGAAGATTCATCGTCGCGTCGCCGACCTGCAGCGGTGGGGCGTCGAATGCGTCGTCGTAGGACTCGGTGGGCGTGGTCTCCGCGGTCTCGGTCGCCGGCGGCGGCGGTTCCATGGCCGGCTTGACGGCTGCAGCCGGCACGGAGGATGCCGCTTCGGCGACAGGCTTGACCTGGGCAGAGGGTTCGGGGGCCGATGCGCTCGCTGCGGTGGCCTTCGGCTCGGTGACTTGTGCAGAGGCCGGGAGCACAGTCATGGCGGCGCCGACCAGGCCGAGCGCGAGCCATGACGGGTAACGGAGAAGAAAGGTGTTCATGGTGTTCCTCTGGGGGTCGATCGTGTCGATGACAGCGATGTGGAGCGGGAGGCCTTCAGCGAAAGGGGTTCGGCTGCGTCGGCGGTCGATATCTCGGCGGCGGCCGGGGTGCCGTTTCCAGGCGGGGGCTCCTGGGCCTGCGCACGGCTGGTCGGCGCGGTCGCCATCAATTGCCGCGCGGTGTCCTGAACCGCGCTGCGCGTCGCGGGCGAGAGCTTGCTGGCATCCATGAAGGCCCGGGCCTGATCGGGCTGCTGGGTCACTTCGAAGTAGAGGGCCAGGTTCGCCTGCGCCTGCGCGTTGTCCGGTCGCAGCTGAAGGGCCTGCATCAGGGGCAGCCGCGCATCGGAAAACTGGCCGGCACGCAGATTCGCGTAGCCGAGATCGCTGAGCAGCAGGGCGTCGGTGGGCGTGCGCCGCTGCGCCTCCTTCAGCAAGCGCACCGCATCGGGGAAGTCGCCGCGTTCGCCCGCAAGCAGCCCCAGGCCGCGATAGCCCGCCGCCTCGAGCCGCGTGCCCATGAGGCGCTTGTAGGCGGTTTCGCTGGCTTGCGGCTGGCCCGAATGGCGCAGGGCCTCGGCGCGCGTGCGTGTGGTTTCCGGCGTCACGCCCCAGCGTTGCTCGAGCGCGTCGATGTGCGCCAGCGATGCGAACCACAGGCCTTCCTGCTGCATCTGGTCGACCAGACCGAGGTAGGTGGCTTGCGTGTCGATGTTGGCGCTCTCCTTGGAGAGGGCGGCCGCCTCGGCCGCCTGGCGCTGCTGCCCCTCGGCAATGCCGGCGTAGCTGTCCTTGGTCGACGCGCAACCGACGGTTGCAAGCGCAAGGATCAGCACTGCGGCACCGACGGCGATACGTGGCCGGCGGCGGGGTAGGGAGATAGGGGCATCGGTTGTCATTTCGCAAGTGCTCCGAGCGAACGAAAGACGGCCAGGAAGCCCGGTCCTGCCGTGATGATCACCAGTGCGGGCAGCAGGGTCACGACCATCACGCCGGTCATCTTGACGGTGATCTTGCCGATGCGCTCCTTGAGTTCCGACCGTCGATGCTCGCGCAGCCGATCGCTGTATTGGCGCAAGGGCTCCTGAACGGCGCCTCCGTGTTTGTCCACCTGCACGAGCAACGCGACCAGGCCGGTCAGGTTCTCGCTGTCGTGCAAAGTGGCGAGCCGCAGCAGCGAGTGCTCGCGCGTTCGTCCCTGTGCATACTGCCGGTTCGCGATCGCGAGCTCGTAGCTGAGCACCCGCAGCACGTGGGAAAAATCGGTGGCCATGATCTGCAGACTCTGGTCGAGGCTCAGGCCCACGCCCTGCAGCAGACGCAGCAGGTCCACGAAGAGCGGGAGTTCCTGCGAGACGCGCTCGCGGCGTGAGGCAGCCATCCGTGACAGAACCCATTTGGGAGCCATGAACCCGAACACGAACGCCGCCATGCCGATGGCCAGGTCTTCTCCGACGGTGAAGTTCTTACTCCAGCCGATGAAGAACAACAGCGGCAGCAGGGCGGCCAAGGTCGTGCGGATCACCAGGAAGATCAGTTGAGCCCGCAGCGAGGAGAAGCCGCATTGGTCGATTAGCTTGCGGTCTTCGTCGGCCACCAAGGCGCGACCGAGTCGGCTGTCGAGCCAATGAAAGGGCAGTTCCGTTTCGTTGCGTGTCGCGCCGAATGGATCCCCATCCGTCGTGGCGACGGCCGGTGCCGCGATGTCTTCGGTGCCGTGCCGGATCGCGCGTCCTAGCACCTCGCCGCGTCGCGCGCGCTGCACTTCGCGTCCAATCAGCAAGCCCGCGATCAGCAGCATGCCGAGGGCGAGCAGTCCCAGACTCAGGGTGGCGATCTGCGTCGAAGTCATGCGAGCCTCGCGAGCCGATAGAGCAGGAGTGCTCCCAACACCTGCAGCGTCACTGCGCCGACGACGAGGTACTGGCCGGTGGTGTCGTCCCACATGCGCAGAAAGTAGGTCGGATTCAGCGTGATGATGGCCGCGCCCACGCATACCGGCAGCAGACCGAGAATCCAGGCGGAGAGTCGTGTTTCCGCGGAAAGCGCCACGAGTTCGTGCTGGGCTTGCTCGCGGTCGCGCATGAAATTCGCGACCCGTTCGAGCAGCAGGTCGGCGCGACCGCCATAGCGCACTCCTAGGCCCAAGATCGAAGCGAGCAGGTACATCTCCTCGATGCGCACACGCGCAGCCGCCTGGTGAAGCGCGTGATCCAGATCGACGCCGGCGCGCACCAGCGTCGCCGCGCGGTCGAGGTGTCGGCGCAGCGGTGCGCGGGTCGATGCGATCGCGAGCTGGAAGGCCGCCTGGGTCGAATTGCCGATGGTGATGAGACGGACCATGCCGTCGATGAAGGCCGGCAGCTGGCTCACGATCTGCCGCCGGTGCTTTTGCAGGCGGAACCACAGTCCGAATGTCGCGAGAACGAGCAGGAACACGAGCGCGCCCAATGCCGCCGGCCAGCCGCCGAGCGTGCCGGACAGGATCACGAGCGCAGCGATGACGAAGGCGATGAGCGCAAGCTTCGAACCACTCACCACGCCCTCCAGCCAGCCAGGAACGAGCCGTTCGAAGTGCTTCTTGGGCGTCGTATCCTGTGCTTCGGCCGTGGCGGCGTCCATCCAGGGATCGGACAACGGTGTGCCGGCCAGGTTCGATGCGTGGCTGTCGCGCAGCGGTCCGAGCAACGGGTTCGCAGGCGCGGCTAGGCTCGAGGCGATCTGTTGTTTGAGATGCTCGCCCGTCACCTTGCGGACCTGCCGGTTCGCAGCCCACATCCAGAGCAGCAGGCCGGCCGCGGCCAGCAGCAGCGCGATGACGAAGACGACGAGCAAGCCTTCACGCACGGCGTTCTCCCTGTGCGGCACGAGCAAGCCCTTGACGGAAGCGGGTGATCTTCGGCGAATGCGGCGCGATGCCCAGCGACACCCAGCGGTCCTTCTCCTCGCCGTCGGGCGTGACGATGGGTTCGTAGCGGTACAGCTCCTGCATCGCGACCACGTTGTCGTTGACGCCCGTCACCTCGCTCAGCGAAACGATGCGGCGTTGCCCATTCGACATCCGCCCGATCTGCACGATGAAGTCGATCGCGCTCGCGATCTGCCGACGCAGGCTCACCTCGCTGCCCTGGTAGCCCGCGAAGCCCGCGAGCATCTCGAGCCGGTAGAGGCATTCGCGCGGCGAGCTCGCGTGGATCGTGCCCATCGAGCCTTCGTGGCCGGTGTTCATCGCCTGCAGCATCTCGATCACTTCGGCGCCGCGCACTTCGCCCACGATGATGCGGTCGGGCCGCATGCGCAGGCTGTTGCGCAGCAGGTCGCGGATCGACACCACGCCCTGGCCGTCGAAGCCACCGGGGCGGCTCTCGAGCCGCACCACGTGACTCGTGCTCAGCGAGAGTTCGGCCGTGTCCTCGATGGTGATCACGCGCTCGCGCGCCGGAATGAAGCTGGCCAGCGCATTGAGCAGCGAGGTCTTGCCCGAGCTGGTGCCGCCGCTCACGAGCACGTTGCAGCGTGCGCGCACCGCGATTTCGAGCAGTTGCGCCATGCCGGCGTCGAAGGTGCCGAGCTTCACGAGGTCGGCCGGCGTGAGCGGCTCCTTGCGGAACTTGCGGATCGAGACCGACAGGCCGTCGATCGCGAGCGGCTCGATGATCACGTTGATGCGTCCGCCATCGGGCAGGCGCGCGTCGACCATCGGATTGGCTTCGTCGAGCCGGCGGCCCAGCGGCGCGAGGATGCGGCGCACGATGCGCATCACGTGCTCGGAGTCGGCGAAGCGCAGGGTCTCGCGTTCCAGCATGCCGTGACGCGAGACGTAGACGTTCTGGTAGCCGTTGATCAGGATGTCTTCGACCGCCGGGTCGTTGAGCAGGTCTTCCAGCGGACCGAAGCCCGCGAGTTCCTTCGTGAGCGCGTCCGAGATGAGCTGCATCTCGCGGTCGTTGATCGGCACGCGGCGCAGGCGCACGAAGCTGTCGACTTCCAGCTCGACGAACTGTTGAATCGACGCGCGCGACCAGCGGCCGAACTCCGCGCCCAGCTCCTCGATGCGGCTGAGCAGGTGATCGTGCGTCCAGCTCTTGATGTCCTGGAACTGCTGGGATGTGATGAACGCCTGGTCGTCGTCGGCGAATTCGATATCGGTGGACATGGGCTGTTCAACCTTGGGTGGGGCTCTTGCGGAAGCCGGTGACTTTCGACATCAGCGCCGTCCAGCGTGGGTCCTTGGTCGGCTGGGGGCTGGAGCCAGAGGTGTATTCCTGGTGGAGGCCGCGCGCGAGGCCCGCGATGGCTTGCGAGTAGGGATCGTTGCGCGCGGTGCGCACCAGCATCTCGCCACGGCTCGAGGCGGCCAGCAGCTGCGTGCCGCGCGCGGGCAGCACGTGGCGCAGCGGCAGTTCGAGCCGCTCCGCGATGTCCTTGGCCGCGAGGCCCACGTGGCTGTCGAACTTGTTGACCACCAGCGACATCTGGTCGGTCTCGAGGCCGCGCGTGCGCAATTCCTTGAGCATGTTCGCGGTGGAGACGATGGCGCCGATGCTCTGGTCGCAGACGACCCAGGTGTTGTTCGCTTCCTTGACCGTTTGCGCGACGAAGTCGATGGTGGAGAAACCGCCGAGATCGGCGATCTGGAAATCGAAGAAGTCGCCGAGCCGCTTGATCAGCGCGACCGAGTCGGCGTGGGAGATCTCGCGCATCTGCGCGAGGCTCACGGGCAGCGGCAACACGGCGGTGCCGCTGCCATGGTGCGCGAGCGCGGTGTGCAGCAGCGTCTGGTCGAGCCGGCGCAGGTTGCGTACGGCATCCACGAAGCTGAAGCCGCTCTGGGTGCCGAGATAGAGGAGGCCATCGCGCGCTGGCAGACCGAGGTCGAGGAGCGCGACGCCATGGCGCGCGCTTCGCGGCCCGGGCTGGGCGGCGGGTTGGGTCAGTTGCTCGTTGAGCAAGAGCGACAGGTTGGTCGCGAGCGTGGTCACGCCGACACCGGGACGCGCACCGAGCAGGGCGAGCGTGCAGCCGCGCGTGCCGTTGTTCTGCCGGGTGCTGCGACGATCGAGCAGCTTGCGCAGAGTGTTGATCGCTTCGGCGGGAGGTGCCGCCATGTCGATGAAGTCGTCGACACCGGCGCGCAATGCCGCGAGCATCGAAGCCGGCTCGGCCGAGACACCCGTCGCCAGCACCGGAAGCGCGGGCCAGTCGCGGCGCAGATGCTGGTGCAGCTCTGTCGCCGCCGCCGTGTTGTCGCCGGAGAAGTCGAGGAAGACGGCGACCGGTCCGAGCAGGGTGATGCGTTCGTCGATCGATTTGACGTCGGGCGATAGCATCACCACGGTACCCTGCCTCCCGAGCGCGTCCGTCAGCCAGGTGATATGGCTGTTGCTCGGAGAAGCGAAGAGGTAGGTCTCTGCGCCGATCTCGGGGAGGCTATCGCGGGGAGCATTCATGGCGTCTGGCGGCACGCTCGTGGTCGTCCTTGTCAGCGCGAGAAACCGGGGACGACATTGCCTCCGGCGGGACCCAGTAGGTAGGAGCGCCACACGGCGCCATCGCGCTGTTCCGCGGTACCCGGCAGGTAAGGTGTGAGGTCGGTGTCGCGCGCGATCGGCTTCACGAGCTGTGGCGTCACGACGATGACGAGTTCCTTCTCGTTCATCTGGTACTTGGTCTGCTTGAAGAAGCTGCCGAGCACCGGCAGGTCGCCGAGCAGCGGAACCTTGTCCGCGTTCGACGTGGTCGAACGGCTGACGAGGCCGCCGATGATGAAGCTCTCGCCATCGCCGAGTTCGACCGTGGTGTCGGCGCGCCGCGTGGTGATCGCGGGAACCGCGACGCCGTTGATGCTCGAGGCGTTCGTGTAGTCCAGGTCGCTGGCTTCGGGGGCGACCTTGAGTGCGATGCGATCGTTCGACAGCACGGTGGGCGTCAGCTTGAGGCCGATGCCGAAAGGCTTGTACTCGATGGCCGTGGAGCCCAGACCCTGGGGAACCGGGACCGGCAGCTCGCCGCCCGAGAGGAAGCTCGCGCTCTGGCCCGACATGGCGACCAGCGTGGGCTCGGCCAGGACGCGGGCCATGCCGTTGCCTTCGAGGAAGCCCACGTTGAGGCCGATCCCCGCCTTGCCGAAGTTCAGCAGCAGGCCGAAAGCCTGCGCGAGGGGCAGGTTGTATTCGCTGGTGATCGAACCGTCGCCGCCGAAAGTGGCCTTGGTCAAGGAGCTGGGCGTGAACACGCCGAAGCTGAAGCCGTGCGAATTCGTGCGCGTGCTGAAGAGGTTCAGGCCCGCTTGCTTGAGCACGCTGCGATTGAACTCCACCACCTTCACGGCCACCTGAACCGTGTGGCTGCGCACGTTGACGCTCGAACGGTCGATGACGGTGGGCTTTTCCTCCTGCGTGGACAGCAGCGCGGTTTCCCGCGCGCGCTGGTAGTCCGACAGGCTTTCCATCGAGCCGGCCAGCGCGGTGCTTCGGCGCTGCACGTCCACGGTGTAGGTGGTCGCCGCGGCTTGGCCTTTTTCCCAGACCATCAAGGTGGTGCGGCCCGCTGTCTTGCCGGTCACGAGCAGGCGCGCGGCGGGAGATCCGGACGACTTGCGCGTGATGATGACGCCGGCGACCGCCTCGTCGGCGATGGCCAGCCGGTCGATGCCGCGTTCGATCAGGAGCTCTCGCTGCGTGCCTGCTGCGACCACGAAAGGCGTCGTGGGCGCGGCCGTCGTTTCCGGTGCCGACGAGGCCAGCGGCCAGGCTGCGGGTGCCGCCAGGCACAAAGCCAGCACCGAGGGCCGCAGCAAGGGTGGAAGGCGGCGGGCGCTGGAGATGGTCGTGGAGCGATGGGTGTCCGGCATGGATCTGCTTTCAGGGCAAGGTCGTTGGATGCAGTTCGATCAGTAGCGAACGGTCTCGCTGCGGTCGCCGCGGATCATTTCCACCTCGAGGCCCGCTCTCGTGCCCGCGCCGGTCGAGCGTGGAGCGGTCCTGGTGACGGCGCGGGTTTCGGTGGCCGCGGCACGGCGCGCGCCGGCGCTGCCTCCCGACACGAGGTCGGACGTGATCAGGCCAGCCTGTGCCAGGTTCAGGCCTTCGAGTGGCGGGCGCGGCGGTTCGCCGCGCTTCGGTGCCTGCGGCTGGAGCGCTGTCGGCAGCTCCGCGAAAAGAGCCGGATCGGGCATGGCGGTGTCGAGCGGATTGCGAAGCGCCAGCAGCAGCTTCCCGGTGGATTCCGCCGCGGTGAGGCGGTTGATGTCCTGCACGGGTACGGCGAGCACGGCGGTGCGCGGCGGCTCGTTGTTGCGCTGCTGCACGGCGGGGTTGCCGCCGCCGCGGTTGTCCGCCGGCGCTTTCGAAGGCAGTCCGTCCACCGAGGCGTTGCCGAAGGCCAGCACGCGCTTGCGCGCCATCAGCAGCCGGGCCTGGCTGCGATCCACGTCCTTGCCGTCGGACTTGAGCATCACGAAGACGTCCACGAAGTCGCCGGGCTGAACTTTGTTTCCTACACCCATCACTTCGTCGGCCCGAACCGCCACGGCGCGCTCGCCTTCCTCGACGCGCAGCGCCAGGCCCGAGACGAGCTGTCCTTCGAGAAGGGGGGAGCCTTCGCCGAGGTCGATCACCGGCACCCGGCCCGCCAGCGCGCTTGTCTCCTTGAAAGCGCCGGCGGGATTGATCGTGAGTTGTTCGACGCGCAGCGCGTCGGCGGGGATTTCCTGCCCGGCCGCGAGTGGTTTGGCGGCAACGACGACGGCGAAGGTCGGTGCCTGCGGCTTGTCCGACTGCTTGGCGGCCGCTGGCGCGGGCGAAGCGCCTGCCGGTGCCTGCGGTGCGGGCTGGCGGCTCAGCATCCAGGCATAGCCCCCGAGAAGGATCGCCAAGAGCACCAGAAGGGCGGCAATGATTTTGGTGAAGTTGATCATGAGGCGGCGTCGGATTGGAAAGTGGCCAGGCGATCGGTGTTGGGGAGAAAGCCTGTGGCAGCGAGCAGGCGGAACGCCTAGCTCTGTCGTCCCCAGGCCATCCAGATCGCTGCGGTCATGGCGAGGTAAGCGGCGTAAGGAATGGGGCGAATCCGCTTGCCGGCTCCCTGGTTCTCGGCTCGTGGGGCACCTGAGAGGATCAGGGCCAGGCGGGGAAATACGGGCCAGCGATGCAGTACCCACCAGAGCAGGGCATGCAAACCGGCGATGAGGCTTGCGCCGACCCAGATCGGCAGCAGTGCGAAAGTGCCCACCCACAGTCCGAGCGCACCCGCAAACTTCACATCGCCAGCTCCCATGAGGCTGGCGACGTAGAAGAGCAGGAGAAAGCCGAATCCGGTGGCTGCGCCTGTCAGGGCGTCGGGCCATCCGATGCCGAAGGGTTGCAAATTCATCGCGATCGCCCCCGCGGCAACGCCCGCACCGGCCAGGACCAGCCAGTTTGGAACGCGCCGCTGACGAATGTCATAGACCACGACAAATAGCAACCACAGCAGCCACAGATGGTGCATGCGTAAATTGCGAAATTAGGCGGGCGTGACGTTGGTTTTGATCTTGTCGAAGATTCCCTTCAAGATCGCCCCGACACCGCTGGTAGTGCCATTGCCAAAAACGGCGAGAAGAATCGTGGCCATCAGGCCCGCAATGATTCCGTATTCGATGGCGGTAGCGCCTTCTTCATCACGAATAAAACGAGCAATAGCGTTGAGCATGATTAACCTTTCAGAAAAAGTCGTTAACAAGGGCTGGCGGTGCGAATGTTATCCGGCGTAACTCTGTGTATCAACAAGGCAAACCCGATGGAAGGGAGTTCCGCTGTGCTAGTCCAGAACTACTAGCACGATGGCTGCCAACTCCCACGGACATCGGTTGACCGGCTGGTCAGAGACGCTGAGTAACAGTTCGGAAACGATTTTTCCCTCTGTAGGCGTGCACCGACATCCCATGAAGACGGGAGGGAGTGTTACGGAACAGGGGTGCGCGCGAGGGGCGCGTTACGGGTACAGACGTGTTACGTGTTACGTGACACGACCCGGAACGGCAAAGATGTAACAGTCCAGAAAGGGTTGGACCGTGCGCAAAAAATCACAAGTTCAGGGGTCTGACCCTGCTCGCGAAGGGGGATCAGCCCAGGATTTCCTCGTGGAAGAGCTTCCACTCGCCGCCCTGGCGCAGCCAGTACTGACGGCGCATGCGACCGCTGCGTTCCCCCTCGAACACCTCGCCGAAGGTGGCGACCATGGTGTCCTCGCTGTCGCGCCAATGGAGGTAGGAAACATCCTTTAACTGAATACGCCTGCCCTGGGCGTATTCGACTTCATCGCGAACAATTGAAATTCCGTCGGCCGATTTTTTCGCCTGGCGCTGAAAATCGGGCAAATAGAATTTTTTCAATTGCGCTTCATTTCCCTGGGTCCGGGCGTCTTTCCAGGCATTGATCGCGCTGGTGAAGGATTGGGCGTCCTTTTCGGCCTGGGGCTGGGAAATCCATTGCAGGCTGCGCGCGGTGACGACCGGCGTGGCGCCGATCTGCACCTTGCGCAGCAGCTGGCGCAGGTCGGGGTTGGCCATGACCACGCAGCCGTCGCTGGCCAGCGGCGCGCGTGCGTACTGCTGCGAGGGCGTGCCGTGCAGCCAGATGCCGCTGCCGGTCTTGCCGCGGCGCTGGTCGTAGGCGTTGGGATAGTTGATCGGCAGCGCGCCGGCGCCGTAGAAGTCCTTGAGCGACTTCGGGTCGAGGCTGCTGGTGATGAAGTACACGCCCAGCGGCGTACGCGCATCGCCTTCGGACGCCTTGTCGATGCCCGACTTGCCGACCGAGATGTAGTAGTCGGCCACGAGCTTCAGGCCCTTGTCGCCGTTCTCGAGCAGGTACAGGCGCGAGCGCGAGGCGTCGATGGCGATCGCGTAGCGGCTGCGCGTGGACAGCTCGAGGAACTGGGAGGGCACGGTGTTCGGCGGCGGCCGTTCGCGCAGCGCCTGCAGGCGGCGGCGCGATTCTTCCTGCAGCTCGGCCATGGCCGGATTGCCCTTCAGGCGCGCCACGCTGGCGGCGTCCGACAGGCTGTGGGCAGCGGGCACCTGCGAGGCGAGCAGGTCGCCGTACACGAGCTGCGCGAGCTGGAAATTCGGGTAGTCGCGCACCAGCTCGCGCGCCTTGGCCAATGCGGGCCGCGCCTGGCTGCGGCCGAAGAGTTCGTAGATCGCGATCAGCCGCGCCTCGGCATTGCCGGCTTCCTGGATCGCGCCCGCGCTCGGCGCCTTGCGCGCGCCGCGGGCTTCGGAAGAAGCGGCGGCGGTGCCGGCCGCCGCGGCGGCCGCGGTCGCCACGGCCCCCTTCTTCAGGCGGACCTGGGCCTTGCCGCCCCTGGCGTCACGGGCTTCGCGTGCCTCCCGGGCTTCGCGCGCGCTGCGCGATTCGCGGGTGCCGCGCGCTTCCTTGGCGCCGGCTTTTTCCTTCTGCGCCGAACGGCTGCCAGCGGCGGCAGCCTTGCCGGACTTGGCGCCGGCCGTCTTGGCATGCGAGGTCTTGCTCGTGCTGCCGGCGGCGCCGGCGGGCATGGCGAGCACGAGGGCCGAGGCGGCCATCAGCGCGGCCAGCAGGCTCCCGCCGCGCCGCAGTTCTGGGATCTGGGGCCGGCCCCGCCGGACGATGTCTGCCACTAGCCGCCGACGCTTTCCTTGCGAATGTGCCACTGGCCGCCGGAGCGCTGCAGTTCCAGCGTCTTGCGGCTGGAGATGTTGAGGTTGTCGGCGCGGTAGACCTGGCGGAACTTGGCGGTGGCCGACTGTCCGTTGACCTGGATCACGAGGTTCTCGAGGTTCACGCTGATGCTGGACTTGCCGACGATGCGCGCGCGGCGCTCCTCTTCCCAGTTCTTGCGGCTCTGGCCGCCGCCGGGCGTGAAGTCGCTGCCGTAGGCGGCGAGGTAGCGGTCCATGTCCTGGCCGGCCCAGGCGGCGGCCCAGCCACGCACGGCCGATTCGACTTCCGCGTTGGCGCTGGACGAGGCGGCGGGCGCGGCCGGTGCGGCGGCCGGCGGCGAAGCCTCGGGTGCCTTGGCGACCACGGCCGGGGCCGGTGCCGGGGCGGGCGCGGGGGCCTTGGCCACCGGAGCGGGCGCGGGCGCCGGCAAGGGGGCAGCGGCGGGTGCCGGTGCGGGAGCGGGCGCCTTCGCGACCGGTGCGGGTGCCGGAGCTGGAGCCGCCGGTGCCGGGCGCGGTGCCTCGGGCGCCGCCGCCGCCAGCATGGTCGGCTTGGCGCCGGGCACGGCCGGCACGAACAGCGTGCGGATCACCGCCAGCTTGGGCGCGACCGCGGTGTTGTTCTGGTCGAGCTGCAGCGCCTTGCTGTAGGCCTGGCTCGCGAGCCGCGCATAGAGGTCGCCGAGGTTTTCCTGGGCGGTGGCATAGCTCGGATTGGTGCGGATCGCGCTCTCGAGGGCGTTGCGCGCCTTGTCGAACTGGTTCTGGCTCGCGTAGATGACCGCGAGATTGTTGTAGGGCTCGGGCAGCTCGGGGGCGTCCTGCGTGAGCTGGGTGAAGGCGGCGATCGCCTCGGCGCGCTTGCCGGTGTCGAGCTGGATCACGCCCTTGAGGAAGCGCATCTGCGGGTCGCGCGGCTTGTCCTTGAGGAAGGCGTCGGCCTTGGCCGAGGCTTCGTCGAGCTTGCCGGCCTGCATCAGGCGGTCGACTTCCTCGTGCTCGGGGGCCGCCAGCGCGGGCAGGGCCGTGGCGCCGACCGCGGCGGCCAGGAACAGGGCGCGCACGACGGGCGTCAGGCTGAGGGGAGTGCGCAGGGGGCTCTTGGGCATGGCGACGAGGCCTCGTGAGAGAGGAGAGGAAAGGGGATGCGCCCGGGATTGTAAGTGGGGCGGTTAACCTCCAGACACACTGCGGCGTGGCTGCAACGCCGTTCCATTCCTCGAGGCAACTGGCTGGCGCTCTCCCCACCGAAATCGGTGGGCGAGCCGTTCAGGCGGCGCTGCGGTCGCTTTTGCCGGCCGCATCCGCCAGCCCGTGCCCCGGCGCCGGCCGCAGCATGGCCGGGAAGTGCATGTCGCGGTAGGCCACGAAGCGGCTGCCGCGCGCCAGCCGGTAGCCCCACCAGACCGCCACGAACAGCACCAGCCCGATGTAGGTCGAGAACACGCCGATCCAGTCGATGCGCCCGCCCGTGAAGGCGGCGTAGTTCTGGCCCAGCGTGACCACCAGGCACAGGCCGAAGGCGAACAGCGGGCCGTAGGGGAAGAAGGGCGAGCGGTAGGGCAGCAGCGAGAGATCCAGCCCCTGCGCCATCATTCCCTTGCGGAAGCGGTAGTGGCTCACCGCGATGCCGAGCCAGGCCACGAAGCCGGTCATGCCCGAGAGGTTCAGCAGCCACAGGTACACGCCCTGGCTCTCCGACAGCGAGGTCAAAAAGCACAGCGCGCCGACCGCGGTGGTCGCGAGCAGCGCGTTGAGCGGCACGCCCGCGCGCGTGAGCCGCGCGAAGCAGCGCGGCGCGCGGCCGTCCTTCGCGAGGTTGAACAGCATCCGGGTCGAGGCGTACATGCCCGAGTTGCCGGCCGACAGCACGGCCGTGAGGATCACCGCGTTCATCACGCTGGCCGCGAAGGCCAGCCCGGCGTGGCGGAACACCAGAGTGAACGGGCTTACGCCGATGGCGTGGAGGTCGGTCTTGATCAGGTTCGGGTCGGTGTAGGGAATCAGCACGCCGATCACGCCGATCGCCAGCACATAGAACAGCAGGATGCGCCAGAACACCTGGCGCACCGCGCGCGGGATGTTCTTCGCGGGGTCGGCCGATTCGCCGGCCGCCACGCCGATGAGTTCGGTGCCCTGGAACGAGAAGCCCGCGATCATCGCCACGCCGATCATCGCGGGCAGGCCGCCCACGAAGGGCGCGTCGCCGACCGTGAGGTTGCCGAAGCCCGCGGGCCGGTCGCCGCGCAGGATGCCGAAGATCATCAAGAGGCCGATGGCGACGAAGGCGATCACCGTCACCACCTTGACCAGCGCGAACCAGAACTCGGCCTCGCCGAAGCCGCGCACCGAGATCGCGTTGAGCAGGAACATCAGCCCGAGGAACAGCGCGCTCCACAGCACGGCCGGCGTGCCCGGGAACCAGTACTGCATCACCAGCTGCGCGGCCGCGAGCTCGACCGCGATGGTCACGGCCCAGTTGTACCAATAGTTCCAGCCGAGCGCGAAGCCGAAGCCCTCGTCGACGTAGAGCGCGCCATAGGTCGCGAACGAGCCCGACACCGGCATGCAGGCCGCGAGCTCGCCGAGGCTGGTCATGAGGAAATAGACCATCGCGCCGATCAGCAGGTAGGCCGCGAGCGCGCCGCCCGGACCGGCCTGCGACACCGTGGCGCCCGAGGCCACGAACAGGCCGGTGCCGATCGAGCCACCGATGGCGATCATCGTCAGGTGGCGCGTGCCGAGCGCGCGGCGCAGCGTGGGTTCCTCGGCGGCGGTGCGCGAGGCGAGGGTGGGCGCGGTGGAGTCCGTTGCCATGTCGTTGTGTTCTCCCGTCTGAGGGCGGCGATCATAAGTGCGCCCCCGCGTCGCCCCGGGGTCCGGCCGCGGCGCCCGCACAGTACAGTCCCGCCATGGACCGCCTTCAGAGCATCGAAGCCTTCGTGCGCGTCGCGCAGACGCAGAGTTTCGCGGAGGCGGCGCGCCAGCTGCGGGTGGCGAACTCGGTGGTCACCACGCGCGTCAAGCAGCTCGAGGAGTTCCTCGGCGCGCCGCTGTTCCACCGCAGCACGCGCGTGGTGCGGCTCAGCGACGTGGGCCAGGCCTTCCTGCGCGACTGCGTGGAACTCGTGGGCCGCGCCAACGACATCGTCGACCAGATGCGCGATGCGCGCGGCACCCCCTCGGGCGTGCTGCGCGTGCATGCGCTCACGGGCATGGTGCTCGGGCGCTTCGCCTCGCTGCTGCACGAGTTCCACACCATCTACCCCGACATCCACCTCGAGCTGATTGTGAGCGACGCGGTGGTCGATCCGGTCAAGGCCGGCGTCGACTGCGCGCTGCAGATCTTCCCGGCCGCCTCCGAGGAACTGGTGTCGCGCCCGCTGTTCCCGGTGCGCCGGCTGCTGTGCGCCACGCCCGAGTACCTCGAGCGCCACGGCACGCCCGCGAGCCCGCGCGAGCTGCACCGCCACAAGCTGGGCCTGTACTCGGGCTATCCCACGCGCGACCGCTGGACCTTCCACCACCAGGGCGAGCAGACCACCATCTACCTCGCGGCCGCGCTGCTGACCAACAGCGTGCACCTGCTGCGCGAGTACGCGCTCGAGCACGCGGGCATCGTCTGCCTGCCCACGCTGGTGGCCGGCGACGCGATCGCGCGCGGCGAGCTGCGCGTGGTGCTGCCCGAGCACCAGCTCTCGTCGTTCTCGTTGAGCGCGGTCTATGCGGGCACCTCGCGCAACGCGCTCAAGTTGCGGCTGTTCATCGAGCACATCGCGACCCGCTTCACGCGCGTGCCGCCCTGGGACGCCACGCTGATCGAGCGCGGGATGATCCCGGCCGAACTGATCGAGTGAGGACGCGCGTTCCCGGGTAAACCCCAGCGATTATTCGGAGTCTGCGAATAATCCTCTTCCAATCTGGTCCCTACCGGCGGTCCCGGTTGTTTCCTAGAGTTCGGTCCAAGCCAGAACCAAGGAGACCGCCATGACCCAGACCGCCCAGACCCAGGACGCGCCCGCCTACCGCACCCGCTTCGGTTCGCTCGCCCACTACGAGAAAGGCCACGTCGAGCCGATCGCCGACGACGTGCGCCACTACGCCTTCTCCAATTGCTTCGAGATCGCGAACAACAGCCGGCCCTACGAGAAGGTGGTGTTCGGCCAGAACCAGATCTACGTGCTCGAGACCCTGCGCGCCGAGGGCCACTCGCCCTGGTTCACCTGCGCGCACGACGAGTTCGCGCTGGTGATGGATGGCGAGGTCGAGGTGCACCTGGTGCGGCTCGACGCGGCCCAGGCCGTGGCCGACCCCGAGAAGAACGGCGCCGTGCGGGTCGAGGGCGAGCCGCGCGGCAAGAAGATGGGCTGGATGAAGCTCTCGCGCGGCCACCAGGGCCTGCTGCCGAAGAACACCGCCTACCAGTTCCGCAGCGCGCGCCCCGGCGTGATCGTGCTGCAGACCTGCAAGGGCGATCTGTCGGTCGAGAAGTGGGCCGAGATCTGCCAATCGCACTGAACAGCACTGAACCAGGAGCACATGCCATGAACGCACCCGCCGAACTCGCCCGAGTCATCGCCTCGCAACCCGACGCCACGCTCGGCTACAAGGACTTCTCGCTCGGCAGCTTCCGCTTCCGCCGCGACGAGTATTTCGTCCACATCGGCTGGCAGACCCGCGACGGCCGGCCGATGAGCCACACCATGGATGCCGGCAACTACCTGCGCGCGCTGATGCGCGACGTGGCCTGGGGCTTCTTCTACGGCTGGGTCAACTTCGACAGCGTGTTCGGCACCGTCAACCACTACGACTCGGTCGACCTCTATGCCGGCAGCTTCAACGGCACCATGAAGGACGCGGGCATCGACCTGCTCGAGAACTTCCCGACCGCGCAGATCCGCGCCACCTTCGAGGCCATGCTCGACGACTGGACCAATGCGAGCTTCGATCCCTTCGCCGCGCCGCAGGAAACCGGCTCGCCCTACGGTCGCAAGAACGGCAACAACACGGCCAAGATCACGCGGGCGCGCGAGCTCGCCAAGCGCTGCGTGGGCCTGAAGGACGACCTCGACCTGCGCAGCGACGAGCGCGGCGCGCCGGTCAACCGCGCCTTCGCCGACGTGCCGCAGGACCAGCCCGAGCTGCATTCCGAGCCCGGCTTCGAGAACGAGGTGCATGCCTTCAACCTCTTCGGCTTCCTGAGCCGCTCGCAGGTGACCTGGAACCCGAGCTTCACCTCGGTGGTCAAGCACAGCTACATGTGCCCGACGACCGAGGAGCACATCCTGCCGATCATCCACGGCAACGACCGCGTCGAGTGGTTCTTCCAGATGACCGACGAGATCCACTGGGACTGCGGCGACAAGAACACCGGCAAGCCCATGGCGCGCGTGATCATGAAGGCCGGCGACATGGCCGCCATGCCCGCCTACTGCCGCCACCAGGGCTTCAGCCCCAAGCGCTCGATGCTGCTGGTGTGGGAGAACGGCTCGCCGAGCCTGGTGTACGAGATCCAGAAGGGCGAGTCGCCCGAGATTCCCGTGCAGTTCTGACCTGCCTGTCTCCCTCCCCCGCTGGGGGAGGGCCGGGGTGGGGGCTCCGCGAGCCCGCGCCTCTTCGAAGAAGCCCCCACCCCAACCCTCCCCCAAAGGGGGAGGGAGAGGAATGCTCATGCCCATTGCTTCCATCCGCCACCAGCTCTTCATCGACGGCCGCTTCGTCGACGCCGAATCGGGCGAGACCCTCGCCACCCTGAACCCGCACGACAACACGCCCATCGTGGATGTCGCGCTCGCGGGCAAGGCCGACGTCGACAAGGCCGTCGCCGCCGCCAAGCGCGCGTTCCCGGCGTGGAGCCGCATGGCCGCCGCCGACCGCGGCCGCATCCTGCTCAGGCTCGCCGACCTGATCGAGGCCAACACCGAGGAGCTCGCGCGCCTCGAATCGCTGGACACCGGCCATCCGATCCGCGATTCGCGCCGGCTCGACGTGCCGCGCACGGCCGCGTGCTTCCGCTACTTCGGCGGCATGGCCGACAAGTTCCAGGGCGAGACCATTCCCGTCGAGGAGGGCTTCCTCAACTACACGCTGCGCGAGCCCGTGGGCATCGTCGGCCAGGTGGTGCCGTGGAACTTCCCGCTGATGTTCACGAGCTGGAAGATGGCGCCCGCGCTCGCGGCCGGCAACTGCATCGTGATGAAGCCGGCCGAGATCACGCCGCTGAGTTCGCTGCGCATCGCCGAGCTGATGGCCGAGGCGGGCCTGCCGCCCGGCGTGGTCAACATGCTGCCGGGGCTGGGCAGCGTGGCGGGCCAGTACATCGCCGAGCATCCGGAGATCGCGAAGATCGCCTTCACCGGCAGCACCGCCACCGGCCGGCGCATCGTGCAGGCCAGCGCGGGCAACCTCAAGAAGGTGCAGCTCGAGCTCGGCGGCAAGGGGCCCAACATCGTGTTCGAGGACGCGAACCTGCAGGCCGCCGTCAACGGCAGTGCCTGGGCCATCTTCCACAACCAGGGCCAGGCCTGCATCGCGGGCTCGCGGCTGATGCTGCACGAGCGGATCGCCGACGAGTTCCTCGCGCAGTTCGTTCCGCTCGCCAAGTCGATCCGCCTCGGCAACCCGCTCGACGAGACCACCGAGATGGGCCCGCTGACCAGCGCCCAGCACCGCGAGCGCGTGCTGAGTTACGTGGAAGTGGCACGAGGCGAGGGCGGCGAGCTGCTCGCGGGCGGCCGGTCGCCGGGCGGCGATCTCGCCAGGGGCTGCTATGTCGAGCCCACCGTGATGCGCGCGAAGTCGTACCGCGACCGCGTCGCGCAGGAAGAGGTCTTCGGCCCCTTCGTCACCGTGCTGACCTTCAAGGACGACGAGGAGGCGATGCGCATCGCCAACGGCACCGACTACGGCCTGGGCTCGGGCCTGTGGACGAAGGACCTGCAGCGCGCCCACAAGGTGGCGCGCGAGCTGCACGCCGGCATGGTCTGGATCAACAGCTACAAGCGCGTGAACCCCGGCTCGCCCTTCGGCGGCGTGGGCCAGAGCGGCTACGGCCGCGAGATGGGCTTCGACGCGATGCGCGAGTACACGCAGGTCAAGAGCGTGTGGGTCAACGTCGACGCGCGGATACCGCCGCATTTCGCGCGCTGAGTTTCGGCAGAGCGGCATCCGCAGACACAAGAACAGGAGACAGCCATGACATTCAATCGCAGGCAATTCACCCAGGCCGGCGCGGCCCTCGTCGCCGCGGGCGCGACACCGCTGGCGTTCGCGGCCGATACGCTCAAGATCGGCTACGTGTCGCCGCAGACCGGTCCGCTCGCGCCCTTCGGCGAGGCCGACAAGTGGGTCATCGACCAGATGAAGGCCGCCTTCAAGGACGGCATCGCGGTCGGCGGCCGCAAGTACGCGGTGCAGATCGTGCTCAAGGACAGCCAGTCGAACCCGAACCGCGCGGGCGAGGTCGCGAACGACCTGATCCTCAAGGACAAGGTGGCGCTGGTGCTCACGGCCGGCACGCCCGAGACCGCGAACCCGGTCAGCGATGCCTGCGAGCTCAACGAGGTGCCCTGCATCTCGAGCGTGGTGCCGTGGCAGCCCTGGTTCTTCGGCCGCAAGGGCGATCCGGCCAAGGGCTTCGACTGGACCTATCACCTGTTCTGGGGCCTCGAGGACGTCATCGCCAACTTCACCAGCGGCTGGAAGACGCTGGCCACCAACAAGAAGGTGGGCGGCCTGTTCCCGAACGACGGCGACGGCAATGCCTGGGGCGACAAGGAACTGGGCTTTCCGAAGCCGCTCGCGCAGATGGGCTTCACGCTCACCGACCCGGGCCGTTTCCAGAACGGCACGCAGGACTTCAGCGCGCAGATCGCGGCCTTCAAGAAGGAGGGCGTGGAGATCGTGACCGGCGTGGTGATCCCGCCCGATGCCAAGACCTTCCTCACGCAGGCGCGGCAGCAGGGCTTCAAACCGAAGGCGATCACGCTCGGCAAGGCGCTGCTGTTCCCGGGCGCGATCGAGGCGCTGGGCGAACTCGGCGACGGCCTCTCGACCGAGGTCTGGTGGAGCCCTTCGCATCCCTTCGCGTCGAGCCTCACGAAGCAGAGCGCGAAGGCGCTGGCCGAGGCCTACGAGGCCGGCACGAAGAAGCAGTGGACGCAGCCGATCGGCTTCGCGCATGCGCTGTTCGAGGTGGCGGCCAATGCGCTGGGCCGCGCGAAGTCGCTCAAGGCCGCCGACGTGCGCGATGCGGTGGCCGCGACCTCGATCCAGTCGGTGGTCGGCCCGGTCAAGTGGGGCGGGCAGGGGCCGTTCAGGAACGTCAGCAAGACACCGCTGGTGCTCGGCCAGTGGGGCAAGGGCACCAAGTACAAGGTGGAACTCACCCTCGTGAACAACGAAGCCGCGCCGGCCATTCCCACCGGCGGCAAGCTGCGCGCGCTCTGACCGCCATGGCGCTGCTGGCATTGCATGGCGTGAGCAAGTCCTACGGCGCGCTCAAGGTCACCGACGGCATCACGCTCGCGGTGGCCGAAGGCGAGACGCTGAGCATCCTCGGCCCCAACGGGGCGGGCAAGACCACGCTGTTCAACCTGATCTCGGGCGACGTGCGCGCCGACGCGGGCCGGGTCGACTATGCGGGCCGCGACGTGACGCGGCTGCGTCCGCACCAGCGCTGCCGCGCCGGCATCGGCCGCAGCTACCAGGTGCCGCAGCCCTTCGGGCACATGAGCGTGTTCGAGAACCTCGTGACCGCGGCCTGCTTCGGCGGGCAGCAGACCGAGCGCGAGGCCTGGCGCACCGCGCACGAGGTGCTGGCGCAGACCGGGCTGATGGCGCAGGCCAACGCGCCGGCCGGCGGGCTGCGGCTGCTCGACCGCAAGCGGCTCGAGCTCGCGCGCGCCCTCGCGACGAAACCGCGGCTGCTGCTGCTCGACGAGATCGCGGGCGGGCTCACCGAGCCCGAGGCCGCGGTGCTGGTGGGCGAGTTGCGGCGCATCAAGGCGCGCGGCGTGACCATGATCTGGATCGAGCACGTGGTGCATGCGCTGCTGTCGCTGGCCGACCGGCTGTTCGTCATCAACTTCGGGCAGAAGCTGGCCGAGGGCGAGCCGCGCGCGGTGATGAACGATCCGGAGGTGCGGCGCGTGTACATGGGGATGGAAGCATGAGCGCGCCGCTGCTCACCACCCACGGCCTGCAGGCCTTCTACGGCGACGCCCAGGCCCTGTTCGGCATCGACTTCGCGCTCGCCGCCGGCGAACTCGTTGCCGTCATCGGCGCCAACGGCGCGGGCAAGTCGACCTTCCTCAAGAGCCTCGCGGGCCTGGTGCGCGCGCCGCGCGAGGCGATCCGTTTCAAGGGCGAGCCCATCGGCGGCCTGCCGCCCGGCGAGATCGTGCGGCGCGGCCTCGCGCTGGTACCCGAGGGCCGCCGGCTGTTTCCCAGCCTCAGCGTGGAAGAGAACCTGCTGATGGGCGCCACCGCCAGGCGCCCGGGCCCGTGGAACCTGCAGCGGCTCTACGGCCTCTTCCCCATCCTGGCCGAGAAGCGCCGCCAGCCCGGCACCTCGCTGTCGGGCGGCCAGCAGCAGATGGTGGCGCTGGGTCGCGCGCTCATGAGCAATCCCGAGCTGCTGCTGTGCGACGAGCTCTCGCTGGGCCTCGCGCCGGTCGTCATCCGCGAGATCTACGCGGCCATGCCCGGCATCACGGCCGAGGGCATGGCGGTGGTGATCGTCGAGCAGGACGTGACGATGGCGCGCCAGGTCTCGCGCCGCGTCTACTGCTTCCAGGAAGGCAGGGTGTCGCTCGAGGGCCTGTCGGCCGAGCTCACGCGCGAACGGATCGCGCAGGCCTACTTCGGCATCGAGGCGGCCCATGCTTGAGACCCTGCTCCAGGGCGTGCTGCTCGGCGGCCTCTACACGCTGTTCGCGCTCGGTCAGTCGCTGATGTTCGGCGTCATGCGGCTCACCAACACGGCGCAGGGCGACTTCATCGTGCTCGGCGCCTTCGCGGTGATCGCGGGCGTGTCGCTGGCCGGCGCTGCGGCGCCGTGGCTGGTCGCGCTCGCGGTGCTGCCCCTGGCCTTCGGCTTCGGCTACGCGCTGCAGCGCTGGGTGCTCAACGGCACGCTGGGCAAGGACCCGCTGCCCTCGCTGGTCGTCACCTTCGGCCTGTCGATCGTGATCCAGAACCTGCTGCTCGAGCTGTTCTCGGCCGACCCGCGCGCCATCGAGACCGGCGGCCTCGGCACGCGCGGCCTGGCATTCGGCGAGTCGCTCTCGCTCGGCGTGCTGCCGCTGATCGTGCTGGCCGTGGCGCTCGCGGCCACCGGCGCTTTGCAATGGCTGTTCGCGCACACGGCGCTGGGCCGGTCGTTCCGCGCCGTGTCGGACGACCGCGAGATCGCCGAGCTCATGGGGCTCGATGCGAAGAAGGTCTATGCCTTCGCGACCGCCATCGCCTTCGTGCTGATCGCCATCGCGGGCGCGCTGCAGGGCATGCGCACCACGGTGTCGCCCTCGGACGGCCCGCTGCTGCTGCTGTTCGCCTTCGAGGCCGTGATCATCGGCGGCATGGGCTCGTTCTGGGGCACGCTGGCCGGCGCCATGATCCTCGGCATCGCGCAGCAGGTCGGCTTCCGCCTCGATCCGGGCTGGGGCATCTGGTTCGGGCACATCGTGTTCCTCGCGGTGCTCGTGTTCCGGCCGCAGGGCCTTTTTCCACGCACCCGCTGAGGTCCGCATGAGCCGTTCTTCCGCCCGGCCGCTGCGCAACGTGCTGTTCGTCATGTGCGACCAGCTGCGCGCCGACTACCTGTCCTGCTATGGCCACCCGCGCCTGCACACGCCGCACATCGACGCGCTCGCCGCGCGCGGCCTGCGCTTCGACCGAGCCTTCGTGCAGGGCGCGGTCTGCGGCGCCTCGCGCATGTCGACCTACACCGGGCGCTACGTGAGCAGCCACGGCGCGATGTGGAACTTCGTGCCGCTGTCGGTGGGCCAGAAGACGCTCGGCGACCATCTGCGCGCGCACGGCGTGCGCTGCGCGCTGGTCGGCAAGACGCACGTGGAGCCCGACACCGAAGGCGCGGCGCGCCTGGGCCTGGACGTCTCGCAGGGCGCGGGCCTGCTCGCGATGCACGGCGGCTTCGAGCCCTATGCGCGCGACGACGGCATCTGGCCGCCGGGCTTCAAGGTCAGCGGCAACGCCTACTGCGACTGGCTGCGCGAGCGCGGCTATGCATCGGACAACCCCTGGCACGACTTCGCCAATTCGGGCCGCGGCCCGGGCGGCGAGATCCGCAGCGGCTGGGAGATGCGCTGGGCCGGGCTGCCCGCGGCCGTGGCCGAGCCGCACAGCGAGACGCCCTACACCACCGATCGCGCCATCGACTTCATGCGCGAGGCCGGCGACCGGCCCTGGGTGCTGCACCTGTCGTACATCAAGCCGCACTGGCCCTACGTCGCGCCCGCGCCCTATCACGCGATGTACGGACCGCGCGACGTGCTGCCCGCGGTGCGCGGCGAGGCCGAGCGGCGGGACGCGCACCCGGTGCTCGCGGGCTTCCGCGACGACACCGCCAGCCGCAGCTTCAGCCGCGACGAGGTGCGCGAGACCGTGATCCCGACCTACATGGGCCTGGTCAAGCAGCTCGACGACCAGCTCGGGCGCCTGTTCGGCTTCATGGCCGCGCAGGGGCTGGACCGCGACACGCTGGTCGTCTTCACCAGCGACCACGGCGACTACCTCGGCGACCATTGGCTCGGCGAGAAGGAGCTGTTCCACGAACCGATCGTGCGCGTGCCGCTGATCGTGGTCGATCCGCGCGAGCGCGCCGATGCCACGCGCGGCGGCGCCAGCGCGGCGCTGGTCGAGTGCATCGACATCGTACCCACCGTGCTCGACGCGCTCGGGCTGCCGCAGCCCGCGCAATGGCTCGAGGGCCGCTCGCTGCTGCCGCTGGTGCGCGCCGACCCGCGCGCCGCTGGCAAGGACTTCGTGGTGTGCGAGAACAGCTACGCCTTTCGCGACAGCGTGCGGCTGCCGCTGGGCCAGCCGGTGGAGCGCTGCCACATGACGATGCTGCGCGACGCGCGCTGGAAGTTCGTGCACGTCGAGGACCTGCCGCCGATGCTGTTCGACCTCGAGGCCGATCCGGGGGAACTGGTCGACCTCGGCCGCGACCCGGCCTTCGCCTGGGTGCGCGAGCGCATGCTGGCGCGCATGTTCGACTGGCTGCGCGAGCGCCGCCGCTTTCCCACCATCGCGCCCGCGGCCGTCGAGGCCTGGAACCGGCGCGAGCGCGAGGCGGGGATCCTGATCGGCGCCTGGTGACTTCGGCGCCCCCCAAAAAAGACTGACGAGCAAGGAGACTGCATGCGATTTTTCCTCCCCTTTCCCCGGCGCCTCGGCGCGGCATTGGCACTGAGCCTGGGCATGCTGGCGCCGCCGGCCATGGCCGCCACGGACACCGTCGACGCGGTGGCCTGGCCGGTCCGCCCGCTGCGGCTGGTCGTGGCCTTTCCGGCCGGCGCGCCCGGCGACATCGTCTCGCGCCTGATCCAGCCCGCGCTGCAGAAGGCGCTGGGCCAGCCCGTGGTGGTCGACAACCGGCCCGGCGCGGGCGGCAACATCGGCATGCAGGAGGTGCTGCGCGCCAACGACGGCCACTCGGTGCTGGTCGGGCCCGACACCATGTTCACCATCAACCCGCACCTCTACCGCAAGATGGCCTTCAGGCCGATGGAGGACTTCGTGCCCGTCACCCAGCTCGCGGCCTTCAGCCAGGAACTGGTGTGCCATCCCGCGGCCGGGGTGAAGACGCTGGCGCAGCTGCTGGCGGCGGCGAAGAAGACGCCGATGAGCTATGCCTCGGGCGGGCAGGGCGTGCCGGGCCACATGGCGATGGAGCTGCTGCTGTCGAGCACCGGTGTCTCGATGCAGCACGTGGCCTACCGCGGCCCCGGCCCGGCCATGCAGGACGTGCTCGGCAATGCCGTGCCCTGCGGCTTCCTGGCGTCGCCGGTGGTCGGCCCGCTGATCCGCGAGGGCCGGCTGTTGCCGATCGTGGTTTCGGGCCGCCACCGGCTCGCGAGCCAGCCCGCGGTGCCGACCGCGGCCGAGGCCGGCGTGCCCGGCTACGAGGCCGTCTTCGCCGAGATGATGGCGATGCCGCGCGGCACGCCCGCGTCCGTGGTCGACCGGCTGCGCAACGAGGTCGCGAAGGCCCTGGCCGCGCCCGAGGTGCGCGAGCGCCTCGCCACGCTCGATCTCGAGCCGCTGGCCAACACGCCCGCCGAGGCGGCGGCCCGCTTGCGCGCCGAGAACGCGCGCTGGGGCGCGGTGGCGCAGCGCATCCAGCTGCAGCTCGACTGAACGGTGCCTGCCATGGCCATGCACTCCCCCTTCGAGGTCGAGCGCGCCACCGCCGCCAGCCGCGGCGCGCTCGCCGCCGGCACCGCGCTGGTGCTCGTCGCCGCCAGCCTGCCCTTCTGGGGCGAGTCGAGCTGGATGCGCGAGTTCGTCGAGATCGCCTGCTACTTCATCTTCGCGATGATGTGGAACCTGCTCGCGGGCTATGGCGGCATGGTCAGCATCGGGCAGCAGGCCTTCTTCGGCTTCGGCGGCTACGCGATGCTGGTGCTCGGCAACTTCGCGGGGCTCGATCCCTTCGTCGCGATCCCCCTGGGCGCGCTGGCCGCGGGGCTGGTCGCGATTCCGGTGTCCTTCATCGCGTTCCGGCTCTCGGGCGGCTACTTCGCGATCGGCACCTGGGTCATCGCCGAGGTGTTCCGCCTGAGCTTCGCCAACGTGTCGGCGGTGGGGGGCGGCTCGGGCACCACGCTCACCGCGCTGCGCGGCATCGACAAGGCCACGCGCGAGAGCGTCACCTACTGGATGGCGCTGGGCTGCGTGGTGGCGGCGGTGGCGCTGGTCTACCTGTTCCTGCGCAGCAAGCGCGGCCTCGCGCTGCTGGCGATCCGCGACAACGAGGTGGCGGCCGAATCGCAGGGCGTGCCGGTGGCGCGCATGAAGCTCGCCGTGTATGGGGTCGCGGCCTTCGGCGCGGGGCTCGCGGGCGCGCTGTACTTCGTCGGCAACCTGCGCATCAGCCCCGACGCGGCCTTCAGCGTCAACTGGAGCGCGTTCGCGATCTTCATGGTGGTGATCGGCGGCATCGGCCGCATCGAGGGCCCGCTGGTCGGCGCGCTCGTCTTCTGGGCGCTCAACAAGTTCCTCAGCGACTACGGCACCTGGTACCTGCTGGGGCTCGGGCTGCTCGCGATCGTGGCCACGCTGTTCTTCAAGCAGGGGCTGTGGGGCTTCGCGCAGAAGCGCTGGGGCTGGTCGCTGTTTCCCACGCAGCGCCGGCTGGTGGCGGGGGGCGCGCGTTTGCGCGATTGACACCCGTCCTTCGAGACCTCCAGAATCGCCGCTGGAGGGTAGGACATATGCAGTTGACCGAAGGCCACCTGACTGCCTGGGCTGCCACTGCGCAGGTGCTCGAGCAGATCGATCCCGATGAGCTGGAACTGCTCCCTGACATCGCCGTATCGATGCATGCGCCGGTCGAGCGAATCAGTCGCGTGCCGGGTGCGTTCGAATTCGATGCGGCGCAACTGCAAAGCATGGCAGGCGTCGTCTTTTCCGTCGTTGCGCTGTGCATGGGGAAGGCGGTGCCCCAGTTGTTCGAGGCAGCCCTGGACGTGGGCAAGGATGCCATCAAGAAGGTCGTCGAGCATCGGCTGAAGACCAAGGCAGCCGTAGCGGCCCCGGCCCCGCCCGCGCTGGATCTTGCCAAGCTGCGTGAGCTTGTTCGCATCGCGGCACTCGAGAGGCGCCTGAGTCCGAGCACCGCCGACGCCATTGCCAACGCCATCATCACGCAGTTGTCCATTGCTCCCAAGCAGTGACGATGACCGCTCGGCTCGACCAACTGCGGTTTCCCGATGAAACAAAGCTGGGTCTTGCGCTCCTCGTCGGGTACATGCTGTTCGATGCGAGCCAAACCTATTCACTGGGCGGCTGGCATATCCTGAAATGGCTAACCGGTACCGCGCCGAGTGTGCAGCAAGCTGGTGGGTTGCAACTTTTCATGCTTGTCACGTTGTCGGCGATTCTGATGGGTTGGCGCATCCGCTTGTCGCTCAAGGGGCTGCAGTTGCGGCGCATCGAGGAGGTAGATGCGAAGGCATCGGGCGAGACGGCCTATCTGGGCACTCGCATCGCCAGAGATCGCGCGAAGTTCTTCGTGACGGCGAACATGGGGGATACCAACGCCTTTTGTATGTGGGCCGGGAGAACGCCCTGGATTGTCTTGGGCGGTGGATTGCGGCTTCTGTTTCGCAAGGATCCTGCACGTGCGCGAGCCATCGTGGGGCATGAATGCGCGCACGTTGATGTCGGCGACACGCAATACCTGCTTGTCGCTTGGCATGTGTTCAATTCCTACGCGCTGCTGACAATCGGCTATCTGGTGCTGGTGCAGGCTCAGTTCTGGCTGCGTGTACCCGACGTACTGCCTGCATTTCATCGCCAGGGGCTCGGATTGCCCGATCTGTTGAAACAGAATGCCGTCAATGTTTTTCGCAACGGATTTCCTGGGCTGATCGCGCTCGCTGGTCTGGCCTTCACATTGAGGCACTTCGCTCGGCTGCGGGAGTACCGAGCCGATGAGCGAGCGGCGCAGGTGGGTCTCCGGCAGCCTCTGATCGACACGTTGAATGTATTGACACTGCGAACGTTGCAACCTCGATGGCGGCAACTCGTCATGTTTCATCCCACGGCTGATGAGCGGGCAAAGCGTTTGTCGAACGAAGCGTTCTGGGCCAAGCCTGACTTGCTCTTCATCGGCACGTTGGCTTTTCTCGCGACGCGGATTGACGAGCACTTCGAGGGTATCGATGAAGCTTCCCTTCCGGACATGATCACCTTCGATGACATGCTGACATTCCTTCCGAGCGCGATGGCTGCCCATCCGCTGACGACCGTCAGCGTGATGTTGTGGATAGTGTTCCTTTTCATCGCGGTGGTGAACGTGTACCGCGCCTCGGCGACGCAGGCGAAGTTTGGGGTGACCTTGAGGAGTCGCCTGACCGTTGCTTTATCTGCATTTGCGGCGTTGTTTCTGGGCTCACTGCTTGGTGACCTCACCTCATTGGGGCAGCTCATGAGGCTCAGCGATGTTTCAACGTCGCAGATATGGATCAAGGTGGCGGACAGCGCTTTCAGTATTGCCGCGCTCACCGCTATGGCTGGTACCTTCTTGTTGTTGAGCGTTTCGCTGGTGTCGTCCCGAATGCTCAAGCATGCCCGCCCGCTTGGCTGGAGCCAGCTATGGACGCTGTCGTGGTGGACGTTGCTTGCGGTATTCGCCTTACAACTAGTCGTCAACATCGTGGCAGGACTTGTCGGGCTCGCGATCGGCGGCGGCATGAATGGATGGGAGGTTTCGTGGCTACCCAGGTCGTCTAGGCAAGACATATCGAACTTTCCCAGTCTGCTGCAGGCCTTCGCCTGCTTCTTGTTGGCAGTCGTGGCGCTTCAAGTATTCAGGTTGTGGCCGGGGCGGCCAGTCGATGCGAGGGCGAACATTGATGCGAGCTGGCTGATACAGGAATAGCGCCGTCCAGCGATTACTCAAGGTGGTGAGATGGGGAAGCTGATAGCGCAAACATTCGCGCTGCGCCGCAGCATTGATGTAACGATCTGTTTACAATTAGGGCTCCGCCGCTTCCATCCGGAGTTCCTCCCGTGACGATCACCAAACGCCGCCTGCTCGAGGGCGGCGCCGCCGCGCTGGCTGCCTCTCTCCTCCCTCCGCTTGCCCGCGCCCAGGACAAGTCGCGCGCCGGCGAAGCCGCCTGGCCCACCAAGCCCGTGAAACTGCTGGTCGGCTTTCCGACCGGCGCCTCGCCCGACCTGCTGGCGCGTGCCATCGCCGAGCCGCTCGCCAAGATCCTGCGCCAGCCGGTGCTGGTGGAGAACAAGCCCGGCGAGAGCGGCAACATCGTGGCCGACCAGGTCGCCAAGGCCACCGACGACCACACCATCGGCGCGCTGATCAACGGCAACCTGACGATCGCGAAGCTGCTCAATCCCAAGCTCTCCTTCGATCCCGAGAAGGACTTCGCGCCGGTCGGCATGGTCGGCACCGCGCCGCTGGTGCTGGCCGTGTCGGGCAATGCCACCGGCAAGACCGCGGCCGACCACCTGCTGTGGGTGCGCAACCTCGGCAGCGGCGGCAAGTACGGTACGCCGGGCGTGGGCACGGTGGGCCACCTGGGCATGGAACTGCTCAAGAGCCGCTCGGCCATCACCGCGCAGCACAAGCCCTACACCGGCAATCCGCAGGTGATCGCGGGCCTGCTCGCGGGCGAGATCCAGCTCGCGCTGCTGCCGCCCGCGCTCGCGATGCCGCACGTGCGTTCGGGCAAGCTCAAGGCCATCGGCGTGACCTCGCCCGAGCGCAGTCCGCTGGTGCCCGAGCTGCCGACCATCCGCGACGCCGACGTGCGCGGCGCCGACCTCGAGATCTGGACCGCGCTGGCCGCGCCCGCGGGCATGAACAAGACCGCGCTGGCCAGGCTCAATGCCGCGCTGGTCGAGGTCATCAGTACCGACGAAGTGCGCGAGGCGCTGCTCAAGACCGGCTGGCAGGCCCAGCCCGGCACGCCCGACGCGCTGGCGCGCCGCATGCGCGCCGACACCGCGCGGCTGGGCGGCGTGATCCTGATGAAGGGCATCCACGCCGAGGGTTGAGCGGTGCCTGTGGCATGCTGGCCGGTCCTTTCCCGGACCGACCCGGCATGAGCGAGCGCCTTTTCCTCCACCTCGACGACGGCCCGCTGCTCGGGCCGCCGATCGACGCGCCCGGCGGCACGGTGCGCTCCTTCGCCGCCAGCGCGCCGCTGCGGCCGTACGTCGCCAACATCCTCGTGTACCGCGAGCGCTTCGCCGAAGGCGAGGAGGTGCTCGAGCGCGTGCTGCCCGACGGTGCCGCGCGGCTGGTGTTCAACCTCGGCGACGCGCCCTCGGCCCATGGTGCCGAGGGGCTGGCCGTCGAGGCCATCGGTGCCTCGGCCGAGGCCGTGCTGGTGCGGCTGCGCAAGCGCATGGAAGGCCTGTCGATCACCCTGCGGCCCGGCGCCGCGGCCCTGTTGCTCGGCCTGCCCGCGGGCGAACTCGCGGGCCGCGTGCTGCACCTCGACGAACTCTGGCGCGGCGCCGGCGCGCAGCTGCTCGAGCGCATGGCCGAAGCTCCCGGTGACGCCGCGCGCGTCGCGCTGCTCGACGCCGCGTTGTGCCGTCGCCTCGCCGAGGCCGACGGCCGCGCGCGGGCGCGGCTCAGCCCGCATTCGGGCGCGCTGCGGGCCGCGCAGTTGATCGCCGCTTCGGCCGGTCGCCGTCCGCTGCGCGAGGTGGCCGAGGCGGTGGGCCTGGGCGAGCGTCGGCTGCAGCAGCTGTTCCATGCGCAGGTCGGCCTGTCGCCGCGCGCCTGGCGCCGGCTCGCGCGCATGCATGGCTGCCTGCGCGCGCTGCGCGCGAGACCGATGCCGGCCTGGGCCGAGCTCGCGGTCGACAGCGGCTTCTACGACCAGTCGCACATGGCCAACGAGTTCCGCGCGCTGTGCGGCGTCACGCCCACCGAGTTCCTGGGCCGCGCGATTGCGGGTTCTTCCAAGACGCCGGTGTGAGGCGGCGCTACCTTCGGCGTCTTCTTCCCTTGCAGCGAGCCGAACGATGACCGACCAGCCCACGGGTGCGAATGCACTGCCCTCCCTGAAAGGCCGCGTGGCCCTGGTCACGGGCGCGAGCCGCGGCGCGGGGCGCGGCATCGCGCTCGAACTCGGCGCGGCCGGCGCCACCGTCTACGTCACGGGCCGCAGCACGCGCGCCGAGCCCGCGGACAGCTATGGCCAGATCCTCGCGCTGTCGGGCCTGCAGCGCGTGCCCGGCAGCATCGAGGACACGGCCGAGGAGGTCACGCGCCTCGGCGGCCAGGGCGTGGCCGTGCGCTGCGACCATGCCGACGAAGCGCAGGTGCAGGCGCTGTTCGCGCGCGTCGAGCGCGAGGCCGGCCGGCTCGACCTGCTGGTCAACAACGCCTGGGGCGGCCACGAGAGCTTCAACGGCGTGTTCGAGGCGCCGTTCTGGGAGCATCCGCTGTCGAACTGGGAGGCCATGTTCGACCGCGGCGTGCGCAACCACCTCGTGGCCAGCCGCTGCGCCGCGCCGCTGCTGGTGCGCCAGGGCCGGGGCCTGATCGCCACCACCACCTTCTGGGACCGCGACCGCTACCTGCGCGGCAGCCTGTTCTACGACCTCGCCAAGGCCGCGATGACGCGGCTGGCCTTCGGCATGGCGCAGGACCTGCGCGCGCATGGCGTGGCCTCGGTCGCGGTGTCGCCGGGCTGGATGCGCACCGAGTTCGTGCTGGCCGGCCACCAGACCGACGAGGCGCACTGGCACCAGCGGCCCGCGCTCGCGCGCACCGAGTCGCCGCGCTACATCGGGCGTGCCATCGTGGCGCTGGCCGGCGATGCCGCGGTGATGGACAAGACCGGCCGCGCGCTGCGCGTGGGCGACCTGGCGCGCGAGTACGGCTTCACCGACATCGACGGGCGGCAGGTCGCGCCCTTCGAGATCGAGAACGGCGGCGCCTGAGGCCGCCGGGCCACTCACAGCAGGCTCGAGATCCGCCGCGCCGCCTCGCGCAGCGCGGGCAGCATGCTGTCCTGCATCACCTTCGCGCTGGTGCGGTTGGCCTGGCCGCTGATGTTGAGCGCGGCCACCATGCGGCCCGCGCGGTCGACGATCGGCGCGGCCACCGAGATCAGGCCTTCCTCCAGCTCCTGGTTCACCAGGCACCACTGCTGGCGCCGCGCCTGCGCCACCTTGGCCAGCAGCGCGTCGATGTCGGTCACGGTGTGCTTGGTCAGCGGCTCGATCGCCGAGGCCTCGAGCCGCGCGCGCACCTCCTCGTCGGGCAGGTCGGCCAGCAGCAGCCGGCCCAGCGAGGTGCAGTAGGCCGGCAGCCGCGAGCCCACGCCGAGGCTGATGCGCATGATCTTCTGCGTCGGCACGCGCAGCACGTAGACGATGTCGGTGGCGTCGAGCACCGCGGCCGAGCACGACTCCTGCACCTGCTGCACCAGCGCTTCCATCACGGGCTCGGCGCGGTTCCAGATCGGCATCGACGACAGGTAGGCGAAGCCCAGGTCGAGGATGCGCGGCGTGAGCGTGAACAGCTTGCCGTCGGTGACCACGTAGCCCAGCGTCTGCAGCGTGAGCAGGATGCGGCGCGCGCCCGCGCGCGTGAGGCCGCTGGCGGCCGCCACCTCGCTGAGCGTCTGGTGCGGCGCGCTCGCGCTGAACGAGCGGATCACCTGCAGGCCGCGCGCGAAGGACTGCACGTAGCTGTCGCCGGGGGCGGGCGTCCCGGGGGGCGCAAGGGGGCGGGTTGCCATGGGTGTGGATCCTCTCTAGAATTCATTATACGAACAGAAGTTCGATATGCGAACAAAATAGAGTTCACCAGGACGCACCGCGACAAGCGTCTTCCCGCCTCTCCACCATCCTTCTTCGGAGACAGATCCATGATCGACAAGATCGCGCCCTCCATCGCCGACGCCCTCGCGGGCGTGGCCGACGGCGCCACCGTTCTCATCGGCGGCTTCGGCACCGCCGGCATTCCCGGCGAGCTCATCGACGGGCTCATCGAGCAGGGCGCGCGCGACCTGACGGTGGTCAACAACAACGCCGGCAACGGCGACACCGGCCTCGCCGCGCTGCTCAAGGCCGGCCGCGTGCGCAAGATCATCTGCAGCTTTCCGCGCCAGGCCGACAGCCACGTCTTCGACGGGCTCTACCGCAGCGGCCAGCTCGAGCTCGAGCTGGTGCCGCAGGGCAACCTGGCCGAGCGCATTCGCGCGGCCGGTGCCGGCATCGGCGCCTTCTTCTGCCCCACGGGCTACGGCACCGAGCTCGCGGGCAACCGCGAAACCCGCGAGATCAATGGCAAGCAGTACGTGCTCGAGTACCCGATCCAAGGCGACCTCGCGCTGATCAAGGCCGAGCGCGGCGACCGCTGGGGCAACCTGGTCTACCGCAAGGCCGCGCGCAACTTCGGCCCGGTGATGGCCATGGCCGCGAAGAAGACCATCGCCACGGTGCACGACATCGCCGAGCTCGGCACCATGGACCCCGAGACCATCGTCACCCCCGGCATCTTCGTGCACAAGGTGGTGCGCATCGAGCGCGTCGCCACCCAGGCCGGCGGCTTCAAGAAGGAGGCATGACCATGAGCTACACCCGTCGCACCAAGGACCAGCTGGCCGCCCGCGTGGCGCAGGACATCTTCGACGGCGCCGTCGTCAACCTCGGCATCGGCCAGCCCACGCTGGTGGCCAACCACCTGCCGGCCGGCCGCGAGGTCATCCTGCACAGCGAGAACGGCATCCTCGGCATGGGCCCCGCGCCCGAGGCCGGCGAGGAGGACTACGACCTGATCAACGCCGGCAAGCAGCCGGTGACGCTGCTGCCCGGCGGCGCCTTCTTCCACCATGCCGACAGCTTCGCGATGATGCGCGGCGGCCACCTCGACATCTGCGTGCTCGGCGCCTTCCAGGTCTCGGCCACCGGCGACCTCGCGAACTGGAGCACCGGCGAGGCCGGCGCCATTCCCGCGGTGGGCGGCGCGATGGACCTCGCGATCGGCGCCAAGCAGACCTGGGTCATGATGGACCTGCTGACCAAGAAGGGCGAGAGCAAGATCGTCGAGACCTGCAGCTACCCGCTGACCGGCATCGGCTGCGTGAAGCGCGTGTACTCCGACCTCGCCACGCTCGAATGCACGCCGCAGGGCCTGAAGCTGGTCGACAAGGTCGACGGGCTCGAGCATGCGGAGCTCGAGAAGCTCGTGGGCCTGCCGATCGCCGTATAAGACGGGCAGCCGAACGCAGAAGGAAGACAAAAACTACGCAGAAGTCGCAGAAGAATCCAAAGACATTTTTGATTTTTCTTCTGCGACTTCTGCGCAACCTTCGCGACCTCTGCGTTCGGTTCCCGCTCCCGTATTCACTTCCCCCTAGAGACACACCATGACCAACCAAGCCTTCATCTGCGACGCCGTGCGCACCCCCTTCGGCCGCTACGGCGGCGCGCTGTCGAGCGTGCGCACCGACGACCTCGGCGCGGTGCCGCTCAAGGCGCTGATCGAGCGCAACAAGAACGTCGACTGGCAGGCCGTGACCGACGTGCTGTACGGCTGCGCCAACCAGGCCGGCGAGGACAACCGCAACGTCGCGCGCATGGCTTCGCTGCTGGCCGGCCTGCCGATCGAGGTGCCGGGCGCCACCATCAACCGCCTGTGCGGCTCGGGCCTCGATGCCGTGGGCAGCGCGGCGCGCGCCATCCGCGCCGGCGAGGCCGGCCTGATGATCGCGGGCGGCGTCGAGAGCATGAGCCGCGCGCCCTTCGTGATGCCCAAGGCCGAGAGCGCCTTCAGCCGCGCCAACGCGGTCTACGACACCACCATCGGCTGGCGCTTCGTCAACAAGCTCATGAAGGCGCAGTACGGCGTCGACTCGATGCCCGAGACGGCCGAAAACGTGGCCACCGACTACAAGATCGAGCGCGAGGCGCAGGACCTGATGGCGCTGAACTCGCAGCTGCGCGCCGTGGCCGCGCAGAAGGCCGGCTTCTTCGACGCCGAGATCGTGCCGGTGAGCGTGCCGCAGAAGAAGGGCGATGCGATCGTCGTCGCCAAGGACGAGCATCCGCGCGAGACCAGCCTCGAAGCACTGGCGAAGCTCAAGGGCGTGGTGCGTCCCGACGGTACCGTCACCGCCGGCAATGCCAGCGGCGTGAACGACGGCGCCTGCGCGTTGCTGCTGGCCGACGAGGCCAGCGCCGCCAAGCACGGCCTCACGCCGCGCGCGCGCATCGTGGGCATGGCCACCGCCGGCGTCGCGCCGCGCATCATGGGCATCGGCCCGGCGCCCGCCACGCAGAAGGTGCTGGCGCTCACCGGCCTGACGCTCGACCAGATCGACGTGATCGAGCTCAACGAGGCCTTCGCCGCGCAGGGCCTCGCGGTGCTGCGCCTGCTGGGCCTGAAGGACGACGACGCGCGCGTCAACGTCAACGGCGGCGCGATCGCGCTGGGCCATCCGCTGGGTGCCAGCGGCGCGCGCCTCGCGACCACCGCGGTCAATCAGCTGCACAAGAGCGGCGGCCGCTATGCGCTGTGCACCATGTGCATCGGCGTCGGCCAGGGCATCGCGCTGATCCTCGAACGGGTCTGAGTCCGCGAGCTGCTCCAGCGTCCGCATTAGATCGACCCGAAGCCATCGGCTGCCGCAACCCGCGGCCCGATGGTTTTTTTTCGTCCGGAGGACGAATGGGCGCGGCCGGAAGGGGCTGCTGCGCTTGTTAGACCAAAGACTTCGTCGCAGTCGACACCTCCCGTTTCATGGATGTCATTCGGAAAGCGAACGTATCTTTGGACCGAGGCCCCCTGACGCTGCGTACGCCCATGGCGTACGCAGCGTTGAGGACCCTGGATTCAGGGTTTGGGGCCTTTTACGCTCCCTTACGGATCGGCGAGGTCTTTTGACTATTTCCTACAGCGTGGCTTCGAGGCCGGGCGATATGGTTCAAGCAAATAACCAATCGCAACCCGATCTTGAGAAAGCAACGCCGCCACGCTGTCACACACCCCGCACTCGCTCAATCTCACCCGACCTTCCTTCGTTCCACCTTCCCCCTCTCCGCAGCGGCATTGCTTGTCGCGGCGGGATGGGCGGGTGCGAGTCCGCAGGTCAGGGCACAGGTGGAGCGGCCCGGTGTCTCGACATCCTCCTCCCGCACCCCGGTTGATGTCCGGGCCGGCGACGCCACCGGCGCCGCCACCGCGGGTTACGAAACCTCCGCCCACGACGCGCTCGTCGAACGGGTCCGCGCCGGCAGCGCGACACCAGCCGCCGCGCTCGATGCGCTGCGCGCCTGGTTCCCGCGTGCCGCCACCGCGGCCCAGCGCGAGCGCATCGCGTCCGACGGCGTGGTGTGGGCACTGCAGGCCGAAAACCCACAGGAATCCGTGGGCTGGGCGCGCGCCGTGCCGCTGGATCGGCTCGCGGGCTATGCCTTCGAGTCCGCGTTCGTCGCCGCGCGCCGTGTCGACGACCGCATCCTGCAGTTGCACCTGAGCGCGCTGAAGCCCACGCAGCGCATCGTGCGGCGCGAGAACGCCTTCGCGCTCGAGGACCAGGGCTCGCTGACCGAGGCTCTGGCGCAGGCCGAGGCCGCCGAGCGCGCCACGCCCGGCAGCTTCAGTGCCTTCGAGCTCGCGAGCCTGCGCCAGCAGGCGCTGGGCCAGCGGCTGCGCTGGGCCATCTCGGAGCGCGACCAGCGCGGCGGCGAGGGCCCCGAGCGCTTCGAGTCCATCGACGCACTGCTGCCGCTCTATCCGAATGAACTGCAGGGTGCTTCCGATGCCGTGCAGCGCGCCACGCAGGCCAACGAAGCCGACGACCTCGAGCGCTGGAAGGCGCTGTACCTGCGCCTCTATGCCGACCACCTGCTCGCCGTGTCCGCGCGCGGCCGCTTTCCCGAAGTGACCGCGGCCTATGAGCGCTGGCAGGCCGAGCATCCGCAAGAGCCCCTGCCCTACTACGCGCTGTCCGACGTGGCCGGCGCCTACCAGCAGCAGCGCCGCTCCGACCTCGCCGTGCCGATCTACGAGGAGGCGCTGCGCAGTGGCGGCGATGCCATCCCCGTGCCCAGCGACACCCACACCGGCCTGGTCTATGCCTACCTCGACACCGCGCGCTTCGAGGACGCCGAGGCCCTGCTGCAGAAGCTCGAGCAGGCCACGCCGCCGATGCTGCGGCTCACGCCCGAACAGGGCCGTCCCAATCCCGAGTACGCCGAGGTGCGCAACCTGCGCGCGCTCTACCAGCTCTACACCGAACGGCCCTGGCAGGCCGAGACCAGCTTCCGCGGCCTGACCTCGCTCGCGCCGCTCAACGCGGGCTTCCGCTCGGGACTGGCCGAGACCATGAAGCTGCGCGACAAGCCCGACGAGGCGCTGGGCCGCTACCGCGAGACGCTGGTCGACCATCCCTGGGACGTGGCCGCGCGCGCCGGCTACGCGGGCGCGCTGTTCGATGCCGGCGAGATGCGCGCGGGCCGCGAACTGACCGAGAGCCTGCAGGCCGAGGCGCCCGAATCGATCGCCGTGCGCAATGCCGTCGCGCAGCGCGACACGCTGTATGCGGCGCGGCTCGACGTCGAGGCCGACTACGGCCAGGGCCACGGCAGCAGCGTGCTGGCCGACCGCGACTGGCGCGTGGATTCGAAGCTCTCGTCGCCGCTGTGGGACGACCGCTGGCGCCTGTTCTTCCGCCAGGTGTTCGCGCGCGGCGACACCTCGCTGGGCAACATCGACCTGTCGCGCACCGGCGTCGGCGTCGAATACCTGCAGGGCCGCTGGCGCGCCAGCGCCGAGCTGCACCAGGCCGACAAGGGCCGCTACCGCACCGGCCTCGCGCTCGGCGTGGACTGGCGTGCCAGCGACAGCTGGCGCTTCTCGGCGCGCTTCGACTCGAACAGCCTCGACACGCCATGGAAGGCGCGGCTGGCGAACGTCGGCGCGCGCTCGGCCGAACTCGGCGCCACCTACGTGGTCAACGAATCGCGCGCCTTCGAGGCCCGCTACCAGCGCATGGACTTCAGCGACGGCAATGCGCGCGACGGCTTCGGCCTGCGCTGGCGCGAGCGCCTCGTGAGCGGCCCGCGCTTCCAGCTCGAAGGCACGCTCTCCGGCGAGACCGGGCGCTACGACCGGCAGGACGTCGACTACTTCGCGCCGCGCCGCGAGAGCGCGCTGCAGGTCGGCCTGACCGGCAAGTACCTGGGATGGAAGCGCGACGACCGCCGCTTCTCGCATGTCTTCGGCATCGAGGCCGGCAGCTACCGCCAGCAGGGCTTCGGCGGCGGCGCGCTCTGGTCGCTGCGCTACGGCCACGAATGGGTGTTCGGCCGCTCGGCCACCCTGGCCTACGGCCTGGGCATCGCGAGCCATCCCTACGACGGCGTGCGCGAGCGGCGCCGCTTCGTCTATCTCAATCTGTCGGTGCCGTTCCAATGAAGAACAAGACGTCCATCCCGATGGCGCTGCGCCTGGCCGCGCTGCTGTTCGCCGCGCTGCTGGCCGGCACCGCGCTCGCCCAGGGCCTGCCGCGCGCCACCGCGCTGCCGGCGCCCGATGCCGACGACGGCAAGACCTTCCGCGCCATCGCGCTGCACGACGTGCGCCACAACGTGCGCGAGAGCTTCGTCGACGAGCCCGAACCCACCGCGCTCGACGAGCGCACCGTGGCCGACTTCTTCGCCTGGCTGCGCAGCTCGGGCCACCATCCGGTGAGCCTGCAGCAGATCGTCGACGCGCGCGCCGGCGGCCGGCCGCTGCCCTCGAAGGCCGTGCTGCTGACCTTCGACGACGGCTACGAGAGCTTCTACACCAAGGTCTATCCGCTGCTGAAGCAGTTCGGCTATCCGGCCGTGATGGCGCTGGTCACCGGCTGGCTCGAGGTGCCGCCGGGCCAGGTGGTCGAGGGCTACGGCGTGCGCAATCCCTTGAAGCGCGAGGCCTTCATCACCTGGAGCCAGGCGCGCGAGATGGGCGCTTCGGGCCTGGTCGAGTTCGCGAGCCATGGCGACGCGATCCACACCGGCGTGCCCGGCAATCCGCAGGGCAACCTGCAGCCCGCGGCCGTCACGCACCGCTACGACAGCGCCACCGGCCGCTACGAGGACGACGCGGCCTGGATCGCGCGCGTCGAGGCCGACCTGCGCCGCAGCCGCGGCCTGATCGAGGCGCAGACCGGCACCCGCGTGCGCGCCATGGTCTGGCCCTACGGCGCCTACAACAAGCAGACCTTGCGCGCGGCCGACCGCGCCGGCATGCCGATCACCTTGACGCTCGAGGAGGGCGCCAACACGCCCGAGGTGCCGCTGCAGACCATCCGCCGCGGCCTCGCCACCTACGACATGTCCGTGCCCGACTTCAGCCTGCTGCGCGCGCCCGCGCGGCCCGATCCGCGCGCGCTGCACCGCGCCATGCACATCGACCTCGACCACGTCTACGACCCCGACCCGGCGCAGCAGGAGCTCAACCTCTCGCGCCTGCTCGACCGGGTGCAGGCGGTCGGCCCCTCGGCCGTCTACCTGCAGGCCTTCGCCGATCCCGACGGCGACGGCGCGGCCGATGCGCTGTACTTTCCGAACCGGCACCTGCCGATGCGCGCCGACCTGTTCAACCGCGTCGCCTGGCAACTGCGCACGCGCACCGGGGTCGAGGTCTATGCGTGGATGCCGGTGCTCGCGTTCCAGCTGCCCGCGAACAACCCGCTGGCCGCTGTGCGCGTGACGCACCTCGCGCCCGCGTCGGCCGCGGCGCGCGACCAGACGCGCTACCACCGGCTCTCGCCGGCCGATGCGCGCGTGCGCGCCCTGATCGGCGACATCTACGAGGATCTCGCGAAGAACGCGCCGGTCGCGGGCCTGCTGTTCCACGACGACGCCACCTACAGCGACGACGAGGATGCGAGCCCGGCCGCGCTGCGCGAACTGGCTGCCCAGGGCCTGCCGCCCGACCTGGCCGCGGTGCGCGCCGATCCCGCGCTGCGCGCGCGCTGGACCGCCTGGAAGACGCGCCAGCTCACCGACTTCACGCTCGAGCTCGCGCAGCGCGTGCGCGACTGGCAGCCGCGCATCCTCACCGCGCGCAACCTCTATGCGCGCCCGGTGCTCGAGCCCGCCGCGCAGGAGTGGTTCGCGCAGGACCTCGCGCAGTCGCTGCAGGCCTACGACTACACCGCCGTGATGGCCATGCCCTTCATGGAGCAGGCGGCCGATCCGCAGGCCTGGCTGGCGGCGCTGTTCCGCCAGGTGGCGGCGCAGCCGCAGGGCCTGGCGCGCACCGTGTTCGAGCTGCAGGCGCGCGACTGGCGCACGGGCCGCATGGTCGACAAGGACACCCTGGCCGCGCAGTGGACCCTGCTGCACCGACTGGGCGCGCGCCATGTCGCGCTCTACCCCGACGACTTCCTCGCGGGCGAGCCGCCGCTGGTGACCGTGCGCGACATCCTGTCGGTGCGCGCCAACCTCGCGGGCGGCAAGGTCGACGGCCTCGAGACGCCGCCGGCGCTCGCGCCCACCAAACCGGCCGCCGCCTCCGCGCCGACCGCACCGGGAGCCGCGCGATGAACCCCGATTTCTTCGGCGCCGACGTGGTGCGGGTGCTGCTCAACTACGTCTTCTACTACCCCTTCCTCGCGGCCTATGTCTGGATGGCCGGCGGCATCGCGCATGCGCTGGTGTTCGAGCGCGGCCGCCACCGGCGGATCGATCCGCTGCCGCTGTTGCCCGAGCAACCGCTGGTCAGCGTGATCGTGCCCTGCTTCAACGAAGGCGAGCGCGTGCAGGAGGTGATCGAGCAGCTGATGCGCAGCCGCTATCCGAACTACGAGATCATCGCCGTCAACGACGGCAGCAGCGACGACACCGGCCCCATCCTCGACGCGCTGGCCGCGCGCTACGGCCAGCTGCGCGTGGTGCACCACGCCACCAACCAGGGCAAGGCGGTCGCGCTCAACACGGCGGCGGTGCTGGCCAACGGCGAGTACATCCTCGGCGTGGACGGCGATGCGCTGGTCGACCCCGATGCCATCGCCTGGATGCTGACCCACATGCTGCATTCGGAGCGCGTGGGCGCCGTCACCGGCAATCCGCGCATCCGCGGGCGCACCACCCTGCTCGGGCGCATGCAGGTGGGCGAGTTCTCCTCGAACATCGGTCTCATCAAGCGCACCCAGCAGCTGGCCGGGCGGCTGTTCACCGTCTCGGGCGTGCTGTCGATGTTCCGCCGCAACGCGCTGCTCGACGTCGACTTCTGGAGTCCCGACGTCATGACCGAGGACATCGACATCAGCTGGAAGCTGCAGCTCAAGGACTGGCGCGTGCGCTACGAGCCGCGCGCGCTGTGCTGGATCCTGATGCCCGAGACCGTGCGCGGCCTCTACCGCCAGCGCCAGCGCTGGGCCACCGGCGGCATCCAGACCCTGCTGCGCTACACGGGCCAGGTGCTCAAGCCGCGCAACTTCATGATGTGGCCGGTGTTCCTCGAGTACCTGGCCAGCGTGGTCTGGGCCTACGCCATGTTCGCGGTGCTGGTGCTCGCGCTGGTGCGGCGCTTCCTGCCGCCCGAGTGGCAGTACGTCGGCTTCTGGCCCGAGTGGCACGGGATGCTGCTGGGCATCACCTGCATGCTGCAGATGGGCGTGAGCCTGTGGATCGACCGCCACTACGACCGCGACATCCTGCGCTACCTGGTCTGGACCATCTGGTACCCGCTTGCTTTCTGGATGATCAACATGTTCACCACGGTCGTGGCCTTGCCGGCCACGATCCTGCGGCGCAAGGGCAAGCGCGCCCGGTGGACCAGCCCCGACAGAGGAGTGATTGCGAATGAACGATCGACTGCATCCGTCCGTGCCATCGAGCATGAATGAAGACCTGGGCGCAGCCCCGCCCCGGCCCAACGGCGAGGCGCCGCCGCGCGAGCGCGAATGGGCCGAGCCGCAGGGCGAGGTGCCCGTGCTCGATGCCGCGCGCATGCCGCTGAGCGCCTTCATGCGCCACAAGACGCCGCAGGGCGCGCTGCTCATGTTCGTGTGGCTGCGCATCGCGCGGCCGCTGCTGCTGGCCGCGTTCTGGGTCGGGGTCGTGTTCTACGCCTGGCACCATTTCTTCCAGGTCTGGCGGCCCGCGGAAGGCGCGAACCTGCTGACGCTCTACGCCCTGTCGGTGCTCGCCATCTTCGCGCTGATGCTGCTGCTCGCGCCGGTGCGAAGGCGCGCCATCGCCGACGAGGAGACGCGCGGTCGCTCGCCCGACAGCACGGTGGCCCAGCTCGCCGAATACACTTCGCTCGCGCCGCAGCGCCTCACGCTGTGGCAGCGCGCGCGGCGCCTGCTGGTGCAGCACGACCGCGAAGGCCGGGTGACCGATGCGGCCGACCTCGACACCGAACCCGCGATGCTCACGCCCTCGGGCACGGCGGTGCGAAAGCGCCGCGCCTGATGCCGCATCGAGCCGCCCCGGGACACGGACTTTTCGAATCCGGCCACGCGGCCGTTGCGTACGCATGCCCATGAAAAAGACAGAAGTGATGGCGACGGCGATGGAGATGGCGAGAAAAGGGCTGGGCTTCCCGCCGGCGCTCGCCATCGAGCAGATCGCCGAATTGATCGCGCAGGAGGATCCCGCCGACGAGCTCTACGACAGCAAGGTCGAGCGGCTGCTCAAGCTGGCGGCCTGTGTCTGGAGCCTGCGGCGGGACCTGGTGACGCCGCCGGGCGAGGGCGGGCGCGTGTTCTAGCAGCCGCCTCGGGACGCACCCGCCTGCGCCGTGCGCCAGCGCGCGGGCGTGGTGCCCTCCCAGCCGCGGAACGCCCGCGTGAACGAGTTCAGCTCCTCGAAGCCCAGCACGAAGGCGATCTCGCCGGCTTCGAGTTGCGTGTCCTCGAGCAGTTGCCGCGCGGCCTGGTGCCGCACCTCGTCGAGCAGCCGCTGGTAGCTGGTGCCGGCCTCCTCGAGCCGGCGCTGCAGCGTGCGGGTGCTCACGCAGAGCTCGGCCGCCACCGCCTGGATGCTCGGGCGCTCGCCGCGCAGCGTGCGGCCCAGCACGGCGCGCGCCTGGTCGACCAGCGAGGTGGCAGGCGCCTGCGCGGCCAGCGCGGCTTCGAGGCCGGGCAGCAGCACCGCGAGCAGGTCCTGGTTGTGGGTGACGAAGGGTTGCGCGAGCAGCGCCTCGTCGAACACGATCACATCGGCCGCGGCGCCGAAGCGCGGCGCGCAGCCGAAATGCGCGCCCAGCATCGCGGCCTGCGTGCTCGTGTGTGCGCGCACCAGCTCCACCCGGCGCGGCACCACCCGGGTGCCGGTGCCGCGTCGCGCGAGCTCGAGCACCGACGCGAAGGTGCCGTCGGTCAGCAGCGGCGGCGAATGGCCCTCGGCCAGGAACCAGTGGAAGCGCACGCGCACCTCGCCGTCGCCGCGCTCGATGCGGATCACCTCGGGGCAGGTCAGCCGCTTGAAGCGCGACAGCCGCTGCAGCGCCTCGCCGAAGTTCGGCGAGTGCAGCGCCGCGATCGAGGCGATGTCGTAGTGCTCGGTCGCGCCCTCGGCGCCGATGCGCAGGCCCAGCGCGGGGTCGGGGTTCATCGCGGCCAGCGCGTCCCACACGGCGAACATCTGCCGCGTCGTGATGCGCGCCTTGCCGCTCGCGAACAGGTCGGCCGGCAGGCCCGCGCGGCGCAGCATCGACTGCGTGTCGAAGCCCAGCAGCCGCAGCCGCTGCTGCATCACGGCGGGCACGACGATCAGGTCGGGCGGGCGCTGGGTCATCGCGGGTCGTCGCCCGCCGCGAGGTGGATCGCCGCGCGGATGCGCGGATAGGTGCCGCAGCGGCAGATGTTGCCGCTCATCGCGGCGTCGATGTCGGCGTCGCTGGGCTTCGGCGTGTGGCGCAGCAGCGCGCAGGCCGACATCAGCTGGCCGCTCTGGCAGTAGCCGCACTGCACCACGTCGAGTTCGGTCCAGGCGCGGCGCAGCGCGTCGATCTCGGGGCCCTGCACGCCCTCGATGGTCGACACCGCGCGGCCCTGCACGGCCGCCAGCGGCGTGGCGCAGGAGCGCACCGCCTCGCCGTCGAGCATCACGGTGCAGGCGCCGCACAGCGCCTTGCCGCAGCCGAACTTGGTGCCGGTCATGCGCAGCTCGCCGCGCAGCACCCACAGGAGGGGCGTGTCGTCCTCGGCCGTCACGGCGACGGGGCGGCCGTTGATCTGGAGCGTGGTGGTCATGGGCTTCCTTCCTTTTCTATCGGGCCGTGCGTTCAGGCCAGGCGCAGCGGCAGCGAACGCAGCCGCTGGCCGGTGAGTGCGAACACCGCGTTGGCCACGGCCGGCGCCACCGGCGGCGTGCCCGGCTCGCCCACGCCGGTGGGCGGCGCGCTGCTCGGCACGATCGCGATCTCGATCTGCGGGCATTCGTTCATGCGCAGCGGCGCGTAGTCGTGGAAGTTGCTCTGCTGCACCTGGCCGCGCTCGATGGTGATCTCGCCATGCAGCGCGGCCGAGAGGCCGAACACGATCGCGCTCTCCATCTGCTGGCGCACCAGGTTCGGGTTCACGGCCAGCCCGCAGTCGACCGCGCAATACATGCGCCGCACGCGGATCTGCCGCTCGGGCGTCAGCGAGACCTCGGCCACCTGCGCCACCACGCTGCCGAAACTGCGGTGCAGCGCGAGGCCGCGCGCGCGGCGCGTGCCGTCGGCCTCGGGCGCCAGCGGCGTGCCCCAGCCCGACATCGCCGCCACCCGCTGCAGCACGCCCAGGTGCCGCGCCTCGGCCGGGCTGCCCGCCAGCAGCGCGGTACGGAAGGCCACCGGGTCCTGGCCCGCGGCATGCGCGCATTCGTCGATGAAGCTCTCGGTGAAGAAGCCGTTCTGCGAATGGTTGACCGAGCGCCAGATGCCGACCGTGACGGCCGACTCCATCGTGCGATGCGCCACGCGCGCGTTGGCGAAGCGGTAGGCGGTGGTGGCCGTGCCCTCGGCCGCCGCGCTCAGGAAGGCCGGCGAGCCCAGGCTCGAGCCCGCGGTGTCGACGCGCCAGGCCACCAGCCGGCCCTGCGCATCGAAGCCGGCCTTGCTGCGCGCCACGTAGGCCGGGCGGTAGTAGTCGTGCGCCATGTCCTGCTCGCGCGACCACATCAGCTGCACCGGCATGCCGTCCGTTTCGCGCGCCAGCGCCGCCGCCTGCATCACGAAGTCGCCGAGGTAGCGGCGCCCGAAGCCGCCGCCGAGGTAGGCCAGCCGGATGTCGACCTTCGCGGCCTCGATGTCCAGCACCTTGGCGATGCCGCCGCGCAGCATGCCGGGCCCCTGCACGCCGACCCAGACGGTGGCCGCGCCGTCCTTGAACTGCACGGTGCAGTTCATCGGCTCCATGGTGGCGTGCGCGATGAAGGGCACGCGGTACTCGGCCTCGATGGTGCGCTCGGCGCTCTTCATCGCGGCATCGGCGTCGCCGGTCTCGAGGTGCACGTCGGCCTGGTCCGGCGCATCGAGGCTCTGCGCGAGCCGGTCGATCAGCGCGCGGCTCGACAGGCTGGCGGCCGCGCCGTGGTCCCAGTCGATCATGACCTTGTCGAGCGCGCGCATCGCATGCCAGGGCGTGTCGGCGATCACCGCCACCGCGCCCGAGGTCATGCCGCCCGAGCCCAGGCCGCCGCCCACCGGCGCGAGCGCCACCACCTTGCGCACGCCGGGCATCGCGCGCGCGGCCGTGTCGTCGAAGCGCGCCACGCGGCCGCCCAGCGTGGGGCACATCGCGAGCGTGGCGTGGAGCAAGCCGTCGGGCGGCAGCGCGTCGAGCCCGTAGCGCGCCGAGCCGTCGAGCTTGGCGGCGCTGTCGAGGCGGTGCACCGGCCGGCCGATCAGCGTGTAGCGCGAGGGATCCTTGAGCGTCGGCTGCGCGGGCAATGGCAGCGTCGCCGCGCGCGCCGCCAGTTCGCCGAAGCGCGCGCTGCGTTGCGAGGCCGGGTGCGACACTCGGCCGGCCGCCACCTCGCATTCGGCCGCCGGCACGCCCCAGGCCGCCGCCGCGGCGCCCACCAGCATCGCGCGCGCCGAGGCGCCGGCCTCGCGCAGCGGCAACCACTGGTCGACGATGCCGGACGAGCCGCCACTGCCCCAGAGCCCGGGCACCTCGCGCAGCAGCTTGCTGACCACGTGGCGGGTGCCGCGCTTGAGCGCGCCGTCGTCGTCGGGCTTGAACATCGGCAGGTTGTCGAGCAGCGCCGCCTGGTTGTTGTAGATCGGGTCGTAGCCGGCCTGCTCGAGCCGCAGCTGGGCGAGGTCGGCATCCATCTCCTCGGCCAGCAGCATCGCCAGTCCGGTATGGATGCCCTGGCCCATTTCGGCCGCGGCCATCATCAGCGTGACCGTGTCGTCGCTCGAGACCTTGACCCAGCCGTTCAGAGCCACCTGGCCGCTGGCCGTGGCCGGCAGCGGCTCGGCGGTGGTCAGCCGCTGGCGCGTGGGCGAAGCGGACCAGCCGACGACCAGCGCGCCGAGGGTGGCGGCCGTGCCGAGCAGGAAATGGCGGCGTTTGAGGGCGGGCATGGGGCGAACTCCGGGCGGCTTCGGAGGGCCGCGATGGGCGGGAGTGTGCGCGGCACGGCGCGCGCTGGCCAATCCGATCGCGCCAATCGAACGGCGGATCGCGCCAGCCCGCCGCGGGCCGTGGCGGGTGCCGGTTTCGGCGCCACGCGCCGGCCAGGCGTTTTCGGCCGTTCGGCGCGTTTTTTGAGCCCCTGCGTTACAGCGCCTGTGAGCTAGGACACATTTGTCACCAGAAAGTTAATGCGGGTTGCTACCGGGATCCGTAGTATTCATTTCGGTTTAAGCATTCCATGCGCAATCCGCATAACGGCCCGTTCTCGAACGTGCAGCGGCCGACCTCGGCGTCGGCAGTGGAACCACCCAGCGTGTTGCGGTTCGGCGAACTTACCTAGCGGAGGAAACCAGATGGCCGTACGTGATCGCGTCACCAGCCCCGTGGCGCTTGCCTTGCCGACGCCAGGGCCCGGTCATGTCGTGCGGTCCTTCGTCGCGCCCGTGGTCGCGCGCCTGCGGGCGGGCTTCGATGGCATGCGCCGCCGCAGTCCGGTCGCGCCGCGCCATGTGCCGATGCCACGACCCGCGGCCTCGATGGCCGTGCCGACCGTCCCCGGCGCCGGCGCGCCGGTGCGGGCCTGTGCCTTCGTCTTCATCGCGAACCTGCCGCAGCTCATGGAGGTCTACGGCGCCGAGTTCGCGCTGCATGCCAGCATCGAGATCAAGTACCGCCTGCTGACCGGCTTCGTCAGCGTGGCCGACGCCGACCTCGCGATGCTGCGGCACGACTGCTTCCTGCTGTGGAGCAACCCGGCGTTTCCGGTCGAGGACGCGCAGGCGCGCCAGGGCGCCTCGGCGCGGCTCGAGAGTCTGCTCACCGGCCTCGGCGGCACGCCGGTGCAGCTACGCGACACGCGCGCGCTGGTGCAGCTGCACGTGGGCTGGAGCGACGCGCCCAGCCCCGGGCGCATGAGCCAGTCCGAGGTCGAGCTGCGCCTGTGGGCCGCGCAGCCCGCGCCAGACTTCCAGCTCGTGCGGGCCGAAGGCTGGCAGCAGCTTTACCGCGAGGACATGGCGGTTGCGCTGCAGGTCGGCGACGCACTGCATGCGCGCCGTCTCGCGATCGAATGGCATCCCGTGGTGGGCGCCCCGGCGCAGGCCGCCGCCTTCGCGGCGCCGCTCTATCACGAGGCGCGTTTCCACACCGAGGGCGAACCGCACGCCGCCTCGCTGCGTTCCGAACTCTTCATGCCCTGTCTGCAGCGGCTGGGCCTGGTGCGCACCTTCGACCACCTCGCGGCCGGCTGCGTGGTGCGGCAGCTGCGCCTGGGCGGCACCGTGCGCCTGGGCCTGAGCATCTCGGCGCAGAGCGCGCGGCGCGACCACTGGTGGGCCTCGCTGATGGTGCTGCTGCGGCGCGAGCCCGAGCTGGCGGCGCGCCTCGTGGTCGAGATCGCCGGCGAGCCCACGCTGCCCGATCTCGAATCGGTGCGCGACTTCTGCCTGCAGTTGCAACTCTGCGGCTGCCGCGTCGCCATCAAGCATTTCGGCGGCGACTCCGGCAACCTCGCCGCCGCCAAGGTCTGCCGGCCCGACATCATCAAGCTCGACCCGGTGTTCATCCGGCGTGCGCGCGAGGACCGCTTCGGCCGCGAGCTGCTCGAGGAGATGCTCGCGCTGTGCGGCAGCTTCGCGCCCTCGATCGTGGTCGACGGCATCGAGCGCGAGGAGGACATCCGCGTGGCGCTCGAGGCCGGCGCCGAATGGCTGCAGGGCTGCGGCGTGCCGCTGCACGATGGCGCGCCGGCGCGCGGCCCCGGAGGGCGCGCGTGAATCCCTCGCCCGACTTCCATCTGCAGCTTGCCCGCCTGGGCGCGCAGATCGACAGCCTGCAGCGCACCCTGCACGAGGTCATGCGCCACGGCGTCCTGCTGCATGGCGACGGCGCGCGCGAGAAGCTGCTGGCGCGCGACCAGTACCTGGCGCTCGAAGCCGCGATCCGCGAGCAGGAGCTGCGCGATTCGCCCGCGCTGCGTGCCGTGCGCTCGGTGTGCGCGGCTTGCGCGGCGGGCGCGCAGGCGCCGTCCGCGGCTGCGATGCCCGATCGCGCCGATGACGCCGATGGCTCGCGATCTCGTGGCGTGTCCGACTCCATCGCCTAGGGCCCGTCCGTGGCGCCGAGCGCCGCATCCGTTGGTCGGCGCGCGCTGCCGTCCACGTCGGCCGCGCACGTTCCCCTGCATGTCCCGCCCGGAGAAAGCGAATCGGATGGAGCCTGTTTCCGACCATGTATCTGCATTCCCTTTTTCGAAACGTTCCGGCGGCGGAGCGCGCGGCGCTGGTCGCGCGCAGCGAACTGCGTTCCTTCCGGCGCAACGAGACCGTGCTGCGGATGGACGAGTGGACCGACAAGGTCTATTTCGTCGCCTCGGGACTGCTGCGCGTGGTGGTCGGCGGCAACGGCGGCAGCGCGGGCGTGACCACCGACTTCGTGCGCCCGCGCGACCTGTTCCTGAGTCCGACGCTCGACGAGGCGCGCTACCAGTCGATGGCCAACCTCGTGGCCGCGCTGCCGAGTTCGGTCTACCTCATTCCGGCCTCGGCGCTGCACGACATCTGCGCCCGGCATCCGTCGGTGGCGCTCGAGCTGCTCGAGCTCACCGTCAAGCGCATGACGATCATCCGCAGCCAGTTGCGCCGCATCTCCTCGCTGACCTCCGAGACCCTGGTCGCGCGCGTGCTCTATGAGTTGACCCAGCTCGCGCCGGCCGACACCGGCGGCTTCGACAAGCGCATCTCGCAGGCCGTGATCGCGTCGTACGCGGGCCTGTCGCGAGAGGTCGTCAACAAGACCATGCGCGAGATGGAGAGCCGCGGCCTGTTGTGGAAGGACGAGCACGGCATCCACGTGGTGGCCGATTTCGCGTCGACCGACCATGGCAGTTTCGAGTCGCTCGAGCCGCGCGTGCCCGGCGATGAACGCGACGAGGCTGCGCCGTTCGACGATCTCGATCTGCTCAAGGCACTGGGCGAGCGCGGATCGAGCGCGAAGTGATGCCGCGTGCTCGCGTTGTTTTCGCGCGCTGTTTGGCACGAGCTGTGAACCGCCACACAGTTGCGATGCGATCGAAGGTGCATCGACAAGGATCGATTCCTAGCATCGAGACCACGCGGCGATCCGTGCGATTCGGACCCTCGCCGCAACCACCGATTGCGCACCTTTCGAGGCTTTCATGAGTTCCATCTTTTCCGCCTGCAACTGCAGCATCCACTACCTCGGCCGGGTCCAGCGTTCGGGCTGGATGCGGTTCTTTCCCTGGATGCGGCTGTACCAATGCGCGAACTGCAGGAAGCTGCAGTTGCTGCCGCAGAAGGAGGTGGATCGGGCCAAGGTGGAATATGGAAGCCGGGGCGCGTATCGCGATCGGCTGGCGCCGCGGTCGGTCGATCCGAACAAGGGCCTGGGCATCGGGGAGCGGCCCAAGGTCGGCGGCTGAAAGAGCGTACGGCGCACTCGCGCCCCGCCCTGGCAGAAACCGCCCGACTCTGCTGGCGCACTCCTCGTCAACCGGCACGCGCCCGGGGGCGTCATCAGTTCGCCTTACAGGAGGACTACCGTGATCCAGGGTTTTCCCTAGAGAAAAACCCTGTCCAAACAACTCCTCCGACATCCAACCGACATGAAGACCTCCTACCAACTCGCCCTCGCGGCCGCTTTTTCCGTGATGGCCGTGGCCTCCGTCCAGGCCCAGACCACGGGCGGCCGCAGCCGCGAAGCCGTCGAAGCCGAAGCCATTGCCACGGCCCATGCGCCCAACCAGAACGTGGTTCGCGGCTCGCGCGGTCCCGAAACGGTGAAGCCGATGGCCGACGCCGATGCCATGTACCAGCAGGCCGTGGCCACCGCCCACGCGGCCGACCAGAACGTGACCCGTGGCTCGCGCGGCCCCGAAACGGTGAAGCCGATGGCCGACCCGGCCAAGGTCTACAACGAAGCCGTGGCGGCCGCCGCGGCGCCCGACCAGAACGTGGTGAGCGGCTCGCGCGTGAACAGCAAGGTGATCTCGACGATGCAGAACCCGGCGCTGACCGCGGCGCAGGGCAAGTAAGCGGCAAGCGGCCCGCGGCGCTCCGGGACCTGCTCAGGCGAAGGAGGTGCGCGGCGGCGAACCCGATGCCATGCGCCTCAGCATCGCGTTCTGCCGCGCCTCCTCGGCGTCGCGCAGGCTCTTGGCGGCGCGCGCCGCCACGTAGCTCACGTACAGGGTCTCCACCGCGCGGCCCCAGTCATGGGCCTGCTGCGAAACGCCCTCGGCCTGCACCGGCGAGCCCGTGAGCCCATGCGTCGACAGGTCGTCCTCGGGGCGCGCCGGCACGTCGATGCCGGCCTTGCCGAGGATGGCGGCTTTCTGAACGATGGTGAGCATGCGTGGGTCTCCCTGTGTGCCGTGCCAGATTAACGGCCTCCCCCGCGAAGCGCCATCCGTCGCTTGACGTATGCGCGCGCCGTCGCGGGGCGCCGACTGGCCATAAGCACTAGGCGTGCCATGCAGTCATAGGTCTACAGCGGCGCCGCGGCCGACGAGGACTGCCACACCAGCGTGGCAGCGGTCAGGTCCTCGAGCGCGCTGCCGACGGCCTTGAAGACCGTGCGTTCGTCGCTGTCGGGTTGCGTGCGTCCGCCACGTTCGCCACGGCACAGCGCGGCCAGCGTGCCCTGCACCGCCTCGGCGCGCAGCGTGCCGGCCGCGATCGCGTCGAGCAGGTCGCCGGCCTTCGTCAGCGCTTCGGGCGTGTCGATGAAGGTGCGCGCACCCTCGAAGCATCGTGCATCGGCCTCGCGCATGGCGGGCGTGAAGCTGCCGATCAGGTCGAGGTGCGAACCCGGCGCGAGCCATTCGCCGCGCACCAGCGGCGCGGTGGCCAGCGTGGCGCAACTGACGATGTCGGCCTGCCGCACGGCGGCCTCGAGGCCCGCGGGGCCCGGCGCGGCCACGCGCGCACCGGCCCAGCCCTGCGCGCGCCATTGCGCGGCCAGCGCCTCGGCGCCTTCGATGCGATGGTTCCACACCGTCACTTCCTCGATGGGGCGCACGCTCGCATGGGCCGCGGGCAGCATGCGCGCGATGCGGCCGGTGCCCAGCACCAGCAGCCGACGCGCATCGCCACGCGCCAGGAACGAGGCGCCGAGCGCCGAGGCGGCGGCGGTGCGGTGGGCCGTGAGCTCGTCGCCGTCCATCAGCGCCAGCGGCACGCCGGTGCGCGCGTCGTACAGCACGTAGGTGGCATGCAGGCCGGGCAGGCCGCGCGCGCCGTTGCCCGGAAAGATGTTGATGGTCTTGATGCCGAGAAAGCCGGCCTCGCTCCACGCCGGCATGATCAGCACGGTGCCCTTGTCGCCGCTCGCGTTGTCGATGGCGTGCACGTGGCGCTGCGGCACCTGGGCCTCGGCCGCGAAGGCGGCGCGCAGCGCGGGCACGAGGCGCTCGAAGCCCAGCGGGGCGCGGGTGGCGGCGGCGTCGAAGTGCTTCATCGGGCGGGCGGGGTGGGTGCGATGGGGGCGGTCGCCAGCGCGGCTTCGAAGAACCCGGCGAGCGCGCGCTGGTAGGTGGTGCCGAAGCGGGCCTCGTTCATCGGCTCGAGATGGCCGGCGTCGGGCACCTCGATCAGCCGCTTGGGCTCGCGCGCATCGGCCAGCAGGCGCCGCGAGTGGTCGACGGGGATCACGGCATCGGCCGTGCCGTGGATCAGCAGCAGCGGGATCGGCGAGAGGGCGGCCACGTACTTCGAGGCGGCGTAGCGATCGCCCACGAGCAGGCCGGCGCCCGAGACCTTGTCGTTGGCGATCGACGCGTAGGAATAAAAGGTCGACTCGATCGCCACTGCGCGCACGCCGGCGCGGTTGCCCGCGCCCACGGCCGCGATCGCGTTGGTGCCGCCGAGGCTCTGGCCGAACACCAGCAAGCGCGCGGGATCGACGTCGGCGCGCGAGCGCACGTGATCGATGGCGCTGCCCGAGTCCTCGAACACGCCGCGGGGCTCGGGCTTGCCTTCGGAATCGCCGTAGCCGCGGTAGTCGAACACGAAGACATTGAAGTCCTGCTTCGGCAGCCAGGCGACGAAACGCCAGTGCGAGGACATGTTCTGCGCATTGCCGTGGAAATGGATCACCGTGCCCTTGGCCTCGCGCGGATCGGCGCGGCCCGCGGCCGGAATGAACCAGCCGCTGAGCGCCGTGCCGTCGGTGCTCTGGAAGCGCACCCGCTCGTAGCGCAGCCCCAGCGCATCGGGCGTTTCGTAGCGCACGCGGTCGGGGTAATAGAACATCGACTCGACGCAGCCGCCGAGCAGCAGCAGGGGCAGCGCGAGCAGCGCACGGCCGGCCAGGCGCGCGAGACGGCGTGGAACGCTCATGGCGTGGCGGCGCGGCTTTCCGCCAGCATGTTGCAGAACAGCGCGCCCTGCTCGATCGCATCGTCGAGCGCCACGTGGGTGTGCGGCAGGCCGGGGTCGAACCAGCGCCGCGGCATCGCGCGCTTGGTGCTGTCGCGGTAATCGGTCTTCAGCAGGGCCATGGCGAAGGACTTGACGTCGAGCGCCGAATGGCTGAACGGGCTCTCGCCCGCGAAGCGCATCAGGTACCAGTAGACGAACAGGAAGTCGAAGCCCGCCGGGTAGGCCACGAAGACCGGCCGCGCCTTCAGGCCCTTGAGCCAGGCCACGTAGTTCTTCATCGCGTGCGCGGGTTCCTGCGGGTCGCGGCGGCAGGCGGCCCAGGCTTCGGGCTGCGTCCGCCACCACGCGGCGGTCTTCGGGTCGGCCTCGGCGCCGGGCAGGGTGTGCAGGTTGGCGCTGAAGGTGGACACCAGCTTCTTGTCGGCCGTGTAGGCGGCCGAGCCGAAGCTCAGCATCGAATGCGGGCCGGGGATGGGGCCGTCGGATTCGACGTCAGTGCTGATGTAGATCTCGGTCATGGGATTCGATGCTTCGTTCATGCGCTCGTCATGGTGCCCCATTCCAGCCCGAACTTCGCGAGGTACTTGCGCAACCGATCCGCATCGTTCACCACGCTGCGCTGCGCCCGCGAGGCCTGGAACAGCTGCCGCCCCGCGTCCGACAGGCTGCGCGATTTCCGGCACACGCGCAGCACGGCCTCGAGCTGCAGCCGGTCGAACAGGTCGAGCGAGGCGGCGCGCGCCTCGCCGAGCAGCGCGTCGAGGTCGACGGCCCGCGACTCGCCTGCGGAAAGCGCCGGCTGCGCGCGCTTCCACAGCCAGCGCAATCGCGCGATCTCGGCCTCGACCAGCGCGACCGGGATGCGCCCGCCATCGGCCAGCGTGGCCAGCCGCGTGACGCTGGCCGAGAGGTCGCGGAAGTTGCCGCTCCACAGCGCCTCGGGGCTCTGCGCGAAGCGCAGGTAGGCGGCGCGCGCCTCGGCGTTGAAGCGCACCACGCGGTGGTTCTCGGCCGCATGCAGCGCCAGCAGGTGGTCGACGTTGGGCTCGATGTCCTCGGGGCGCTGGGCCAGGCCCGGCAGGTCGTAGGTCCAGAGGTTGATGCGCGCGAACAGGTCTTCGCGGAAGCGCCCCTCGGCCACATCGCTGCGCAGGTCGCGGTTGGTGCCGGCGATGAGCTGGAAGTCGCTCTCGACCTCCTTGTCGGCCCCGACGGGGAAGAAGCGCTTCTCCTCGATCGCCTTGAGCAGCATGGCCTGCTCGTCGAGGCCCAGTTCGCCGATCTCGTCGAGGAAGAGCACGCCCTGGTGCGCGGTGCGCAGCAGGCCGGCGCGCTCGCTCGCGGCGCCGGTGAACGAACCCTTCTTGTGGCCGAACAGCGTGGAGGCGGCTCCGTCGCCGCGCAGGGTGGCGCAGTTGACCTCGACGAAGGCGCCCGTGGCCTGGTGGCGCGACTGCTTGAGCTCGAACATGCGCCGCGCGAGGAAGGACTTGCCCGCGCCCGTCGGGCCCACCAGCAGGATCGGCGCGCGCGAGCGCACCGCCACGCGTTCGATCTCGTCGATGAGTGCGTTGAAGCGCGCGTTGCGCGTGGCGATGCCGCTCTTGAGGAAGGCCACCGCGTCGCGCTGCTCGGCGTCGAAGCGGCGCGCGATGACGTCGTAGCGCGAGAGGTCGAGGTCGATCAGCACGCACTTGCCGGCCTCGCCCTCGCGCTGGCGCCGCGGCGGCGAGGTCTGTGCCAGCACGCCGGGGATGGTGCGCGACTCGGACAGCAGGAACATGCAGATCTGCGCGACGTGGGTGCCGGTGGTGATGTGCGACCAGTACTGCTCGCGCTCGGTGTCGAAGGGGTAGGCGCGTGCCCAGTCGTACAGGCGCGAGTAGACCTCGCCGAAATCCCAGGGGTCGGCCAGGTCCATCGGCACCAGGTTGACCGTGGTCTCGGGCGAGACGGCCGCGATGTCGGCCTTGACGAGCTCGGCCAGCGTCTTGTGCTTGAGCGTGTAGAGCAGCTCCATGCGCGCCACCACCATGTCCTCGTGCTGCGCGAGCGAAACGGTGGGGCGCCACTTGCTCCAGCGGCCGGCGCCCTGGCCGGCGTCGAGCTGGGTGCCGAGGAAGCCGATGACGACGATGGGTTTCATGGATAAGAAACTAGCTCAATTTATAAGTTTATCTAGATGCTAGCCGGATGAGCGGCGAGATGTCAAAGAAGGGCAAGAAGTTTTTCCCAGGAATATCAATGACTTGCACGCTTCCGATCGCTCCGTGCCACGGATTGCCGCGACCTGGCACGCGGCCTGCAATGAAGAACCCGTCCGGATGCAGTTCATCCGCTCGCAGGTACCGCATGAAAGCGGTCCGGTGCCGCAGGCCAGACCTGTCTTGGGTCGGCGGTATGCCGCTGTCGAACTGCCTGGCGACTGGACTCGATCCAGTTTGCTCATGGTTGAGCACCGTGTGGTTCACATGGCGTTGCGGGTTCGATTCCCGCGAAACACCCGGCGGTGCGTGCACCGCCATCTGATGGGGCGAAAGCCCCCCGCCCCGGCACACCGGAGCGATGGCGCAGGGCCCCGGCCCTGCGGCGCGCGACACCGTGCCAAGCGCAGGCGGCTTGCGCACCGTGCGTGCGTCAGGGAACTGCGCGCGGCCATCGACGGCGAGGAAGGTGAGGAGGGCGTTGCGATCGCGACGACAGGAGTCACCACCGGACCGCGCGAGCGCCGCGCTGCAGCCCCTGGCGACCGCGAGGCCCGCCGCCTGCCCTTTCGAGGGTCTGGATTCATTGCCAGGAACAAGACGACGAAACGAACGAAAAGCGAAGTAGGAGAGAAGAAATGTTGGGCTTCCACCAGATCACCATCAAGAAGAACGAGCGCGCGCTGCTGCTGCGCAACGGCGATTTCGAGCAATTGCTCGGCCCGGGAAAGCATCGCGTGTTCGCGGGCTTCGATACCGTGAAGCTCGAGCGCTTCGCGCTCGGCGAGCCGGTGTTCGAGCACGAACTGGCCGACTACTTCCTGGCGCGCGAGCCCGAACTGGTGGCACGCGAGTTCGTGCAGGTTTCCTTGGGCGAGACCCAGGTGGGCCTGCGCCACGAGGACGGAGTGCTGGTGCAGATCCTGCCGCCCGCAACGCGCAAGCTGTACTGGCGCGGGCTGCGCGAGCAGCGCGTCGACGTGATCGATGTGGCGGTCGATGCGCGCCTGCCGGCCGATCTGCTGTCGAAGCTGCAGAGCGTGGCGCTGCGTCCGCGTGCGGTGCAGGGCCTCGAAGGCGTGCTGCTGGTGCAGGTGCCCGAGTTCCACGTCGGCGTACTGACCCTCGAGGGCCAGATGCAGGCGCTGCTGCCGGCGGGCAACCACGGCTTCTGGCGCTTCAACCGCCAGGTGGCGGTGAATTGCATCGACCTGCGTTCGCAGATCGCGGAAGTGAGCGGCCAGGAGATCCTGACCCGCGACAAGGTGGGGCTGCGGCTGAACCTGTCGGCGGTGTGGCGCTTCGCCGACGTGCGGCAGGCCCTGGCCCAGATGCCGAAGCCGGCCGAGCATGTCTATCGCGAATTGCAGTTCGGTCTGCGCGCCGCGGTGGGCGAACAGACGCTCGATGCGCTGCTGGAGAACAAGGCGGCCATCGACCAGACGGTGCTGGCGCAGGTGCGCGAACGGCTCGAGGGTTCGGGTGTCGTGCTCGAGAGCGTGGGCGTGAAGGACATCATCCTGCCGGGCGAGATGAAGACCATCCTCGCGCAGGTGGTGGAGGCCGAGAAATCGGCCCAGGCCAACGTGATCCGCCGCCGCGAGGAAACCGCGGCCACGCGCTCGCTGCTGAACACCGCGAAAGTGATGGAGGGCAACCCTGTCGCATTGCGGATGAAGGAACTCGAGACGCTGGAACGCGTGGCCGAGCGGATCGACAAGATCTCGGTGGTCGGCGGCCTGGACCAGGTGCTCAACGGGCTCGTGACGCTGCGGCCGAACGGGGCTTGAGCGACGGGAGATGAGGGTTAAGGGCACGCAGGCATTGAAGGGAGCGCCACTGCCAAAAATGTTGATGTTGCCGGCAGCCTGGGTAAGACCAGGTACGGCGGGCAAGTCGGTCGACGAGCAAGGTTGAGGATGCAGGTGCTGGCTCCGATGACGGGTCTGTCACTGGCGCGCGTTTCCAATCGTCGACTGGGCCGCTGGATTCAAGCACCACGGTCGCCGTATTGATGCGGGTTCGAATCCCGCCGTGTCCACCAGAATGATCGTGAAGAACAGATAGACGGAGAGAAAAATGAAAGAACAGAACTACAACCTGCACGAAGTCCCCAACGGCGTGCCCGTGAAGATGTGGACCCGCGGCGTGCCCGTGGAAGACGAGGCGCGCAAGCAGCTCGAGAACGCGGCTCGCCTGCCGATCGTGTTCAAGCACATCGCGGCCATGCCCGACGTGCACTACGGCATCGGCGCGACCGTGGGTTCGGTGATCCCGACCTTCAAGGCCATCATCCCGGCCGCGGTGGGCGTGGACATCGGCTGCGGAATGATGGCGTGCAAGACCACGCTGCATGCCAACGACCTGCCCGACAACCTGGGCCCGCTGCGCTCGGCGATCGAGAAGGCCGTGCCGCACGGCTCGAACCCCAAGCGCATGGGCCGCGACAAGGGCTCGTGGGAAACGCCGCCCGACGAAACCGACGCTGCCTGGGCCAAGCTGGTGGATGAGTTCGATGCGATCTGCGAGGACTACCCGCGCATCAAGAACACGAACAACCACAAGCACCTGGGAACGCTGGGGACCGGCAACCACTTCATCGAGGTCTGCCTCGACGAGGCGGGTTCGGTGTGGTTCATGCTGCACTCGGGTTCGCGTGGCGTGGGCAACGCGATCGGCACGCACTTCATCGAACTCGCGAAGAAGGACGCCGAGCTGCACCAGCGCAACCTGCCCGACCAGGACCTGGCGTACTTCGAGGAAGGCGCCCGGTACTTCGGCGACTACGTGCGCGCGGTGGGCTGGGCCCAGAAGTTCGCGCGTGCGAATCGCGAGGTGATGATGCAGCGCGTGGTCGCGGCCGCGCGCAAGGTCATCGCGAAGCCCTTCGAGGCGCACGTGGAAGCGGTGAACTGCCACCACAACTACGTGAGCCGCGAAACGCACTTCGGCGAGGACGTGCTCGTGACCCGCAAGGGCGCGGTGAGTGCGAAGGCCGGCGAGCTCGGGATCATCCCCGGCAGCATGGGCGCCAAGAGCTACATCGTGCGCGGCAAGGGCAACCCCGAGAGCTTCATGAGCTGCAGCCACGGCGCCGGTCGAAAGATGAGCCGTACCAAGGCGAAGAAGCTGTTCACGATCGCCGACCAGATCGCCGCGACCGAGGGCGTGGAATGCCGCAAGGACGCCGACGTGATCGACGAGATCCCGATGGCCTACAAGGACATCGACGCGGTGATGGACGCGCAGAAGGACCTGGTGGAGGTGGTCTACACGCTCAAGCAGGTGGTGTGCGTGAAGGGTTAGTGCAAGGAGGTCGTCCCGATCGGCCTCCCTTTTTCAGAGAGACCGGACGAGGACGACGAGATGAAGAGCAACAAGCAACGCCGCGCCGAGATCCGCGGCCGCCGCCTCGAGCGCGCGGCGCGCATCGAGGCGCAACTGCGCCTGCCCGACCAGCGGCACCTGCTGTCGCGGCGCGCGCCGGGCCTCGAGCCTGCCGACGTGGCGGTGCTGGCACGCCACAACAACACCTACGGCGCGCTGCCCACCTATTACGTCGACCGCGCCTTCACCTGCCGCGACTGCGGTGCCGAGCAGGTGTGGACGGCGAAGCAGCAGAAGTGGTGGTACGAGACGATGCACGCCAGCATCGACAGCCGCGCGGTGCGCTGCCTGCCATGCCGGCGGGCGTTGCGCGCGGCGCGGTCCGCCTCGCGCGAAGGCGAGGGCGCGAACCTGCTGGGCGAGATGTCGCAACGGCTGCGCGCGTTCGCCAAAGCACCTGCTACGCCCGCGGCGCGCGCCGAAGTCGACGCCGCGCTCGAGAGCAAGTGGTGGGGCCTGCGCACGCTGGCGGTCGAGGCACTGGGCCATTGGGGTTCGGCGGCCGATCTCGCGCGGCTGCGCGCGCTGGTCGATGCCTGGCAACCGTCGTGGAACAGCTGGGAGCGGCAGGGCGCGCAGGCGGCGGTCGAGGCGCTGGCCGCGAAGCTGCGCCATCCCGCCGACGAGGACTGGGCACTCGAAGCCTGCCTGCGCGGCCATGCGAACCCGTGGAACTGGCGTGCCTTTCTGGCTGCCATTCCATCGGCGCGCCTTGCGGCATGCGGCGAAGCGGAGTTCGCGCGGCGCGGCGAAGGGCATCATCGGCTGTTGCGATGGCTGGCGGTGGCGCATTGCCTGGGTCTCGCGCCCGGGCCGGCGCAGGTCGCGGCCTTGAACGCCCATGCGGACAAGAAGGTCCGCCAGTGGGCCCAACGATTCGGGAGAAAGCCGGAATGAGCGCATCGAAGGACGAGGTCGTGCCGATGGCATCGGAGGCGGCGGCCGCCCACGACGCGCTGCGCGCCACGCTGCAGCGCGTGGGCGTGGTGTTCGAGTTCAGCGTCTGCCGCGTGGCCGGCGAGGCACCGGTGGTGGGCGAAGCGCATCACCGCGAGGTGTTGCGGCGGCTGGGCGAGGAAACGATGGCGCGGGCCGAACGCCACTGACGCGAGGCCATGGAAAAGAACCCGTCCCTGCAGCCGGCCAGCTTCGATGCGCAACGGGCCTTCGACGTGGCGAGCGCAAGCGCGACGCGGCTCGACGCGGCGGCGGTGGTCGCGGCCGACAGCTATCCACCGAACCATCGCATCGCGCACACGCGCGACCTCGACGAGGTGGACTGGTTCGAGTGGCTCTGCCAGGCCTTCGGCGATCCGCCGTATCCGTTGACGGTGGCCGACGAAGCCGAGCGAGCCACGCTGTTCCCGCGCTTCTGCGAGGCCATCGGGCTGCTGCCGGACGAAGGCCTCGTGCTGCTCGATTGGGTCGGCGATCCGGAGCGCGAACCCGAGCGCAGCACGTGGAGTGCGTATTTCGAGGACGGCAAGGAGTGGTGGGGCATCTGGTGCTTCACCGTGTGGAATCCGCGGCGCGGCACGCTGGCCGCGGTGATGGCGAGCACGACGGATTGAATGACGAACGACAGGGAAAGGACAACGATGAAACCGCAACGACATGAAGAAGAACGCATCCGCTCGGCCCACCCGGTCGAGCCCGCCATGCGCGCGCAGATCATGGAGGAACTCGCCGCCATCGAGGCCCGGCACGAGGTCACGGTGCTGTTCGCCTGCGAATCGGGCAGCCGCGGCTGGGGCTTTGCCTCGCCCGACAGCGACTACGACGTACGCTTCATCTACGTGAACCGCCTGCCGTGGTACCTCACGGTGACGCCGCGGCGCGACGTGATCGAGCTGCCGATCAGCGGCGAGCTCGACATCAACGGCTGGGACCTGCGCAAGGCGCTGGGGCTGATGCGCGAATCGAACCCGACGCTGCTCGAGTGGCTGCGCTCGCCGATCGTCTACCGCGAGGACGCGCAGGCGATGCCGCGCTTTCGCGCGCTGTCGGAGGCCGTGTTCTCCAACGCGCGCGGCTGGCATCACTACGCCTCGATGGCGAAGAAGAACTTCCGCGAGCACCTGCAGGCCGAGACGGTGCGCTACAAGAAGTACCTCTACGTGCTGCGCCCGCTGCTGGCCGCGCGCTGGATCCGCATGCGGCCCGATGTGCCGCCGATGCGCTTCGCCGATCTCGCGCAGCACACGCTCGATGCGGTGCGCGACGCCGCGCTGATCGACGAGATCAACGCGCTGCTCGAGGTGAAGATGCGCGCGGGCGAGGCCGCGACCAGCCCGCGCTGGCCGGGCATCCATGCCTTCATCGAGGCGGAGCTGGCCGCGCATGCGGCCGAGCCCGTGACGGCGCTGCCGCCGGCCGATGCGTCGGGGCTCGATGCCTTTCTCAGCGAGACGGTGCTGCGCTTCGGGGGCAGCGATGCGAAGAGCGCGGTGCGCCACGAGTCGCAGGGTTGCGGCTGAGGACGTAGCAAGGACAACGGGGAACAGGGGCGTGCGATAACCGCACCCACGACAAGAAGAACAGCCATGAAAGAAGAAATCCAACGAGAACAGGCGCATGCGGCGCCGTTGCAGACCGTCGTGCTCGACGGCTCCCAAGGCGAGGGTGGTGGCCAGATCCTGCGCACCAGCCTCGCGCTGTCGATGGTCACGGGCCAGCCCATGGCCATCGAGAAGATTCGCGCCGGCCGGGCCAAGCCGGGCCTGATGCGCCAGCACCTCGCGTGCGTGAACGCGGCCGCCGCCATCAGCGGCGCGGCCGTCGAGGGCGCCGAACTCGGTTCGCAGTCGCTGCGCTTCGCGCCGGGCCCGGTGCGCGCGGGCGAGTACCGCTTCGCGATCTCGGGCGCTGGCAGCTGCATGCTGGTGCTGCAGACCGTGCTGCCGCCGCTGCTGCTGGCTGGCGTGGCGAGCCGGCTGCACCTGAGCGGCGGCACGCACAACCCGATGGCGCCGCCGTTCCATTTCCTCGAGCGCGCCTTTGCGCCGCTGGTGCGCCGCCTCGGCGCCGACCTGCGACTGCAGTTGCGCCGCCACGGCTTCTATCCGGCCGGCGGCGGCGAGGTCGAGGCGGACATCGTGCCGGCGACTGGCGCGCTGCAGCCCTTCGACCTGCTCTCGCGCGGCGAGGCGCTGGAGCGCCATGCCGAGTGCCTGGCGCCGGGCATCGCGCGCCATGTGATGACGCGCGAACTCGAGACCCTGGGCGCGGCGATGGGCTGGACCGGCGAGCAGCTGCGCTACGGCGCCACGCGGCAGAACGAGGGCCCGGGCAATGCGCTGATCGCGACGCTGGTGCATGCCGAGGTGACCGAGGTGTTCACGGCCTTCGGCGAGAAGACGCTGAGCGCCGAGCAGGTGGCGCATGCGCTGGTGAAGGAGCTGCGCGGCTTCCTCAAGAGCGAGGCGGCCGTCGGGCCGCACCTGGCCGACCAGCTCGCGCTGCTGCTGGCGCTGGCCACCTGGCAGAGCGGCCGCGGCGCCGCGTTCACCTGCAGCGAGGTGACCGAGCACACGCGCACCAACTGCGCGGTGATCGAGCGCTTCCTGCCGGTGCGCTTCGCGATCGCGCAGGCGCGCGCGGCCTCGACGGTGCGCGTCGAACCGGCCTGAGCCGGCGCCTCAGGCCAGCGGCGTCGCGTTCGCGTACAGCCGCAGCAGCATCGCGCGCAGGGTCTTGACTTCGGCCGGGCTGAAGTCGGAGATCGCGACCGCCTCGTAGTGCTGCGCGAGCGGGATCAGCTCGAGCGTGAGCGCGAGCCCGCGCTCGGTCAGCGCGATGCGCACCGCGCGCTTGTCGGTGTCGCACTTCTCCCGCATCACCAGCTCGTTGGCCGCCAGCCGGTCGACGATGCGCGACAGCGCCGACAGGTCGGTCGAGGCATGCGTCGCGAGCTCCGAGAGCGTCTGGCGCGGCGTGTGCTGCAGCGACGCGCACACGCGCCACTCGCTGAGGCTCAGCCCATAGGGCTTGAGGGCCTTGGCGAAGGCATTGCCCATGCGCGCGCCGGCGCGTGCCAGCAGGAAGGGAATGGCCTTTTCGAGGTCGTGTTCTTGGCTCAGGGTTTTCATCTAGACATGCTTGATTGTTCAAGTATATAGTCCGCCCACTTATTTGAATAATCAAGTAAATGGAGACAAAAAAGATGAGCCTCGGACACTCGCGCAGGCACGCCGTCGCGGCCCTGCTGGCCCTCGTTTCGGCACTGCCGGCCGCACAGGCGCAGACGGCGGCGAAATGGCCCGCCCAGGCCGTGCGCTTCATCGTGCCGTTCCCGGCCGGCTCGGCGCCCGACGTGCTGATCCGCCTCGTGGGCGCGAAGCTCGGCGAGAAGTGGGGCCAGGGCGTGATCGTCGACAACAGGCCCGGCGGCAGCGGCGTGATCGGCATGAACGGCATCCTCGCCGCGCCCGCCGACGGCTACAGCTTCGGCTTCGTGCAGGGCTCGGCGATCTCGGTGGCGCCGAGCACGATCAAGGGCGTGAGCTACGACTTCAACCGCGACTTCGTGCCGGTCACGCTCGCGGCGGTGGCGCCCTTCATGCTCGCGGTGCCCGGCAACTCGCCGCACAAGACGCTGGCCGACTTCATCGCGGCCGCGCGCGCCAGGCCGCAGGGCGTCGAGGTGGCCGACAACGGCCGCGGCACGGCGCCGCACCTGGCCTCGGCGCTGCTCGGGCTGCAGTCGGGCGCGCAGTTCCTCGAGGTGCACTACCCGGGCGGCGCGCAGGCGATGCAGGCCACGCTCGGCGGCCAGACCCAGATGATGGTCGAGACCTACAACGTGGTCGCGGGCAACGTGCAGGGCGGCCGCATGCGCATCCTGGCCAGCATGGGCGACCGCGTGGAGCCCGGCCTCGAGGCCTTCCCGCTCGCGAGCAAGACCGTGCCCGGCGCGGTGGCGCACGGCTGGTTCGCGGTGATCGCGAAGAAGGGCGTCGACGCGCAGGTGCTCGCGAAGCTCAACAAGGACATGAACGAAGCGCTGCTGCTGCCCGAGGTGGTCGCCAAGTCGCGCGAGCTCGGCACCTATCCGCGCCCCGGCACGCCCGAACAACTGGCGCGCTACATCGCCGAGGACCGCAAGACCTGGCAGGACGTGCTCGACAAGCTGAACATCAAACCGGAGTGAACACCCCATGAAAGACAAGATTGCGCTCGAAGAGCATTTCGCGATCGACCTGACGATCGCCGACTCGCAGGTCTATGCACGGCCCGAGGTGTGGCAGACGCTCAGGAGCAACCTGCTCGACTTCGAGCAGCAGCGCCTCGAGCAGATGGACCAGTGGGGCACGGCCTTCTCGATCCTCTCGCTGAACTCGCCCGCGGTGCAGGGCATTCCCGACGCGAAGCGCGCGGTGGAAGTCGCGAAGCGCGCCAACGACGTGCTGGCCGAGCAGGTGCGCCGCCATCCCGCGCGCTTCGGCGGCTTCGCGGCGCTGCCGCTGCAGGACCCCGAGGCGGCGGCGCGCGAACTCGAGCGCTGCGTGAAGGAACTGGGCTTCCACGGCTTCCTGGTCAACGGCTTCTCGCAGGTGGGCGACGAGCAGACGGTCGTCTACTACGATGATCCGCGCTTCGCCGATTTCTGGCGCGCCGCCGCGGCGCTGGGCAAGCCCTTCTACATGCATCCGCGCGACCCGCTGCTGCCGCGCGAGCCGATCTACGAAGGCGCGCACTGGCTCACCGGCCCGACCTGGGCCTTCGCGGTGGAGACCGGCATCCATGCGCTGCGCCTGCTGTCGAGCGGCCTGTTCGACCGCCATCCCGAGCTGCAGATGATCCTCGGCCACTTCGGCGAGGGCATCCCGTTCAACATCTGGCGCGTCGACCACATCCTGCGCAAGGGCCGCCGCGGCATGCCCTGCGACAAGGAGATCGGCGACTACCTGCGCAGCAACGTGCACATCACGACCAGCGGCAACTTCCGCACGCCCACGCTGCTGTCGACGATGCTCGAGGTGGGATCTGACCGCATCATGTATTCGGTCGACTATCCGTTCGAGAAGCACGAGGACGCGGCACGCTGGTTCGACCGCTGCGAGATCAGCGAGAACGACCGCCGCAAGATCGGCCGTGACAACGCGCGCCGGCTGTTCGGGCTGAACTGAGATGGGCGCTGCGAAAGACACACGGCCGGTGCTGGTGGCCGGCGGCGGCATCGGCGGGCTGGCGGCGGCGCTCGCGCTGGTGCGCGAGGGTTACCGCGTCAAGGTGATCGAGCAGGCCGGCCGGATCGGCGAGATCGGTGCCGGCATCCAGCTGAGCCCGAACGCCTTCGCGGCCTGCGATGCCCTCGGGGTGGGCGCGCAGCTGCGCGCCAAGGCGGTCTACACCGACGAGATGGTGATGTTCGACGCGCTCGATGCGCGGCGCGTGGCGGGCATCTCGCTGGCCGACGCTTTCCGCGAGCGCTTCGGCAATCCCTATGCGGTGATCCACCGCGCCGATATCCATGGCGCGCTGCTCGACGGCGTCCAATCGGCGCGCGACGGGCAAATCGAGTTCCTGACCTCGACCAAAGGCGTGAAGATCGAACAGGACGCGGAGGGCGTGACCTTGATCGACGCGCAGGGCGGGCGGCACGAAGGCCAGGCGCTGATCGGCTGCGACGGCGTGCGCTCGGTGGTGCGCCAGCAGTACGTGGGCGACGGCATCCGGGTGTCGGGCCACGTGGTGTTCCGCGCGGTGGTCGACACGGCCGAGTTCCCCGAGGCGCTGCGCTTCACCGCGCCGTGCATCTGGGTCGGCCCCAACTGCCACCTGGTGCACTACCCGCTCAAGGGCGGCGACAAGTTCAACCTGGCCGCCACCTTCCACAGCGACCGGCCCGAGGAATGGGGCTCGATGGATGGCGACCCGGCCGAGCTGCTGCGCTTCTTCGCCGGCACCTGCGAGCGGGTGCAGCAGATCCTGCGCGTGCCCCAGGCCTGGAAGCGCTACTCGACCGCCGACCGCAACCCGATCGAGCAATGGACCTTCGGCCGCGCCACCCTGCTGGGCGATGCGGCGCACCCCATGGTGCAGTACCTCGCGCAGGGCGCCTGCACGGCCTGCGAGGACGCGGTCACGCTCGGCCTCGCGCTGCGCCGCGAACAGGGCGACTGGCCGCGCGCGCTCGCGCTGTACGAGCGTTCGCGCGTGGCGCGTACCGCGCGCGTGGTGCTGTCGGCGCGCGTGGTGCTGTCGGCGCGCGAGATGGGGCGCATCTATCACGCCAAGGGCGTGGAGCGGCAGGTGCGCAACAACATGTGGAAGGGCCGGCCGCAGGAGCGCTTCTACGACGCGCTCGAATGGCTCTACGGCTGGAGCGCCGAGCACTGCCTGGATCTCGACGAGGCGCTCGCGTGAGAGCCATCGCCGAATCCGCGGGCACGGGCGGTGCCGCCGACGTGCGCGCGCCGATCGACATCCCCGCGCTGATCGACAGCCATCCGGTCAGCAGCTTCCAGCGCTGGATCCTGGTGCTGGTGGGCTGCGCGGTGGTGATGGACGGATTCGACGTGCAGGCGATGGGCTTCGTGGCGCCCGCGATCGTGCACGAATGGGGCATCGAGAAGGCCGCGCTGGGTCCGGTGTTCGGCGCCGGCCTGCTGGGCATGCTGGTCGGCTCGCTGGTGCTGAGCATCTGCGCCGACCGCTTCGGCCGCCGGCCGGTGCTGATCGCGGCCACGGTGTTCTTCGCGCTGTGCATGCTCGCGACCACTCTGGTCCACACGCTGGGCCAGCTGCTCGCGATGCGCTTCGTCACCGGCATCGGGCTGGGCGGCATCATGGCCAACGCCAGCGCGCTGGCCAGCGAGTACAGCCCGCACCGGCGGCGCGTGACGCTGATGATGTGGGTCTCGTGCGGCTTCACCGGCGGCGCGGTGCTTGGCGGCGCGATCAGCGCGCTGCTGCTGCCGCTGGGCGGCTGGCGCGCGGTGTTCGTGTTCGGCGGCGTGGTGCCGCTGGTGATCGCCGCGCTGATGCTGCGCTACATGCCCGAATCGATGCAGTTCCTGGTGCTGCGCGGACGCCGGCTCGACCGCGTGCAGCAATGGCTGCGCCACATCGCGCCCGGCGTGCCGGTGGATGCCGCCAGCCGCTACGTGGTGCACGAGGCGAAGCAGGACGGCGCGCCGGTGGCCGAGCTGTTCCGCAGCGGCCGCGCGCGCGCCACGCTGCTGTTGTGGGGCATCAACTTCCTCAACCTGCTGAACCTGTTCTTCCTCGCCAACTGGCTGCCCACGCTGGCGGTCGACGCGGGCTACAGCGCGAACGTGGCGGTGGCCGCCGGAACGCTGCTGCAGGTGGGCGGCGTGGTGGGCACGGTGGCGATGGGGCCGCTGATCGACCGCGTGGGCTTCTACCGCGTGCTGGTGCCGGTGTTCGCGCTCGCGGTGCTGACCATCGCGCTGATCGGCCAGCCCGCGCTGCCGCTCGCGGCCATGCTGGCGGCGGTGGTGGTCAGCGGCTTCTGCATCGTCGGCGCGCAGCCGGCGCTGATCGCGCTGGCCTCGAGCGTTTACCCGACCACGGTGCGCGCCACCGGCATGGGCTGGAGCCTCGGCATCGGCCGCGCGGGCTCGATCGCGGGACCGCTGGTGGCGGGCTGGCTGATCGGGCTGCACTGGTCGAACGGCGCGCTGTTCGTGGCGGCGGCGCTGCCCGCGCTGCTGTCGTGCGCGATGGTGTTCTGCATGGGGCGGACTGGATTCACGAACAGCGCCACGGTGCGCGAAGGAGAGAGAGCATGACGAATGGAACGGCGACGAGGCCGATGGATGGCGGCGCGGCGGTGCTGGCGGCCCGCGTGCTGATGGCCGCGATCTTCCTGATCGCGGGCGTGCGCAAGCTCATGACCTATGGCGCCACGCTCGGCTATTTCGCCAAGCTCGGCATCCCGCTGCCCGACGTGGTGCTGCCGCTGACCATCGCGCTCGAGATCGGCGGCGGCCTGCTGCTGGTCGCGGGCTGGCGCGTGAAGTGGGTGGCGGGTGCGCTCGCGCTCTTCACCCTCGCCACCGCCTTCGCGGCGCATGCCTTCTGGTCGGCCGACGCGGCGCAGTTCAATGCGCAGCTCAACAACTTCCTCAAGAACGTCGCGATGGCGGGCGGTTTCCTGCTGCTGATCGTGCGGGCCCGCGCCAGGGACACTGTGCGCTGAGCGGAAAACTGCTTTCCGTTGGCGGCATGGCAGCGCGCACTGGCGCGCGGGAGACTCGCGGCGGGCGCCTCGCGTCCCGAATCCGAAAGCCCGACCCCATGACCCATTCTTCCTTCGTCTACAACAGCGCGCCCCAGCGCGTGGTCTTCGGTGCCGGCGCGCTGCGGCACCTGGCGCGCGAGATCGAGGCGCTCGGCGCTCGGCGCGCGCTGGTGCTGTCCACGCCCGAGCAGCGGCCGCAGGCCGAGCGCATCGCCGCGCTGCTCGGCGACCATGCGGCCGGCGTGTTCGACCGCGCCGTGATGCACGTGCCGATCGAGACCGCGCGCGAGGCGCGCGAGGTGGCGCGGCGGCTCGATGCCGACTGCGCCGTGGCCATCGGCGGCGGCTCGACCACCGGCCTGGGCAAGGCGATCGCGCTCGATTCGGGGCTGCCGATCCTCGCCATTCCCACCACCTATGCGGGCTCCGAAATGACGCCGATCTACGGCATCACCGAGGCCGGCCTCAAGAAGACCGGCAAGGACGCGCGCGTGCTGCCGCGCACCGTGATCTACGACCCCGAGCTCACGCTGAGCCTGCCGGTGGCGATGAGCGTGACCAGCGGCATCAACGCGATCGCGCATGCGGCCGAGGGCCTCTACGCGGTCGATGCCAATCCGATCATGGACCTGATGGCGGTGGAGGGCATCGCCGCGCTGGGCCGTGCGCTGCCCGTGCTGCGTGCCTCGGCCCAGGACGTGGCGGCGCGCGGCGATGCGCTGTACGGCGCATGGCTGTGCGGCACCGTGCTCGGCAACGTCGGCATGGCGCTGCACCACAAGCTCTGCCACACGCTCGGCGGCAGCTTCAACCTGCCGCATGCCGAGACCCACACCATCGTGCTGCCGCATGCGCTGGCCTACAACGCCGCGGCGGCGCCGCGCGCCATGGAGCGCATCGCCGGCGCGCTCGGCGGCGGCAGCGCGGCGCAGGCCGTGTACGAGCTCGCGCGAGACAACGGCGCGCCGGTGGCGCTGCGCGACATCGGCATGAAGGAAGCCGATCTCGACGTGGCCTGCGCGCAGGCGCTGCAGAACCAGTATCCGAATCCGCGGCCGCTGGAGCGCGACGCGATCCGCGCGCTGCTGCAGAACGCCTGGGAAGGCGCGCGGCCCTGAGCGGCGGGACCTTCGCGCCTTGCGCGCGAGGTCCGTCTGCCGCTCTCAGTTCGCGGCCGCTTCGCCGCCCGCGGGCTGCGTGCTGGCCACCGAGGGCACGCCCTGCAGCTGCTTCACTTCGGCCAGGTAGGCCGGGCTGTTGCGCAGGCGCTCGTAGGCGGCCGTGCGTTGGCGGAAATCGGGGTTGGTGCTGTCGATGCCGTCGATGCGCGCGTACTGGTTGAGGCCGGCGCGGGTCCACAGCGCGAGGTCGGCCTTGACTTCGGCACGGCTCAGCGCGCCCGCGGCCACGTTCTCGCCGGCTTCGCTGCCGACCCATGCTTCCTGCGGCGCCTGGGCCACGGTCTTCGAACGGTCCAGGTCGGCGCGCACGTCGGTGCGGCTCAGCGCGCTGCCGGTGGTGGCGATCGGCGCGCCCACCCAGGCTTCGGCGGGCACGGTCTGGGCCGAGGCGGCGCCGGCTGCGAGTGCGAGAGCGGAGAGGGCGATGAGTTGCTTGGTGTTCATGGTGAGAGTCCCTTCGGATGTCTGTGTGGGCGGCGGACATTCGTCGTTGCCACGGGATGCAGTGTGAAACCGCATCGTGGTTCGCGCTGTGCGTTTGCGCACTGCTTTCGATCGATCGCGCGCGGGCCGTGAACCCCACTGGCAGTGGGGAGAAACGGGGATGAGGGCTCAGGCCGTTCGTGCCGCGTACAGCACCGCCAGCGGCTCGGTGCGCCCGCGCACGGCGAGCATCTCGGGCGCGCCGAGCGCCTCGGCCGCGCCGGCCTGCTGCGCCGCGAACAGCGAGAGCACCAGCCGCGCCGAGGCCTTCTTCGAATGGTCCTGCAGCCGGCTCGCGGTGTTGACCACCTCGCCGATCGCGGTGAAGGTGGTGGTCTCGAGGTAGCCGACCTCGCCGACCGCGGCGCGGCCCGCGTGCAGGCCCATGCCGAAGTCCAGCCGCTGGCCGAACTGGGCCTCGAAGCCCTCGCTCCAGGCGTCCATGCGCTCGCCGATCAGCGTGGTGGCGCGCAGCGCCTGGCGGCAGGCGGTGGCGAGGTCGGTCTCGAGGCCGAAGATCGCCATCACGCTGTCGCCGATGAACTGGTTGGGCACGCCGCCGGCCTCGCGCACGGCGGCGCCCACGGTGGCGAAGTAGCGGTCGAGCACGTAGGCGAGGTCGAAGGGCCACTGGCGTTCCGACAGCCCCGACCAGCGCCGCAGGTCGACGAACAGGATCGCCACGTCGCGCTCGTGGCCGAAGCTGCCCACGGGCGCGGGCCGGCCCTCGTTGGGGCGCGGCGCGAACAGCGGCGTGACCTCGATGTCGCCGCGCGGGCGCAGCTGACAGGCCAGGCGTACGTCGGCCGGCGCGCGCACGCGTTCGAGCGTGCGCTGCTCGTCGCGGCCCGGCGGGTCGACGTGGCCGGCCGGGCCGTTCACGCGCACGCGGCAGGTCGAGCAGCGCGCGCGGCCGCCGCAGGCCGACAGGTGGGCGATGCCGTGCGAGCGGCTGGCCTCGAGCACGCTCCAGCCGCGCGGCACGTGCACCGTGCGCTCGGGATAGCGCAGCGCGACCGAGGGCCGGCCCGACCAGCGATAGAAGGCCGTGCGGCCCCAGCGCGCGAGCAGCAACGCGGCCAGCGCCAGTGCATAGAAGAGCTTGATGTTGCGCTCGATCGCGCCGAGCGCGCGTGACTGCTCGGCAGTCGGGACCACCGTCGGCGGCACGCCGGTCCACTGGAACTCGCGCCCCATCGAGACGAAGCCCAGGGCGGCCAGCAGCGGCAGCACGACGGCGATGGCCAGCAGCAGGTGCGAGAAGCGGCGGTACCAGGGCTGCACGCGCAGCGCGAAGTGCAGGCCCAGGCAGCCGTGCGCCCAGGCCGCGAGCATCAGCGCGAACTGCGCGCTCGCGCCCGGCAGGTCCCACAGGCCCCAGACCACGCGCGCGTACGAGCCATCGATGCCGTAGAGGGTGTGGGCGCCGCGCATCGCCGTCAGGTGGGCGGCCAGCAACAGCGGCAGCGAGAAGCCCAGCAGCACGCGCAGGCCCTCGAGCGGCGGCATGCGCAGCGTGCGCCGCTCCCACAACGCGACCACGGCCAGCGCCAGGTGCGCCAGCGCGGCGCCATACAGCAGCAGGGTGCCGGGCAGGCTGTGCCAGAAGGCGCGCAACTGGTCGAGCACCGCCTCGGCCCGGGCGAAGGAGGCGATGCCCAGCGCATGGTTGAGCAGGTGCAGCGTGACGTAGGCCATCAGCACGATCCCGCTGGCCCAGCGCAGGTTGCGCCGCGTGGGCGTTCTCAGGGCGGATGGGGAACGTCTTTGCATGCGGCGGGTCGGAAGGGCACCCGAGCATAATGCGCGGCGCCCACCGACCCGGCATGGCCTCCACCACACCTTCCCCGTCTTCCGCCCCGGCTTCGGCCGCCCCGCGTTCCAGCCTCGCGCTGCGCCAGATCGCGCTGCTCGCGGGGCTGTCCGACCAGCGCCTGGACCAGCTCGCGCAGCAGTGCCTGTGGCACAGCGTGGCGGCCGCCAAGCCGCTGCTGCTGCGCGCCGAGCAGCAGGGCGAGGTGTTCCTGCTGGTCTCGGGCCGCGTGCGCGTGACCACCTATTCGGCCAACGGCCGCCAGGTGACCTTCCGCGACTCCGAGGCCGGCGAGCATTTCGGCGACATCGCCGCCATCGACGGCGGGCCGCGCTCGGCCGACGTGGTCACGCTCGAACCCTGCGTGGTCGCCAGTCTCGACCGCGCCGCCTTCCTGGCCCTGCTGCGCGACGAGCCGCTGGTGGCCGAGCGCGTGATGCAGCGGCTGGCCGCGCTGGTGCGCCAGCTCAGCGAACGCGTGATCGACCTGAGCACCCTGGGCGTGCAGAACCGGCTGCATGCCGAACTGCTGCGGCTGGCACGCGGCGCCGGCGTCGACGGCAACCAGGCGCGGCTCGAGCCCGCGCCGCGCCACGCGGCCCTGGCCAGCCAGATCAGCACCAACCGCGAGCAGGTCACGCGCGAGCTCAATGCGCTGGTGCGCAGCGGCGTGCTGCGCAAGGACGGCCGCGCGCTGGTGCTGGAAGACGCCGGCCGATTGGAGCGGATGGTGGCCCAGGTGCGCGGCGACGCGTCCTGAGCCTGCGCGCGCTCAGTTCCAGCGGCCGGTCGTGCCGCCCACGCTGAAGCGGCCAGCGCCCAGCAGCACCACGGCGAGCGCGCCGAACAGGTACAGGCCCTGCAGTTCCAGTGCCCAGCCGCCCTGCTTGGTCAGCGCGAAGAAGTCGCCCATGTGCACCAGGCCGAAGGCGAACAGCATGTTGACCACCACCACGGCGGCCGCGGCGCGGGTCCAGAAGCCGGCGATCAGCAGCAGCGGCGCGACGATCTCGCCGACGTAGACCAGGTAGGCCAGGCCGCCGGGCAGGCCGGACTTGGCCAGCATGCCGCCGATGAAGCCGACGCCGGCCGAGAGCTTGAAGATGCCGTGCAGCAGTACGAGCACGCCGATGGCGACGCGCAGCAGCAGCTTGCCGGCGTCGTCGCCGTTGGCGAGGGTGGGGGCGGCGAACGACGAAGCGATCGGCGCATGCGTGGTGGCGGCCTGGGTGTTCATGGCGGTTCCTCGAGCGGTCAGGATGGAAAAAGACAGTGCCCGCCCGCGGGATGCGGGCAGGTCCGTTTCGAGTGTGCGCAGGGGGCGGCGGGCCGGTCGGTGCGTTTACGCACCTTTTTTCGCGAAAGCCGGGCGGGGGCGGCGGCGGGGGATCAGCGGCCCAGGAAATGTCCGGTCCACTTGCGCTCGTAGTCCATCTTGTGGAAGTGCGCCGCCATGAAGTCGATGAAGCTGCGCACCTTGGCCGACAGGTGCTTGCGGCTCGGGTAGGCGAGGTTGATGCGCAGGTGCGGCAGGTCCCAGTCGTCGAGCGTGGGCACCAGCCGGCCGGCCACGATGTCGTCGTAGACGATGTAGGTGGGCTGCACCAGGATCCCCATGCCGTCGAGCGCCGCGGCGCGCAGCACCTGGCCGTCGTTCGATTCGAGCAGCCCCTGCACCGCCACCGTGCGGACTTCGCCGTCGCGGCCGGTGAAGCGCAGCTCGTTGGGGTTGTTGGCGTAGGTGTAGATCAGGAGCTTGTGCTGCAGCAGCTCCTCCAGCGTCTTCGGGAAGCCGTGCTGCGCGAAGTAGCGCGGCGAGGCCGCGAGGATGCGCCGCGTCTCGCCGAGGCGGCGGATCGTCACGTTGGAATCGGGCTCGTACTCGCGCGTGCGGATCGCCACGTCGATGTTGTTGTCGATCAGGTCGAAGTAGCGGTTGGCCGCCTCCACGTGCACCTTCACGCCGGGGTAGCGCTGGGTGTACTCGCGCAGCAGCGGCGCGATGTGGTGGATCGAGAACGACAGCGAGGCCGTGATGCGCAGCGTGCCCGTGGGCTGCAGCGCGGTGGCGTTGACGGCCGTCTCGGCATCCTCGAGGTCCGACAGGATGGTGCGCGCGCGGCCGCAGAACTCGCGGCCGGTGTCGGTCAGGTAGAGCCGGCGCGTGTTGCGCTCGACCAGCCGGGCGCCCAGCCGCGCCTCGAGCGCGCTCAGGTGGCGGCTCGCGGCCGCGTTCGACAGCCCCAGCGCCTCGGCGGCGCGGCTCAGGCTGCCGGCGTCGGCAATCTGCACGAGCAGGGCGATTTCGGTCCAGCGGTCCATGGGTGTCTCCGGCGAGCGTCTTTTTCGGGCTGGGCGATTTTGTGCCAGGCGATGGGTCGACCGTTCCGCTGGGCGGAAAAATCATTTGCGCCGAGGTGCTTTGCGCCCGCCGGTGCGCCGCCTAGAGTCGGGCGAACCCCTCGAACGAATGGAGACAGCCGCCATGCGCAATCTCAACCAGGACAACATCACCCAGGCCGTGCTCGCGCGCTTCGCCGACACCCCGAACCCGCGGCTGCACGAGATCGTGACCAGCCTGGTGCAGCACCTGCACGCCTTCGCGCGCGAGGTGAAGCTGACCGAGGCGGAGTGGAAGCAGGGCATCGACTACCTGACGGCCACGGGCCGGATGTGCGACGACACGCGCCAGGAGTTCATCCTGCTGTCGGACGTGCTGGGGCTGTCGATGCTCACGATCGCGATGAACAACGACAAGCCCGCGGGCTGCACCGAGGCGACGGTGTTCGGGCCCTTCTACGTCGAGGGCGCGCCCGAGTACGCGCACGGCGACGACGTGGCCAACGGCGCGGCCGGCGAGCCCTGCGACGTCAGCGTCACCGTGCGCGGCCTCGACGGCGCGCCGGTGGCCGGTGCCGTGGTCGACGTGTGGCAGGCCGACGCGGGCGGGCACTACGACGTGCAGCGTCCCGAGCTCGGCCATGCCGAGAACCGCGGCCGCCTGCACACCGGGCCCGACGGCGCGCTGCATTTCCGCAGCGTGCTGGCCGAGGCCTACCCGATCCCGACCGACGGCCCGGTGGGCCAGCTGCTGGATGCCACCAGGCGCCATCCGTGGCGGCCCGCGCACCTGCACTTCATGATCCAGGCGCCGGGCTACGAACGGCTCATCACCCACGTGTTCCGCGAGGGCGACCAATGGCTCGATTCCGATGCGGTGTTCGCGGTGCGCGAATCGCTGGTGGCGCCCTGGACGCGGCAGGCCGACGGCCGCTGGCGGCTCGATTTCGACTTCGTGCTGAACCCGCTGGCGCCGTCGCCGGCGACCGGTGCGGCGAAGGCCGTGGCCCAGCCCGCATGACATCCACCCCCCGACAGGAGACGCAGGGAATGAACGACACGCTGCAGCAGGAGCTGCTGATCCGCCGCATGATCGAACGCTGGGCCGTCTGGCGCGATGCCGGCGACTGGGAGCGCTTCGCCACCGTGTGGCATCCCGAGGGCGTGATGATGGCGACCTGGTTCCAGGGGCCGTTCTCCGAGTTCATCCGCGTCACGCAGGAGGGCTGGGCCAAGGGCGTGAGCATCCTGCACTTCCTCGGCGGCTCGGCGATCGAGCTGGCGGGCGAGCGCGCCATCGTGCAGACCAAGATGACGATCTCGCAGCGCGGCCCGGTCGAGGGCGTGCCCTGCGACGTGGTGTGCACCGGCCGCTTCTACGACTTCGTGGTGCTGCACGAGGGGCAGTGGAAGCTGCTGCACCGCCAGCCGATCTACGAGAAGGACCGCATCGACCCGATCGACCCGGCCGCCACCGTGACGCTCGATGCCGCGAAGCTGGCCGAGCTGCCCTAGGGCTACCGCCACCTGGCCTACATCCAGCAGCGCATCGGCTACACGGTGAAGCTCGACATGCCGATGCTCAAGGGCCCGGCGGTCGAGGCGCTCTACCAGCGCGGCGCGCGCTGGCTCGCGGGCGGCGCGCTCGAGCGCTGAGCCGGGCCGGATCGGGGCCGCAGCGGCCCGCGCGCCTTCCTGCTACGCTCGCCGGGGCCCGCCGCGACGACGGGCTTTTTTTCGCGCGCCCTCCCTGCCCATGGTCTTCCCCCTCATCACCGACCCGCACTTCTACGCGGTCGCCATTCCCGCCGTGCTGCTGCTCGGCATCAGCAAGAGCGGCTTCGGCGCCGGCTTCGGTTCGCTCGCGGTGCCGCTGATGGCGCTGGCGGTCACGGTGCCGCAGGCCGCGGCGATCCTGATGCCGCTGCTGCTGCTGATGGACCTGCTGGGGCTCGCGGCCTTCCGGCGCGACTTCGACCGTTCGCTGCTGAAGTTCCTGATCCCCTTCGGCCTGCTGGGCACGGTGATCGGCACGATGCTGTTCCGCGCGCTGTCGGCGCACACGGTGGCGGGCATTGTGGGCGTGTTCACGCTGCTCTTCCTGGCGCAGCGCGTGCTGTTCCCGCCCAAGCCGGACGATCCGCTGCCCTCGCGCGGCATCGGCGCCGCGCTGACCACGGTGTCGGGCTTCACGAGCTTCATCGCGCATGCGGGCGGGCCGCCGATCAATGCCTACGTGATCCCGCTGCGGCTGTCGCCGGTGGTGTTCACGGCCACCATGGCCTACTTCTTCTTCGTGGTGAACCTCAGCAAGTGGATCCCCTACGCATGGCTGGGCCTGATCGACCTGCGCACGCTGGCCACCTCGCTGGCGCTGATGCCCTTCGCGCCGCTGGGCGTGTGGGTCGGCATCCGCATCGCGCGGCGCATCGACGCCACCTGGTTCTACCGCTTCGTCTACCTGGGCATGCTGCTGACGGGGCTCAAGCTCGTCTACGACGGCTTCGTGGCGGCCTGAGTCCCCGCCGCGGCGCTCAGAATTCGACGATCGACTTGAAGCCGCCGAAGATCATCCGCCTGGCGTCGAAGGGCATGGTCTTCGGGTCCATCGCCGCGATGCGCGGGTCGGCCATCACCTTGGCGTTGACCGTGTCGCGGTGCTTGCGCGACTTGTAGACGATCCACGAGAACGCGACCACCTCGTCGGCCTTGAGCTTCACGCTCTGCGGGAACGAGGTCAGCTTGCCGGGCTTGACGTCGTCCGCGACGCACTCCACGTATTCGAGCGCGCCGTACTCCATCCAGACCTTGCCGGCCTTGCGCGCCACCTTGCGGTAGGCCTCCACGTTCTTGGCGGGAATCGGCACGATGAAACCGTCGACATAGCGAGCCATGGGAACACTCCTTGAAAAGAAGGGAAAGAGAAACAGAAACGGCGGCCGGCCCAGCAGCAGCCCGTCAGGACGTTGCCGCGCCATTCGCCGCGCTCCCGGGGCCCGCCGCTTCCTCGTGGTTGTGCATCTGCCCCGGCATGGCGGAGCGAAGAAGCAGGGCGCCCAACAAACCCGCCACCGCCGCGAACACGGCGCCGACGAGAAAGGCCATCTGGTAACCGCCGGTGAGCGCCAGCGGCGTGCTCGCGCCGGCCGCGAGCATCGAGCCGGTCTGCGCGGCCGCGATGCTCGCGAGCACCGCCAGGCCCAGCGCGCCGCCCATCATGAAGGCGGTGTTGACAACGCCCGAGGCCAGGCCCGATTCGCTAGGGCTCACCTCGCTCATCGCGGCCAGCAGCAGCGGGTTGAAGGCCATGCCGGCGCCCAGGCCCAGCAGCAGCATGCCGGGCAGCACGTCGATCGCGAAGCGGCCGTCGACCGGGGCGCGCGCGAACAGCGCCAGTCCGATGGCCGCGAGCCACAGGCCCGCCGCGAGCGGGCGGCGGATGCCGAAGCGCATCACGATCTTCGCCGACAGCCCGAGCGAGAACACGGCCATGATGACGTTGGCCGGCAGGAAGGCCAGGCCGATCTGCATCGGCGTGTAGGCGAGCACCAGCTGCATGTAGAGCGCCGAGATGAAGAACCAGGCGAACATCGCCGCGGCCCACAGCACGCCCACCACGTTCGAGACCGAGACGCTGCGCAGCCGGAACAGGCCCAGCGGCATCAGCGGATGCTTCACCCTGGCCTCGATGGCGATGAAGATCGCGAGCAGCGCGACCGCGGTGCCGAGCAGGCCCAGCGTCTGCGCCGAGCGCCAGCCGGCCTCGTTGCCGTTGACCACGCCGTAGACCGCGAGCATCAGCGACAGCGTGACCGTGACCGCGCCGGCAACGTCGAGCTTCTCGCCATGGGCCTGGCCGCGCGCGCTCGGCAAGAGCGCGATGCACAGCGCGTACACGGCCACGCCGATCGGCAGGTTGACCAGGAAGATCCAGTGCCAGCTCAGCGAGCTGGTGAGCAGGCCGCCGAGCAGCACGCCGATGCTGCCGCCGCCGGCGCAGACGAAGCCGTAGACGCCCATCGCCTTGGCGCGGTCGGCCGGCTCGGTGAAGAGGTTCATGATCAGCGACAGCGAGACGGCCGACACGATCGCGCCGCCCAGGCCCTGTACCGCGCGCGCGGCGATCAGCAGGCCCTGCGTGGTCGAGATGCCGCAGGCCAGCGAGGCCAGCGTGAACAGTACCAGCCCGGCGAGGAAGACGCGGCGGTGGCCGTAGAGGTCGCCGAGCCGCCCGCCCAGCAGCAGGAAGCCGCCGAAGGTCAGCATGTAGGCATTGACGACCCACACCAGCGAGGTCTCGGTGAAGCCGAGGTCGGTGCGGATCGAGGGCAGCGCGACGTTCACGATGGTGGTGTCGAGCACGATCATCAGCACGCCCAGGCACAGCACCATCAGGGCGAGCCAGCGCTTGCGGTTGTCGAGGGATTCGGTCATGGAAAGGATTCCTCAGGGGCCGGGCGGCGCGCCGCCCGGCGGATGGTTGTGGCGTTCTTCGTCAGACGAGGGAGGCGCCGCCGTTGATCAGCCAGGGCGTGCCGTAGCGGTCGGTCACCATGCCGAAGCCCTCGACCCAGAAGGTCTTCTCGAACGGCATGCCGACCTGGCCGCCTTCGGCGAAGGCGTCGAACACGCGCTTCGCCTCGGCGACCGTCGGGTAGTTGAGCGCGACGCCGAAGCCCTTCATGCCTTCGTACGGCATGCCCGGCATGCTGTCGGAGGCCATGAGCGTGCTGTCGCCGACCACGAGGCTGGCGTGCATCAGGCGGCTCGCGGCCTCGGGCGGCATGTCGGCGGCCTCGGGGCTGTCGCCCACGGTCATGAGCATTTCCATTTTTCCGCCGAGCGTCTTCTCGTAGAAGCGCATGGCCTCGGCCGCGTTGCCGTCGAAGGTGAGATAGGCGTTGAGGAGCGACATGGGAGTTCCTTCGTGAGTGGGTGGATGGGAGAACGGGAGGGGGACAGGCTCAGGATCCCGCCGGCTTCTCGGCCGCGGTCTTGAGGTTGGCGAGGCCGGCTTCGAAGTCCTTGCCGATCAGGGTGTCCATGTCGAAGACGAGGCCCATGAGCTTGGAGATGTAGGGCGCCGGGCCGTGCATGGCCCAGGTGACCTGGGTCGCGTCGCCCTGCGGCTGGAAGCTGAAGTCGGCGGTGTTGCGGGCCTCGAAGGGCTTGAGGAAGTCGAGCTTGATCGAGACCTTGGTGGGCGAGGCCTCGAGGATCTCCATGCGGCCGGCGCCGGCCTTGTCGTTGCCTTCCCAGGCGTAGGTCGCGCCCGGGCCGCTGGCGGCGCCGCCGAAGCTGCGCTTCATGGCCGGATCGAGCTTCTCGTAGGGCGACCACTCGCTCCAGCGGTGGAAGTCGGCGACCAGCGGCGCGATCCGCTCGGGCGGTGCCTGGATGCGCGTGCTCCGCTCGACGCGGAAGCTGTCGGGGCGCGTGGCCGCGTACAGCAGGACGCCGGCGATCAGCACGACGAGGAGGAGGGCGATTTTCTTGAACATGGAGCTCCGGGGAGGAAAGGGCGCGGGGTCTTGCGGGGCGTGGCTTCAGTGGCCGACCACCACCATCCAGCCCACGCCGAAGCGGTCGCCGACCATGCCGAAGCCCGGCGAGAAGAAGGTGGGGATCAGCGGCTGCATCACCTGGCCGCCGTCGGCCAGCGCGTTGAACCACTTGCGCGCGTCGGCCTCGGTGGGCGCGGTGATCGCCAGCATGATTCCCTTGAACTCGGCCTGGCCCGAGCAGCGGCCGTCGGAGGCCATGAGCTCGGTCTCGCCGATGCGCAGCACCGCATGCATGACCTTGTCGGGACCGGGCATGGCGCCGGCGCAGCCGTCCGCGTCGGGCGGCATGTCGGCGGGGGCGTCGCTGTAGCGCATGAGCTGCACGACCTCGGCGCCGAGCGCCTTCCCGTAGAACGCGATGGCCTCGTCGCAGCGGCCTTCGAACGAGAGATAGGACTGGACTTTCATGGCAATTCCTTTTCGCTGGTGCGGTTATTCCGTGGGCGCCGTTGGGCGAAAAAGGCCCTGGCGAATACGATGGCACTACTTTGTGTACACCGTCCACAAAGAATAGCAAAGATAATGGACACTGTCCACATCGAAAAATCGTAGTCCGAGAAAGAAGGAAATGGTCCGCAACGCCGCCATCGCCGCCGAATCCGCGCCGCCCTCGCGCTCCACCTACCGCCACGGCGACCTGCGCCGGGCCTTGCTGGACGCGGGCATCGAACTGGCGCGCGACGGCGGCCCCGATGCCGTGGTGCTGCGCGAGGCCACGCGCCGCGTGGGCGTGGTGCCCAACGCGGCCTACCGCCACTTCGCGAGCCGGCACGAACTGCTGCTGGCGGTGCGCGGCGCCGCGCTGTCGGCCGCGGCGCGTTCGATGGAGAAGGAACTCGGTGCGATCTCGCACGACCAGCCGCCGGCCGACTACGCGCGCGCCTGGGTGCGGGCGATCGGCTCGGGCTACCTGCGTTTCGCGCAGGACGAGCCGGGGCTGTTCCGCACCGCCTTCGTGATCTCTTCCGACGAGGCGCGCGGCACCATCGGCCCCTCGAGCGCGGGCGCGAGCGGCATGGACCCGTTCCAGCTGCTGGGCTCGGGCCTGGACCGGCTGGTGGAGGCCGGCGCGCTCGATCCGGCACGGCGCCCGAATGCCGAATACCTGGCCTGGTCGGCGGTGCACGGGCTCGCGCTGCTGATCATCGAGGGCCCGCTCAAGGAGGCCGACCCGTCGGTGCTGGAGCCGCTGACGCTGCGGCTGCTGGAGATGGTGGAGCTGGGCCTGCAGTAGGCGCGGCGCTCAGAGGCTCAGAGATAGACCTTCTGCAGCAGCTTGATCAGCGTCTCGCGCTCGCGCGCGCTGAGCCGCGCGCTGGCATCGAGCTCGAGCTGGATCACGGCCTGCTCGGCCTCGCGCACGAGCGCCTCGCCGGCCGGCGTGAGATGCAGGCCGACCGCGCGGCCATCGTGCGGATGCGGCTTGCGCTCGATCAGCGCGCGCGCGTCGAGCTCGGCCACCAGGCTCACGAGGTTGGGCGGCAGGATGTCGAGCGTGCTGCAGATCTGGCGCGAGGTGGCGCCCGGGTTGTGCGCCAGCAGCGAGAGCACCGAAAAGTCGATCTGCTTGAGCTTGAAGGCCGCCATGCGCTTGGCGAACAGCGCGCTCACCACCAGCCAGGCGCGGCGCGCGTTGTAGCCGACCAGGGTCTCGAGCACGCGCGCGTCGAGGCGGTCCGTCCTGCCGAGCGGCGCGGCGGCCGCGTCGCTCTTCGCGCCCTTGGGGTTGGCGGATTTCGGGGAGGTGGGCATGCCGCAAGCGTAACCGCGAGCGGGGCCCCGAAGGGCCGGGCCGGTGGCGACTTGGCGACAGCCCGGCGCCGGCTCAGGACTCCGCGGTGAAGCCGATCTTCTTCACCAGCGGGCCCCAGCGCTCGTATTCGGACTGCAGCGACCGGCGCATCTCCTCGGGCGTGGAGCCCTGCGCGATCAGGCCCACCGACAGCAGGCCGTCGGCCACGGCCTTGTCCTTGAGCGCGGCCTGGATCGCGCCGCTCGCGGCGGCGATCACCGGCGCGGGCGTCTTCGCGGGCGCGAAGAAGCCGAACCACTCGTCGGCCACCAGCTCGGGGAAGCCCTGCTCGGCGAAGGTCGGCACCTCGGGCAGGTAGGCGGCGCGCTGGGCGCCCGAGGTGGCGAGCACGCGCAGCTTGTTGGCCTTGACGAAGGGCAGGTAGTCGCCGCTGGGCGTGAGGCTCGAGGCGATCTGGCCGCCCACCACGTCGTTGACCGCCGGCAGCGAGCCGCGGTAGGGCACGTGGCGCAGGTCGGCGCCGCTGTTGAGGCCCAGCAGCGCGCCGAGGAAGTGCGGCGTGGAGCCCGCGCCCGGCGAGCCGTAGCTGGCCTGGCCCGGGTTGGCCTTGGCCCAGGCCACGTAGTCCTTCAGCGTCTTCACGCTGGCAGGCACCATCGGGCCGACCGCCAGGCCGTGCGTCATCACCGCGCCGATCGAGACCGGTGCGAAGTCGGCCAGGCCGTAGCTCAGCTTGCTGTAGATGTAGGGATAGGTCGACAGCGCCGAGGCCTGCGAGAGCGCGAGCACCGAGCCGTCGGCCGGCGCGCTCTTGAGCGAGTCGAGCGCGATGCGCCCGCCCGCGCCGGGCTTGTTCTCGACCACGGGGTTGAGCTTCGTGAAGTCGGTGCCGCCGAGCTTGTCGGCCACGCGACGGGCCACGCTGTCGCCCGCGCTGCCGGCCGGGAAGCCGTAGTAGATCTTTACCTGCTGGGCGACGATCTCGGCCAGCGCGGCCAGGGGATGCTGCAGGGCGCCGAGCGCGGCTGCGCCGCCGAGCGCCGTCACGAACTGACGTCGGTTGGTCATGGTCTTGTCTCCGGTGGTGTTGCTGGGGCTTATCGCGGCGCCATGCGCAGTGCGCCGTCGAGGCGGATCACCTCGCCGTTGAGGTGGCCGTTGGTCACGACGTGGCAGGCCAGCTCGGCGAATTCCGAGGGCTGGCCCAGCCGCGGCGGGAACGGGATCGAGGCCGCGAGCGACTGCTGCACCGGCTCGGGCAGCTCGAGCAGCAGCGGCGTGGCGAACAGCCCGGGCGCGACGGTGCACACGCGGATCGCGTGCTGCGCGAGGTCGCGCGCCATCGGCAGGGTCATGCCGACCAGCCCGCCCTTCGAGGCGCTGTAGGCCTGCTGGCCGACCTGGCCGTCGAAGGCCGCGACCGAGGCGGTGAACAGCATCACGCCCTTCTCGCCGTTGGCGAGCGCCGCTAGCTTCGCGCAGCGCGCGGCGAACAGGCGCGCCATGTTGTAGCTGCCGATCAGGTTGACGTTGACCACGCGCACGAAGTCCTCGAGCGGCGCCGGGTTGCCGTCCTTGCCGACGATGCGTTTCGCGCTGCCGATGCCGGCCACGTTCATCAGGATGCGCGCCGGGCCATGCGCGGCCTCGGCCCGGTCGAGCGCGGCGCTCACGCTCGCGGCATCGGTGATGTCGCAGGCGCAGGCGATGCCGCAGATCTGGTCCGCGACCTTCGCGGCCAGCTCGGCATTGCGGTCGAGCAGCGCCACCTTCGCGCCCAGGCGCGCGAGTTCGCGCGCGGTGGCCTCGCCGAGGCCCGATGCGCCGCCGGTCACGAGCGCGGCCTGTCCTTCGATCTTCATGGGTTCGTCTCCAGAGATGGAAAAAAAAGCCTCAGCGCGGCCGCAAGGTGAAGGGCAGCGTGCCGTCGTGCAGCGCCTCGACCAGCGCGGCGCGGTGCTTGAGCACGGCGCGCTGGTTGATCGAGCCCTTGTCGGTGATCTCGCCCTTGTCGATCGAGGGCGGCTCGCTCATCAGGTGCAGCCGCGCGATGCGGTTGGCGCTGCCGGTGCTCGCGGCCGCGAGCTGGTCCAGCACCTGCTGGAAGTGCGCCTGCACCGGCGCGCTCTCGAGCACCTGCCGCATGCTCGCGCCGGCGTCGAGGCCCGCGAGCTGGCGCACCTTCTGCGTAGGGAAGACCAGCGCGCCGACCTCCTTGAGGTTGATGCCGGTCAGCACCGCGTCCTGCACATAGGGCGAGCCGGCCGTCGCGATCTTCGCGCGCAGCGGGCCCACGCTCACGAAGGTGCCGGTGGCGAGCTTGAAGTCCTCGGCGATGCGGCCGTCGAAGCGCAGGCCGCGGTGGATGTCGGCGTCGTCGATCCACTTGACCGCGTCGCCGGTCGAGAAGAAGCCTTCCTCGTCGAAGGCCTCGGCCGTGGCCTCCGGCGCGCGCCAGTAGCCGGGCGTGATGTTGGGACCGCGATAGCGCACCTCGGTCTTGCCGTCGACCTCGATCAGCTTGAGCTCGATGCCCGCCGCGGGCAGGCCGACGTCGCCCGACTTCACGTCGGGGCCGGTCACGTAGAGCGCGAACGGCCCCGATTCGGTCATGCCCAGGCCGGTGCCCATCACGATGCGCTCGCCGACCTCGGCCTCCTGGGTGCGGTGCAGGCTGTCCCAGACCGGCTGCGACAGCGCCGCACCCGAGTAGAAGAACATCTTCACGCGCGACAGCAGGTTGCGCCGTAGCACCGGGTCTGTCTCCATCGCGTGCGCGATCGCCTCGAAGCCGGTCGGCACGTTGAAGTAGATGGTGGGCGCGACCTCGCGCAGGTTGCGCAGCGTCTCGGCCATGCCGGTGGGCGTGGGCTTGCCCTCGTCGATGTAGAGCGTGCCGCCGTTGTCGAGCACGATGCCCACGTTGTGGTTGCCGCCGAAGGTGTGGTTCCACGGCAGCCAGTCGACCAGCACCGGCGGCTCGTCGCCCAGCGCCGGGATCGACTGGCGCAGCTGCTGCTGGTTGGCGCACCACATGCGGTGCGTGTTGACCACCGCCTTGGGCATCTTGGTCGAGCCCGAGGTGAACAGGAACTTGGTGATGGTGTCGGGGCCGGTGGCCTGCATCGCGGCGTCGATGGCGGGCGTGGGCACCGTTGCCGCGAGCGCGTCGAACGAGGTGGTGGCGCGCCCGGGCAGCTCGCCTTCGGCCAGCACGATCTCGACGCCGGCATCGGCCGGCAGCGTGGCCTCGATCGCGCGGGCATAGCGCGCGGCGTCGGCCGCGAACACCAGGCCCGGCGTGAGCGTGGCCAGCACATGGCGCAGCTTGTCGAAGTCCTGGCTCACGAGCGAGTAGGGCGGCGAGACCGGGCAATAGGGCACGCCCGCGTAGAGGCAGCCGAGCGCGAGCAGCGCGTGCTCGATGCCGTTCTCGCTGAGGATGGCCACCGGGCGCTCGGCATCGAGGCCGCGCGCGAGCAGGGCCTGGCCGATCGCGCGCGCCTTGTGCAGCGCCTCGGCATAGCTCACGCGCAGCCAGTCGCCGGTGCCGCCGTCGGGCAGCCGCGCGCGGCGCGCGATGAAGGTGCGCTCGGGCGCGGCCTCGGCCCAGTGGTGCAGCCGGTCGGTCATGCGCTCGCGGTAGGGGCGAAGCGGCGTTTCCGCGCGCAGGTACTGCGTGCCCGGCGCGCCGTCGCGCAGCAGCGCGCGCGTGACGCCGAAGGCGAGCGGTCGGTATTGGATGGCCGTCATCGGGGCGCCCGTGCGTGAGTGGATGAGTGAATGAATGAAGAGGGCCTCAGCCCTTGCTGACCTTGGCGCCGCGGCCTTCGAGGAAGTCGCGCACGCGCTGCTTGGCCTCGGGCGCGGCCTGCACGATGCCGGACATCAGCGCCTCGGTGAAGAAGCCGTGGTCGGCCGGCTGCTCGGCGATGCGCGGCAGCGCGTGCATCAGCGCGTAGTTGGTGAGCGGCGCGTTGGTGGCCACGCGCTTCGCGAGCTCGAAGGCCTTGTCGAAGGCCGTGCCCTCGTCGACCAGGTACTGCGCGAAGTTGGCGCGCTCGCCTTCCTCGGCGTTGTAGACGCGGCCGGTCATCATCATGTCGGTCATGCGCGCCACGCCGATCAGCCTGGGGATGCGCACCGAGCCGCCGCCGCCCACGAAGATGCCGCGCGAGCCCTCGGGCAGCGCATAGAAGGTGCTGCGGTCGGCCACGCGGATGTGGCAGGCGCTCGCGAGCTCGAGCCCGCCGCCGACCACCGCGCCGTGCAGCGCGGCGATCACCGGCACCGGGCCCTTCTCGATGCAGTCCAGCGCCGCATGCCACAGGCGCGAATGGGCGAGGCCCTGGCCCGCGTCGCGCTCCTTGAGTTCGCTCAGGTCGAGGCCGGCGCAGAAGTGCGGGCCCTCGCCGTCGATCACGGCCGCGCCCACGCTGGCGGGCAGGTTCTGGAAGGCATCGCGCAGCGCGAGGATCAGGCCGTCCGACAGCGCGTTGCGCTTGGCGCCGCGCGTCAGGCGAATGATGGCGACGTCGTCGCGGAGTTCGATGTGGAGGTCGGAAGAGGTCATGTTGCGTTCGGGATTGAAGCGGATTATGGTTATGTGAAATAATCAATTCAAGGCATTCGACGATGCCGCGGACTAGGGACTTTCCCGTAAAGGAGACGATGAAGTGGACCACCAGAACCTGATCGCGATCGATATCCACACCCATGCCGAGGTGAGCTGCTGGAACCCGTTCGACAACTACGGCGAGGAGTACGACCGCGCGGCCGACAAGTACTTCGGCTCGAACCGCCGCCCGACGATCGAGGAGACGGTGGCCTACTACCGCGAGCGCAAGCTGGGGCTGGTGATGTTCATGGTCGACGCCGAGTCGAACATGGGCCGGCGGCGCATCCCGAACGAGGAGATCGCCGAGGCGGCGCAGAAGAACGCCGACATGATGATCGCCTTCGCGAGCATCGATCCGCACAAGGGAAAGATGGGCGCGCGCGAGGCGCGGCGGCTGATCGAGGAGCACGGCGTCAAGGGCTTCAAGTTCCACCCGACGGTGCAGGCCTTCCATCCCTACGACCGCATGGCCTGGCCGCTCTACGAGGTGGTGGCCGAGTACGGCATGCCCGCGATCTTCCACACCGGCCACAGCGGCATCGGCTCGGGCATGCGCTGCGGCGGCGGCCTGCGGCTCGAGTACAGCAATCCGATGCACCTGGACGACGTGGCGATCGCCTTCCCCGACATGCAGATCGTGATGGCGCACCCCAGCTTCCCCTGGCAGGACGAGGCACTGAGCGTGGCCACGCACAAGCCCAACGTCTGGATCGACCTCTCGGGCTGGAGCCCCAAGTACTTTCCGAAGCAGCTGGTGCAGTACGCCAACACGCTGCTGAAGGACCGCGTGCTGTTCGGCAGCGACTACCCGCTGATCACGCCCGAGCGCTGGATGAAGGACTTCGAGGTCGCGGGCTTCAAGCCCGAGGTGATGCCGGGCATCTTGAAGGGCAACGCGGTGCGGCTGCTGCGGCTCGACGCCGCCGCTGCGGCCTGATCAGTCCGCCTTGCGCGCCGGGCCCGCCGGCGCGGCGGCGTCGTTCCAGTGCTGCTCCCACAGGGCGTCGCCGCGTTCGAGCGCGGCGCCCAGCTCCTTCCTGCGCCGCTGCACGACCGCGGTGACCAGCGCATTGCACAGCGAAAAGGCGGCCGTGTAGGAATCGAAGGGCGAGGCGCTCGAGGTGCGCACCAGCATCAGATGGTCGGCCGAGGCGGCCGCGGCCGCCGAGGGGCTGTCGGTGATCACGATCACCTTCGCGCCGCGTTCGCGGAAGTAGGCCGCCGCGCGCGCCGTGGCCAGCGAGTGGCGCCTGAAGGTGACCGCCAGCAGCACGTCGTTCTCGCCGACCCACAACAACTGGTCCTCGAGCGGCAGCGCCGCCGTGCCGGCCAGCGGCCGCACCTCGGGCAGGCACAGGTTCAGGTGCAGCGCCAGGTGGCCCGCGATGGCGGCGGCATGCCGGTGGCCCAGCACGTGCACGCGCGCCTTGCGCTGCACCAGCAGCCGCACGGCGGCCTCGAAGGCCACGGGATCGATGGCCGCGAAGGTCGAGCTCAGGTTGTGCTGGTCGTGCAGCAGCGCGTTGGCCAGGCAGGTGCGCACCGAGGCGTCGTCGACGATCACGGCATCGGCGCGCGTGGCGGGCGAGGCCAGCCGCGCCGTGACCTCGGAGCGGGCCTCGAGCTGCGCTTCCGCGTAGCTGGGATAGCCGAGCTTGGCGAGCAGCCGCACCACGGTCGAGGCGCTGGTGCCCACCTTCTTTGCAAGGCTCGTTGCAGATTCGAGCAGGCCCTGGGGATAGCGCGTCTGCAGTTCCTCGATCAGCCGCTGCTCGCTCTTGGTGAGCTTGCGGCCATAGCCCGAGATGCGTTGGTTGAGGTTCATGGTCGCCGGGCATTCTGCCCGCGCGGTGGGCGCGATGGGCTTCGATTTTGCAATGGTTATTGCAAAAATGTGACGTTCTTGCAAGAATGCGCGCACATTCAGGCCCCATCCCTTCCCGATTCCAGGACGCTTCCATGACCTTCCCCCTTTCCGCCTCCGCGCTGCGCCGCCGCACCTTCCTGGGCGCGGGCCTCGCGGCCGCGCTGCCGCTGGCGGCGCATGCGCAGGCCTATCCGTCGCGTCCGGTCACGCTGGTGGTGCCGTTTCCGGCCGGCGGCTCGGTGGACCTGATCGCGCGGCTCTATGCCGACCCGCTCGCCAAGGCGCTGGGCGCGCCGGTGGTGATCGACAACCGCGGCGGCGCGGGCGGCTCGATCGCCAGCGCGCAGGTGGCGCGCGCCAAGCCCGACGGCTACACGCTGGTGGTCTCGTCGCAGAGCTCGCACCTCGCGAATCCGCTCACGCAGGCCAACCCCGGCTACGACCCGATCAAGGACTTCGCCTCCATCAGCCAGCTCGCGCGCTCGATCAACGTGCTGCTGGTGAACCCGGCCGTGCCCGCGAAGAACTTCAAGGAATTCGTCGCGCTGCTGAAGGCCCGCCCCGGCGAGCTCAACTTCTGCAGCGCCGGGCCCGGCAGCATGGGCCAGCTCAACGTCGAGCTGATGAAGTCGCAGCTGCAGCTCAATGCCACGCACGTGCCGTACCGCGGCGGCGGGCCGCTGGTCACGGCGCTGATCTCGAACGAGGTGCAGTTCGGCCTCGACAACCTCGCGCCCTTCCTGCCGCACATCCAGGCCGGCAAGCTGCGCGCGCTCGCGGTGGCCGCGCCGGCGCGCGTCGCGGCGCTGCCCGACGTGCCGACCTTCGCGGAGCTCGGCTATCCGGTGCTCAACACCACCTCGTGGATCGGCCTGGCCGCGCCCGCGAAGACGCCGGGCGACGTGATCGCCACCCTGCACAAGGCCGTGCGCTCGGTGGCCGACCAGCCTTCCATGGTCGAGGCGCTGGAGTCGCGTGGTTCGCTCACGCCCGAGCAGCAGTCGCCCGCGCAGTTCACGGCCATGATGTCGGAGCGTCTCGCGCTGTACGGCGAGATGGTGAAGCGCGCGGGGATCCGCGGCGAATGAGCGCGTCCTCGTTCACCCCCGACACCGCGCCGCTCGAGGTGCTGCCGCGCGACCTCTCGGCCTACCGCGCGGGCAACACCGGCATCGACTACGTCCATCGTTTCGAATCGGGCCGGCCCGGGCCGCATGTGCTGGTCAATGCGCTGACGCACGGCAACGAGATCTGCGGCATGGTGGCGGCCTCCGACCTGCTCGACCGCGGCGTGCGACCGAAGATCGGCACGCTGACCGTGAGCTTCGCCAACGTCGAAGCCTACGAGGCCTTCGACATCGAGCGGCCCTACGAGAACCGCCAGCTGGTGCACAACCTCAACCGCATCTGGACGCCCGCGCTGCTCGACGGCAACGAGAACAGCCCCGAGCTGCGCCGCGCGCGCGAGCTGCGGCCGGTGCTCGATGCGGCCGACTACGTGCTCGACATCCATTCGACGCGCGCGCCGGTGCAGCCCTTCTGGGTCTATCCGGAGCTCGAGCGCAATGCGCGGCTGGCGCTGGCCGTGGGCGCGCCGCTGGTGCACCTGGTGATGCCCGCGGGCGCGGCGCCGGGCACCGGCGTGATCGGCTACGGCCGCCACGGTGAAGTCGAGGGAAATGGCGCAGCCGTCGTGGTGGAGTGCGGCCAGCACTTCAGCCGCTCGGCCGCCGAGCTCGCGGTCGACGTGACGCGGCGTTTTCTCGCGCATCTCGGGCTGGTCGATCCGGTGGCCCCGCAGGCGCCCGCCGCGCCCGCGCGCCGCTTCCGCCTGCTCGAGGTGCACATGGTGAAGACCGAGAGCTTCGCCTTCACGCGGCCGCTGCTGGGCTTCGAGACCTTCGACCGGGGCGAGCTGATCGCGGTCGACGCGGGGCAGGAGATCCGTTCGCCCTGCGACGGCTGCACGGTCTTCATGCCCACGCGCGCGGCGCTGGTGGGCCGCGAGGGCGTGTACCTGACGGTGCCGGTCTAAGGCACCCGCTCCTCGTCCTCCTCCTGCCGGTCCCAGTCGTTCCCGGCGCGCCGCTTGCGCTCCTCGCGCTCGCGCGCCATCTGCTCCTCGAACTGCTGGCGGCCCGCCTTGTTGACCGCGATCAGCTTCGCGCGGTCCTTGTAGTGCGGGTAGATCTCGTCGGTGAGCTTGAGGTTGCGCTCGCGGAAACGCATGCTCGATTCGCGCGCCTCGTGCGCGGGCCAGCCCAGCACCTCGAGCACCGAGCGCGCGCTGCGCAGCGAGGACTCGAAGACCTCGCGCTCGACCAGCGTCACGCCGCGGTCGCGCAGCTGGAACAGGTGGCTCACGTTGCGCGCCCGCGCGATGATCCGCGTCTGCGGGAAGTTCTCGCGGAACAGGTCGACGATCTCCAGCGACTGCTCGATGTCGTCGACCGCCACCACCACGGCCTTGGCCGTGCCGGCGCCCGCGGTGCGCAGCAGGTCGAGGCGCGTGGCATCGCCGTAGAACACACGGAAGCCGAATTCGCGCAGGCCCTCGACGTTGTCGGCATCGTGGTCGAGCACCGTCACCTGCAGTCCCTGCGACATCAGCATGCGGCCCACGATCTGGCCATAGCGGCCGAAGCCGCAGATCAGCACCTTGGCGTCCTGCTGCTCCGAGATCTCCTCGAGCTGCGGCCCGCCGGAGCGGCTGTAGCGCGGCAGCAGGTAGCGGTCGAGCAGCACCAGCAGGAGCGGCGACAGCAGCATCGACAGCGCGACCGCGCCGATCAGGAGCGAGGTGACCTGCGGCGGCAGCACATCGGGCCCGGCCGACTGGAACACCACGAAGGCGAATTCGCCGCCCTGCGCCAGCAGCAGCGTGAACACCGGGCGCTCCTGGTAGGCCAGCCCCATCGCCTTGGCCAGCGCGTAGATCACCACCAGCTTGATGGCCATGAAGCCGACCACCAGCATCGCCATGATCCAGGGGCTCGCGAGCAGCACGCCGAAATCGATCGTCATGCCCACGGCGATGAAGAACAGCCCGAGCAAGAGGCCCTTGAAGGGCTCGATGTCGGTCTCGAGCTCGCGCCGGTATTCGCTCTCGGCCAGCAGCACGCCCGCGAGGAAGGCGCCCAGCGCCATCGACAGGCCGACGAACTGCATCAGCGCCGCGATCGCCACCACCAGCAGCAGCGCGGCGGCGGTGAAGATCTCGGGCGTGTCGCTGCGCGCGATCCAGCGCAGCACCGGGCGCAACGCGAGCCGGCCGCCGAGCACGATGCCGCCGATCACGCCGAAGATCTTCAGGCCCTCGAGCAGGCGGTCGAGGCCGCCCATCGACTGCTCGGCCGCGGTGGCGCCGGCCAACAGCGGCAGGATGGCGAGGATCGGGATCGCCGCGACGTCCTGGAACAGCAGGATCGAGAAGCCGGCCTGGCCGCTCGGCGTGCGCAGCAGGTTGCGTTCGCCGAACACCTGCAGCGCGATCGCGGTCGAGGACAGCGCCAGCCCCAGCGCCGCCACCAGCGACACGCGCCAGGGCGCGCCGACAGCGCAGCCGATCGCGAACAGCACCGCGGCGCAGCTGAGCACCTGCGCCGTGCCCCAGCCGAAGATCGGCCGGCGCAGGTTCCACAGCCGCTTGGGCTCGAGCTCGAGGCCGACCAGGAACAGCATCAGCACCACGCCGAACTCGGCGAAGTGCAGCACGTCCTCCACGCGCGACACCAGCCCCAGCCCCCACGGGCCGATGGCGATGCCGGCCACCAGGTAGCCGATGATGGAACCGAGGCCCAGGGCCTTGGACAGCGGCACCACCAGCACGGCGGCGCTCAGGTAGATCAGGCTGTTGGTCAGCCAGGCGGGCGCGTGCTCCATTCAGGCGCTCCCGCCGGTCGTGGCGGCCAGCCGGCGGCTCATGGTGGTGTGGAACACCCGCTCGACCACCTTGCCGATGTCGTCCGATTCGGCCGGCCGGTCGCTCTCTGGCACCGGGCAGGCCACGCAGGCGTCGAGCTCGTCCATCTCGGGCCAGTCGGGGTAGCTGCCCAGGCGCTGGGCAAAGACCTCGACGTGCGCGGCCACCTCGGCCTCGGCGGCGCTGCGCGCGCCATGGAAGATCAGCGGCGGCAGGAAGCGCATGCCGCACAGCGCGGCGGTCTGCTCGTAGGGCGGCAGGAAGGCGTCGAAGAAATAGCGGTGGTAGCCCTGCGGGTGGTAGCTGCTCTCGGGGCTGCCGGTGGTGGCGACCAGCCACAGGTCCTTGCCTTGCAGCGCGATGCCCTCCGGGCCGTAGGCCCAGCCGTAGGCCAGCACCTCGTCGACCCAGAGCTTCTGCAGCGCCGGCATCGAGTACCACTGGATCGGATGCAGCAGCACCACCAGCTGCGCGCGCTCGAGGCGCCGCTGCTCAGCCTCGACGTCGATCGCGTAATCGGGGTAGGTGCCGTAGAGGTCGTTGACATCGACGCCCGGCACCGCGCGCGCCGCGGCCAGCAGCCGGCGGTTCACGCGCGAATCGCGCCAGTGCGGATGGGCGGCGAGCACGTAGGTGCCTCCACCCTGAGGGGTTCCCGTGGATGTTGTTGTCGTCATCCCGCGAACATAGCGCAGTCCCGGGATTTTGGGCGCCAGCCACTACCATGGCGGACTGTCCCTTCTGGAGGAGATTTCCATGCCGGTGGTTCTGGTCGCCAATCCCAAGGGTGGCGTTGGCAAATCCACGCTCGCGACGAACATCGCGGGCTACTTTGCAAGCCGCGGCCACGCCGTGATGCTCGGCGACGTGGATCGCCAGCAGTCCTCCCGGCTCTGGCTCGGGCTGCGCCCGCCGCAGGCGCGGACCATCTCGACCTGGGACGCCACCGAGGACAACAGCGTGGTGCGCCCGCCGCGCGGCACCACCCATGCGGTGCTCGACACGCCGGCCGGCCTGCACGGCTGGCGCTTCAAGGACGTGATCGGGCTGGCCGACAAGCTCATCGTGCCGCTGCAGCCGAGCATCTTCGACATCTACGCCACGCGCGAATTCATCGACCGGCTGCTCGAGCAGCGCCGCGCCGAGAAGACGCAGATCGGCCTGGTCGGCATGCGCGTCAACGCCCGCACGCTGGCGGCCGACCGGCTCAACGAATTCATCGCGGGGCTGGGCGTGCCGGTGGTCGGCGAGCTGCGCGACACGCAGAACTACGTGCAGCTCGCGGCGCGCGGACTCACCGTGTTCGACATCGCGCCGGGACGGGTGCAGCGCGACCTCGAGCAATGGCAGCCGATCTGCCAATGGCTCGAAAGCTGAGCCGCCGCGTGTCTGGGCGCCCCAGGTATTCCCTGAGGCCGCTTGTCGCGGTGCCGACACCCGCGGCCGCGGCCTTGCCGCTAGAGTGCGGCGCATGACCAAGAAGACCTTCCAGACCCTTCAGGATCTGGCCGCCTGCGTCGGCCAGGAAGTCGCGGTGAGCGACTGGATCACCATCACCCAGGAGCAGGTCAACCAGTTCGCCGAGGCGACCGGCGACCACCAGTGGATCCATGTCGACCTCGAGCGCGCGAAGGCCGGTCCCTTCGGCGGGCCGATCGCCCACGGCTTCCTCACCCTGTCGCTGCTGCCGCGCTTCTACGAGACCGCGCTCGACGTGGTGGAGTCGCGCATGGGCGTGAACTACGGCCTGAACCGGGTGCGCTTCATGTCGCCCGTGCCGGTGGGCAAGCGGCTGCGCGCGCGCATGAAGCTGCTGACCGCCGAACCCATTGCCGACGACGGCATCCAGATGACCTGGGAAACCACCATCGAGCTCGAAGGCGCGGCCAAGCCCGCCTGCGTGGCCGAGTCGGTGGTGCGCCGCTACCGCTGACGCGGGCGGCCCCTTCTTTTCTTACATGCGGCGGTCGCTGATCTCGCCATAGGCGGCCGCGCCCTGGCGCGTGATGCCGACCGCGCTGGCGCGCACCGCGGCGCGGTCGGTCATGCCGTCGGTCGGTCGGGCCACGCCGGTGCCGCCATTGGTGATGCGCAGCGGCCGCATGGCCTGGGCCTGCACCTCGGCGCGCGACAGCGTCGACTGGAACGGTGCCGCGGGCAGCGGATTCTGTTCGCCCTGGAAGGCCTGGGCGCCGTGGCTCAGGACCAGGGTGGCGAGGGCGGCGAAGGCGATGGACTTGGCTTGCATGGTGGAACTCCTCGTGCCCCGTGTGGAGCGTGGGTGGATCGGCATGCCGGAATGCATCGAGCCGGCATGCTTTCCATACGGGGGATTCCGCCGTTCGGATGCGACCCCATCGCGCGAGGGGTCGCGAAGCCTCATTTGAATCCGTTCTGCCGCCAGGCCTCGAACACCGTCACCGCCACCGCGTTCGACAGGTTCAGGCTGCGCTGGCCCTCGCGCATCGGCAGCCGCAGCCACTGCGCGGGATCGAAGCTCTCGCGGATCGCGGGCGGCAGGCCGCTGGTCTCGGAGCCGAACACCAGCCAGTCGCCGGGCGCGAAGCGGATGTCGTGCACGGCGCGGGTGCCGCGCGTGGTGAGCGCGAACAGGCGCTCGGGCGCCGGCCGTTCGCTGTCGACCAGCGCCTGCCAGCTCGCATGGCGGCGCACCTCGGCGTACTCGTGGTAGTCGAGGCCGGCGCGGCGCAGCAGCTTGTCGTCCATCGAGAAGCCCAGCGGCTCCACCAGATGCAGGGTGCAGCCGGTGTTGGCGGCCAGGCGGATCACGTTGCCGGTGTTCGGCGGAATCTCGGGGTGGACCAGGACGATATGGAACATGGCCCGATTGTCGCCACGCTCAGTGCGGCTTGCCGGTGCGCGCCAGCACGATGCCCGCGACATGCGCCGCGCCCGCGCGCCGCAGCACCTGGGCCGCGCTGAACAGCGAGGCGCCGGTGGTCATCACGTCGTCGACCAGCACCACGCGCCGCCCGGCCAGCGCATCGGCGCGCAGCGGCTCGACCGCGAAGGCGCCCTGGAGGTTGCGCATGCGCTCGGCGCGCGAGAGGCCGCGCTGGGCCGGCGTCTCGCGCGTGCGCAGCAGCAGCGCGGCATCGGTCTTGCCGGGCGCGAGCCGGCGCGCCAGCTCGAGTGCCTGGTTGAAGCCGCGCTCGCGCAGCCGGCCCGGCGCGAGCGGCATCGGCAGCACGCGGTCGCAGGCATCGAGCAGCGCCGCCGCCCGCGGGATGGCGCGCAGCAGCTGCGCGAGCGGGCCGGCCCAGCCGGTGTCGCCGCGAAACTTGAAGTCGGCGACGCAGTCCGGCCAGGGCCAGGCGTAGTCGCAGGCCGCGAGGCAGGCATCGAGCGGCGGCGGGTGCACGACGCAGTCGCCGCAGCGCGCCACGCCCGCGGGCAGCGGCAGCGCGCAGGTCTGGCAGCGCGGCGCGCTGGCGGCGAAGCGCGCGGCGCAGGCCTCGCACACCGGGCGCGACGGCCAGTCGCGGCACAGCGCGCACTGGCTGGGCAGCCGTGCCAACAGCGAGGTCAAAGGGCGTGCGGTCCAGCGGCTGAGCATGGGCTCAATATACTCACGCCCCCATGGCCACCGACCCCCAACGACGACCGCCGACCATCGATGCCGCGGCGGCCGCCCGCTGGCGCCGGCTGGCGCCCGCCGACGGCTCGCCCTGGCTGCACGAGGAGATCGGGCGGCGCATGGAAGACCGCCTGCAATGGATCAAGGCCAGGCCGCGCCACTGGGCCGACTGGGCGCCGCTGCGCGGCGGCCTCGAGGCGCACGAGCTGCTGGCGCGCCGCTACCGCGAGGCCGAGGCCTTCGTGATCGAGCCCGAACCCGCGCTGGCCGCCGCGACCTCGGCCGCGCTGGCCGCGCCCTGGTGGAGCGCGCGCCGCTGGCAGGGCGGCAAGCTGCGCTTCGACGGACTGCCCGAGGAGGGCGTCGACCTGCTCTGGGCCAACATGGCGCTGCACATGGCGGCCGACCCGGAGGCGCTGATCGCGCACTGGCACCGGCAGGTCGCCACCGACGGCTTCCTGATGTTCTCGTGCTTCGGCCCCGACACCCTGCGCGAACTGCGCGCCCTGCATGCGCGCCTGGGCTGGCCGGCCGCCAGTCACGAGTTCACCGACATGCACGACTGGGGCGACATGCTGGTGCATGCCGGCTTCGCCGAGCCGGTGATGGACATGGAGCGCATCGTGCTGACCTGGGCCACGCCCGAGGCCGCGCTGGCCGAGCTGCGCACGCTCGGGCGCAACCTGCATCCGGCGCGTTTTCCGGCCCTGCGCGGCCGGGCCTGGCACGCGGCCTTGCGAAAGGCGCTGCCCGAGCTCGCGCCGGCCGAGGGCGGCGAGGGCCGGATCGCGCTGACCTTCGAGATCATCTACGGCCATGCCTTCAAGCCGACCCCGCGGGTCTCGCTGTCGGCCGAGAGCGCGGTCTCGCTGCGCGAGATGCGCGCGATGCTGCAGCGCGGGCGCCCGCCGGCCCACTGAAGCCGGTTGTCGAGCGGCCCGCGCGTGCCGCATTCGGTACACGGCCGCTGGTATCTACCCGCTACAATCCGCCGTTGCGTGAAACTCGTGGGTACATGCCCGCGATCGAGGTCCGTCGGAACCCGTGGAAGACAAGGGTTCGGGCGGGCGCCGATTGACCGATTTGCTGAACTCGCCCGTGTCGAATTCCGTGTTTCGATTTGCCACCGTTTCAGGCCAGAACATCCACTGGTTCCTGAAGCGGAACTGCTCGGTGACGCCGAGCCAGCTCGGCTGGCTCTACGCTTCGCTGTGCGTGGTATCGCTCGGTATAGGCACGGTCTTCTGGCTGCATGGCGCGCCGCTCGTGCTGCCGTTCGCCTGGCTCGAACTGGCCGCCGTGGGGTTCGCGTTCATGGCCTACGCGCGGCATGCGACCGACGGCGAGAGGATCATGTTGCAGGCAGGTCGGCTCGTGGTCGAACTCGAGAACGGCGGGAGCTACGAGCGCACGGAATTTCTTCCGCACCGGGTGCGGATCGAGCCGCAGACCGGCGACCGATCGCTGATCGAGTTGTCGGGCCAGGGTCGGTCGGTCAGGGTGGGACGCTATGTGCGGCCGGAGTTGAGGGCCGCACTGGCGCGCGAGATCCGGATGGCGTTGCGCGGCGCCTGAGGGGGCTCGCGCGGTGCCGCACGGTTGGGTTTGTTGAAAATTTGAAGAAACGTGAACACGATGAAGAGCATTTGGCGCAATAAGTTCATGCCGGCGATGCTGGCGGCCGGCGCGGCTTTCAGCGGCGCGGCGCACGCAGTCAACGATCTGCCCGGCGGCCCCTCGGTGCGCCAGTTGAATCTTCCGGTCGGTGTGACCAAGATTGCGCAGGAGCAGCACTTCCTGCACACGGTGATGATGATCATCTGCACGGTGATCTTCGTGGCCGTGTTCGCGGTCATGTTCTATTCGATCTGGAAGCACCGCAAGTCGGTGGGCCACAAGGCCGCCAACTTCCATGAATCGGTGGTGGTCGAAGTCATCTGGACCATCGTTCCCTTCCTGATCGTGATCGCGATGGCGCTGCCCGCCACCAAGGTGCTGGTGGCCCAGAAGGACACCACCAACGCCGACCTCACGATCAAGACCACCGGCTACCAGTGGAAGTGGGGCTACGACTACCTGAACGGCGAAGGCGAGGGCCTGGCCTTCATCTCCACGCTCGACAGCTCGCAGCGCGCGATGTCCGACGCCGGCGCCAAGGGCGCGATTCCCGACGACTACCTGTTCAAGGTCGACAACCCCATGGTCGTGCCGGTGCAGAAGAAGGTTCGCATCATCACCACCGCCAACGACGTGATCCACGCCTTCGCGGTGCCGCAGCTCGGCATCAAGCAGGACGCGATCCCCGGCTTCGTGCGCGACACCTGGTTCCGCGCCGAGACCGTCGGCGACTACTACGGCCAGTGCCAGGAACTGTGCGGCAAGGAACACGCCTACATGCCGATCCACGTGAAGGTGGTCTCGGCCGCCGACTACACGACCTGGGTCGCCGCCAAGCGCAAGGAAGCCGCCGCCAAGCTCGACGACCCGACCAAGGTCTGGACCCTGCCCGACATGATGGCGCGCGGCGAGAAGGTCTACGCCGCCAACTGCGCGGCCTGCCACCAGGCCAACGGCAAGGGCGCGGGCCCGATCAAGGCGCTCGACGGCGACCCGAAGGTGCTCGACGCCGACCACAAGGTGCAGCTGATGGTGCTGCTCAACGGCCAGAACAACGGCGCGATGCCGTCCTGGAAGCAGCTGAGCGACACCGACCTCGCGGCCGTCGCCACCTACACCAAGAACAGCTGGTCGAACAAGACGGGCCAGATCGTGCAGCCGGCCGAAGTCCTTGCCCTGCGCGGCAAGTGATCGGTTGACCGGAACAACACAGCGAACAGCGCCCAGCGACGAGATATTCAAGGAACGATGAAATGAGTGCAGTCCTCGACCCCCACGGTCACGCCCATGGCGACCACGCGCACGACGACCACCATGACCACCACGCGCCCACCGGCTGGCGCCGCTGGGTGTTCGCGACCAACCACAAGGACATCGGCACGCTCTACCTGCTGTTCAGCTTCACGATGCTGATGGTGGGCGGCGTGCTCGCGCTGTTGATCCGCGCCGAGCTGTTCCAGCCGGGCCTGCAGCTCGTGAACCCCGAGCTGTTCAACCAGTTCACCACCATGCACGGCCTGATCATGGTGTTCGGCGCGATCATGCCGGCCTTCGTGGGCTTCGCGAACTGGATGATCCCGCTGCAGATCGGCGCTTCGGACATGGCGTTCGCGCGCATGAACAACTTCAGCTTCTGGCTGCTGATCCCGGCGGCGCTGATGCTGGTCGGTTCGTTCTTCATGCCCGGCGGCGCACCGGCCGCGGGCTGGACGCTCTACGCGCCGCTCACGCTGCAGATGGGCCCCTCGATGGACGCCGGCATCTTCGCGATGCACATCATGGGCGCCTCGTCGATCATGGGCTCGATCAACATCATCGTGACCATCCTCAACATGCGCGCCCCCGGCATGACGCTGATGAAGATGCCGATGTTCTGCTGGACCTGGCTCATCACCGCCTACCTGCTGATCGCCGTGATGCCGGTGCTCGCCGGCGCCATCACGATGACGCTGACCGACCGCCACTTCGGCACCAGCTTCTTCAACCCCGCGGGCGGCGGCGACCCGGTGATGTACCAGCACATCTTCTGGTTCTTCGGCCACCCCGAGGTCTACATCATGATCTTGCCGGCCTTCGGCATCATCAGCCAGATCGTGCCGGCCTTCGCGCGCAAGAAGCTGTTCGGCTACGCCTCGATGGTGTATGCCACCTCGTCGATCGCGATCCTGTCGTTCATCGTCTGGGCGCACCACATGTTCACGACCGGCATGCCGGTCACGGGCCAGCTGTTCTTCATGTACGCGACCATGCTGATCGCGGTGCCGACGGCCGTGAAGATCTTCAACTGGATCGCGACCATGTGGCAGGGCTCGATGACCTTCGAGACGCCGATGCTGTTCGCGGTGGGCTTCATCTTCGTGTTCACGATGGGCGGCTTCACCGGCCTGATCCTCGCGATCGCGCCGATCGACATCCAGCTGCAGGACACCTACTACGTGGTGGCCCACTTCCATTACGTGCTGGTGGCCGGCTCGCTCTACGCGATGTTCGCGGGCTACTACTACTGGGCGCCCAAGTGGACCGGCGTGATGTACAACGAAACGCGCGGCAAGATCCACTTCTGGTGGTCGCTGATCTCGTTCAACATCACCTTCTTCCCGATGCACTTCCTGGGCCTGGCGGGCATGCCGCGCCGCTATGCCGACTACCCGATGCAGTTCGCCGACTTCAACGCGGTGGCATCGGTCGGCGCCTTCGCCTTCGGCCTGGCCCAGGTGTACTTCTTCTTCTTCGTCGTGCTGCCGACCATGCTCGGCAAGGGCGAGAAGGCACCACAGAAGCCGTGGGAAGCCGCCGAGGGCCTCGAGTGGGAAGTGCCGTCGCCGGCGCCGTTCCACACCTTCGAGACGCCGCCCAAGCTGGACGCGACCGCCACCAAGGTGATCGGCTGAGCGCCGCACCGCCCCACGCAATCCCGACGACCGAGACCGCCACGCGATGACGCCCGAACAGAGAAGAAGCAACCGCCGCATGGGGCTCACGCTGGCCTCGATCGCGCTGATCTTCTTCGTCGGCTTCGTCGTGCGCATGGTCTGGTTCAGCGGCCGCTGACGCCTCCATCAATTTCCAGGCACGGGAGCACACGCACATGAGCCTCGGTCAACGCATCCGGCGCGCCAATGTCCAGATGGTCGGCAAGCTGGCCGTGGTCGCCGGCGGCATGTTCGCCTTCGGCTACGCGCTGGTGCCGCTGTACCGCGCCATCTGCGAGATGACCGGCATCAACATCCTCGCGCTCTCCGAGCTCGAGGTGCCGGGTGGCGCGAGCGGCGGCAAGAACGTGCGCGTGCCCGACAACACGCAGATCGACATGACCCGCACGATCAAGGTCGAGTTCGACTCCAACGTGCGCGGCGGCCTCTGGGACTTCAAGCCGGCCGAGCGCACGATGGAAGTGCACCCGGGCGAGCTCAACACGGTGATGTACGAGTTCCAGAACGTGCAGAACCGCCGCATGGCCGCGCAGGCCATCCCGAGCTACGCGCCGCAGCAGGCCGCGCCCTATTTCAACAAGCTCGAGTGCTTCTGCTTCAACCAGTACACGCTCGACGCGGGCGAGAAGAAGCAGTGGCCGGTCGCCTTCGTGATCGATCCCAAGATCTCGAAGGACGTGAAGACGATCACCTTGTCGTACACCTTCTTCGAGGTCGGCGGCAAGACGCCCGCGGCGCCGGTCGCCGTCGCGCCCGCCACCGCCGCCGAGCCGCGTTCGTGATGGTCGATTCGCCGCCCACCCCGACCCCCGCCACGCAGCGCAAGGGCTCGCTGCTCGCGACGCTCAAGGCCGTGGCCTGGTCGTTCTTCGGCATTCGCAAGAAGAGCGCCTACCAGGACGACCTGGCCAAGCTGAACCCGCTGCACATCATCGCGGTCGCCTTCGTGATGGTGATCGCGTTCATCGTCGGCCTCGTGCTGGTGGTGCGCTTCGTGGTCGCGCCCTGAGACCCGAACGAACCCACGATACCCAGAACCCATCGAATCGAGAGAAGAAAGAAAGCCAGGAGCTGATATGAGTTCAACCACCCACGGCACCACGCCTTACTACTTCGTGCCAGGACCCTCGGCCTACCCGGTCGTGTCCGCCATCGGCCTGTTCTTCGTGATCCTCGGCGCGGGGCAGTGGATCAACGGCCACCAGTGGGGTGCGTGGTCGCTGCTGCTGGGCATGCTGATCTGGCTCGGCACGCTGTTCGTGTGGTTCCGCGCCGCCATCGGCGAGAGCGAGAGCGGCCAGTACGGCCACAAGATCGATCTCTCGTACCGCTGGAGCATGAGCTGGTTCATCTTCTCCGAGGTGATGTTCTTCGGCGCCTTCTTCACCGCGCTGTGGTGGGCCCGTACCCACGCGCTGCCGAACCTCGGCAGCCTGGACAACGCGCTGCTGTGGCCCGACTTCAAGGCCGTGTGGCCCAGCGTCGCGGCCGGCGCGACCGGTTCGCCGGCCGGCATCGTCGAGCCGTTCCAGACCGTCGGCCCGTTCTGGCTGCCCACGATCAACACCGCGCTGCTGCTGAGCTCGGGCGTGACGCTGACCATCGCCCACCACGCGCTGCGTGCCGGCCATCGCGCGCAGACCATCCGCTTCATGTGGCTCACCGTGCTGCTCGGCGTGATCTTCCTGGGCGTGCAGGGCTACGAGTACCACCACCTGTACACCGAACTGAACCTCAAGCTCAGCTCGGGCACCTACGGCTCGACCTTCTTCATGCTGACCGGCTTCCACGGCCTGCACGTGTTCATCGGCATGCTGATGCTGCTGTTCATCACGCTGCGCCTGCAGAAGGGCCACTTCACGCCCGAGCGCCACTTCGGCTTCGAGGGCGCCGCCTGGTACTGGCACTTCGTCGACGTGGTGTGGCTGGGCCTCTACATGCTGGTCTATTGGCTTTGAGCGAAGCACCTCGCGGCATTCCAGAAAAAAGGCGCCGTCAGGCGCCTTTTTCATGGTTCTCGTGGAACGAGCACCACCTACTTGCCGAGAGGGAGCCCGGTGGGCTGGACGTAGCCGAATTTCCAGGCCAGCAGCATGCAGAGGAACAAAAAGACCGAGAGGCCGATCCGAAAGGTGAGCGCGCGCGCCATGCCGCCGCTCTTGGCGCGCCCGTTGCGACCGTCCTTCAACATGTAGAAGAGCGCGAAAGCCAGGCTCGCGAAGATGCCCACCAACAACAGGGCAACGAAGTATTTCATGACCCGCATTATCGGCCGCCTGCCACCCGCGCTCCAGTGACTCCCGATCCCCTGACCCCGCCCCCCGCGCCGGACCGCGCCTCCTCCCGCCAGCGCAGCGACCGCGGCTGGACCTGGGCCCGCTTCTGGCTGATGACCATCGCCGCGCTGGTTACCGTGTCGTCGACCATCTCGCTGGGCCGCTGGCAGCTTTCGCGCGCGGCGCAAAAAGAGGCGCTGCAGGCCGAGATCGAGGCCCAGAAGCTCAAGCCGCCGCTCGAGCAGGCCGACTTCCTCGCGCTCGAGCGTCCCGCCGAGATGCTGCACCGCCCCGTGCACCTGCGCGGGCTGTGGCTCGCGGCGCAATCGGTCTACCTCGACAACCGCCAGATGCACGGCGTGCCCGGCTTCTACGTGCTGACGCCGCTCGCGCTCGAGGGCAGCAACCAGACGGTGATGGTGCAGCGCGGCTGGATCCAGCGCAATTTCAACGACCGCACGCAGCTGGGCGCGGTCGAGACGCCGGCCGGCCTCGTCGACGTCACCGGCCTGATCGAGCCGCCGCCGGGCCACCTGCTCGAGCTCGGCAAGCCCGCCGCACCGGCCTCGGCACCGGCTGGCGAGGGGTCTTCGCCCATCCGGCAGAATCTCGACCTCGAAGGCTTCCGTGCCGAAACGCAACTGCCGCTGCGCACCGACGTGTCGCTGCAGCAGACCGGGCCCGCTTCCGAGGGCCTGCAGCGCGATTGGCCGGCGCCCGCGCTGGGCCTGGAGAAACACTATGGCTATGCATTCCAGTGGTTCGGCCTGTCGGCCCTCGTGGTGATCCTCTATGTCTGGTTCCAATTCATTGCCCCCCTCCGGCGCTCGCGCCGCGCACGCCGCGATGCAGGCCTCTGACGAGCCGCTGGGGCTGACCGTGCACTCGATGCCGTCGCCGACCCAGGTGCTCGACGGCGCGGAGGGCCGCCGCACGGTCGTCGGGCGCTGGAAGATGATCGCCGTCATGCTGATGTGCGCGGCGCCCGTGATCGCCTCGTATTTCACCTACTACGTGATCCGGCCCGAGGGCCGCAGCGTCTATGGCCAGCTGATCGATCCGCAGCACGAGATGCCGGCGCTGACCGCCGCCGACCGTGCGGGCGCGCCGGTCAGCCTGCAGACGCTCAAGGGCCAGTGGCTGCTGGTGGCGGTGGCCGATGCCGCCTGCGACGCCTTGTGCGAGCAGCAGCTCTACCTGCAGCGCCAGCTGCGCGAGGTGCTGGGCCGCGAGAAGGACCGGCTCGACCGCGTCTGGCTGGTCAGCGATGCCGCGCCCGTGCCCGAGCGCCTCGAGAACGGCCTGCGCGGCGCCACCGTGCTGCGCCTGCCGCCCGAGCAGCTCGCCAGGTGGCTCACGCCCGAAACCGGCCACACGCTGGCCGAGCACCTGTTCGTGGTCGACCCGATGGGCAACTTCATGATGCGCTTCCCCGCGCGCATGGATGCCAAGGGCGCGGGCCGCGCCAAGCGCGACCTCGACCGCCTGCTGCGCGCCTCCGCCTCGTGGGACGAGCCGGGCCGCTGAGCTCGCGACGACGAAGACGCACGACGATTTCAATCAAGATGGACACCAGCTCGCTCTACGACCTCACGCCGATCGCCTGGCTGCTGGCGGCCGGCGCGCTGATCGCGCTCGGGCCGCTGGTCTGGGTGTGGCGGCGCAACGCGGGCGCGGGCCCGGCGCGGCGGCTGCATGCGCTGACCGTGCTCACGCTGTTCCTGACCTTCGACCTCACGCTGTTCGGCGCCTTCACGCGCCTCTCCGATTCGGGCCTGGGCTGCCCCGACTGGCCCGGCTGCTACGGCAATGCGAGCCCGGTCGGCGCGCGCCACGAGATCGCGATGGCGCAGGCCGCGCAGCCCACCGGCCCGGTCACGCACAGCAAGGCCTGGGTCGAGATGGTCCATCGCTACCTCGCCACCGGCGTTGGCGCGCTGATCACCGTGCTCGCGGTCGCGACCTGGGTGGTGCGCGCGCGGCAGCGCCAGCAGGCGAGGGCGGCACCGTCGTCGGCGCGGCGCGAGGGCGACCATGCCGCGCTCAGCGCCTGGTGGCCCGCGGCCACGCTGGTCTGGGTCTGCCTGCAGGGGGCCTTCGGCGCGCTCACCGTCACCTGGAAGCTCTTCCCCGCCATCGTCACGCTGCACCTGCTGGGCGCCGTGGTGCTGCTCGCGCTGCTGTGCATCCAGGCCGTGCGCTACCGCCAGGTGGCCGCGCAGCGCCTGCCCACGCCGGTGTCGCCGGCGCTGCGCAACGGCCTGATCGCGACCTCGGTGCTGCTGGTGCTGCAGATCGCGCTCGGCGGCTGGGTCAGCACCAACTACGCGGTGCTGGCCTGCACCCAGTTCCCGACCTGCCAGGACAGCTGGTGGCCGCCGATGAATTTCGCGCAGGGCTTCGAGATCTGGCGCCACCTCGGCGTGACCGGCGAGGGCGTGCCGCTCGATTTCGCGGCGCTCACCGCGATCCACTACGCGCACCGGCTCATGGCCTACCTCGTGTTCGTCGCGCTCGGCCTGCTGGCCTGGCGCATGCGCCGCATCGACAGCCTGCGCCCGCAGGCCGGCTGGCTCGCCGGCCTCGCGCTGCTGCAGCTCGCGACCGGCCTGGGCAACGTGCTGCTCGGCTGGCCGCTCGCGGCCGCCCTGCTGCACACGGGCGGTGCCGCCGCGCTCGCGGTGGTGCTGGTCTGGGCGCTGTGCGAGAGCCGGCGCGAGCAGGCGGCCGGCGCCCGCCTGTCGCGCGCGAAGCCCGCCGTTCCACCTGGCGCCCCCCTGCGCGGCGCGGAGGTCCCCCGATGAGCACCCCGATTCCCCTGCAGCAGGCGCATGGCGCGAGCGTGCTGCGGCAGTTCTATGCGCTCACCAAGCCGCGCGTGGTGCAGCTGATCGTCTTCTGCGCGCTGATCGGCATGGTGCTCGCCGTGCCCGGCGCGCCTTCGTGGCTCGACGTGCAGCGCGCCGTGCTGGCCTGCATCGGCATCTGGCTGGTGGCGGGCGCGGCGGCCGCGTTCAACTGCCTGGTCGAGAAGGGCATCGACGCCAAGATGAAGCGCACCGCCTGGCGCCCGACCGCGCGCGGCGAGCTCAGCGACCGCCAGGCGCTGCTGTTCTCGGCGGCGCTGTGCACGGCCGGCTCGGTGCTGTTGTGGTTCACCGTCAACCCTCTCACCATGTGGCTGACCTTCGCCACCTTCGTCGGCTATGCGGTGATCTACACCGTGATCCTCAAGCCGCTGACGCCGCAGAACATCGTGATCGGCGGCGCCTCGGGCGCGATGCCGCCGGTGCTGGGCTGGGCCGCGATGACGGGCGAGGTCGGGCCCGAGGCGCTGATCCTGTTCCTCATCATCTTCCTGTGGACGCCGCCGCACTTCTGGGCGCTGGCGCTCTACCGCGTCGAGGACTACCGCAAGGCCGGCCTGCCGATGCTGCCGGTCACGCACGGCAACGAGTTCACGCGGCTGCAGGTGCTGCTCTACACCTTCATCCTGTTCGCGGCCTGCCTGATGCCCTTCGCCTACGGCATGAGCGGCTGGCTCTACCTCGTGGTGGCCGTGGCCGTGAGCGTGGGCTTCACCGGCTACGCCTTCGCGCTGTGGCGCAACTACTCCGACGCCCTGGCGCGCAAGACCTTCCGGTTCTCGCTGATCCACCTGAGCGTGCTGTTCGCGGCGCTGCTCGTCGACCACTACCTCCGCTGACCCCATGAACAAGCGCAATGCCCTGAAGTTGATCGCCGCCGGCGCGGGCTGGACGGCCGTGTCCGCCACCGTGGGGCTGGGCCTCGCGGGCTGCAGCGAACCCAAGCAGAGCTTCAATGCGGTCGACATCACGGGCGCCGACTACGCGCGCGACTTCTCGCTGAAGGACGCCGACGGCAAGCAGCGCACCATGGCCGACTTCAAGGGCAAGGTGGTCGTGCTGTTCTTCGGCTACGCGCAGTGCCCCGACGTCTGCCCGACCACCATGACCGAGATGGCGCAGGTCAAGCAGCAGCTCGGTGCCGACGGCGACAAGCTGCAGGTGGTGTTCGTCACGGTCGATCCGGCGCGCGACACGCCCGAGGTGATGAAGGCCTACATGGGCGCCTTCGACCCCAGCTTCGTCGCGCTGATCCCGACCGCCGACGAGCTCGTCGCCACCGCCAAGGACTTCAAGGTCTATTACAAGAAGGTGGACGGCAAGACGCCCACCAGCTATTCGATGGACCACTCGGCCGCGAGCTTCGTCTACGACCCGCAGGGCCGGTTGCGGCTGTACGCGCGCTACGGCGCCGGCGTGCCGCCGATGGTGGCCGACATCAAGACCCTGCTGGCGGCCTGAGGCCATGGCGAGCGGCACGGAGGCCGAGAGCCTCGCCGCGGCCATCGCGGCGGTCGCGCACCTGAAGGCGCGCAAGGGCGCGTTCCGCATCGCGCTGATTCCTCCCGAGGTGCTGCGCGCCCTCAACGACGGGCTGATCGAGACCGTCAACCTCAACGAATTCCTCGCGCTCGAACTGCCGCAGCTGGCGCGCAGCGTGGCGGGCCACATCGGCCTCGACGCGGCGAGCGAGCGGCTGGTCGACACGCTCGCGATGCTGAGTGCCTTCAAGCCGATGCAGCGCCATGGCCACATCGCGCGGGCGCTGTACGACCTCGCCGCGCTGCACGACGAACGCGACGCCGTTGCGCACCGGCTCGCCACGCATGCCAGCGACGTCGCGCGTTGCTGGGCGGCGCAGTGGGTCACGCTGTCGCAATTGCCGCTGGCCGGCCAGCTCGAGGCGGTGCGGCGCTTCGCGGCCGATCCGCACTTCGGCGTGCGCGAGATCGCCTGGATGGCGGTGCGCGACGCGGTCGTCGGCTCGCTCGACGAGGCGCTCGCGCTGCTGCAGCCGTGGGTGCGCGACGACGATCCCAACATCCGCCGCTTCGCGAGCGAACTCACGCGCCCGCGCGGCGTGTGGTGCGCGCAGATCGAGGCGCTGAAGGCCGAGCCCTGGCGCGCGCTGCCGCTGCTGGAGCCGCTGCGCGCCGACGGCAGCCGCTACGTGCAGAACTCGGTCGCCAACTGGCTCAACGACGCGAGCAAGACGCAGGCGGAGTGGGTCGACGGCGTGTGCGCGCGCTGGGTGAAGGAATCGAACGTGGCCGAGACGCGCTACATCGCCAAGCGCGCGCTGCGCACCCTCGCCAAGACTTCGGGCTGAACGCCCCAAGAAAAAGCCCGGCGCGGGGGCCGGGCTCGTTCGAAGGGGCGGAAGAAGCCGATCAGGCGTAGTCGGCCAGCGCCTTCTTCATCTTCTTCATCGCGGCCACTTCGATCTGGCGAATGCGCTCGGCGCTCACGCCATAGACCGCGGCCAGGTCGTGCAGCGTCATGCCGCCCGAGCCGTCGTCGTTGACCTTGAGCCAGCGCTCTTCCACGATGCGGCGGCTGCGTGCGTCGAGGGCCTCGAGCGCGGTCGCGATGCCGTCGCTCGACAGGCGGTCGCGCTGCTGCGATTCGAGCAGCGCGGTCGGTTCCTGCGTCGCGTCGGCCAGGTAGGCGATCGGGCCGAAGGCTTCCTCGCCGTCGTCGTTCGGGCTCGGGTCGAGCAGCACATCGCCGCCCGAGAGCCGGGTTTCCATCTCGAGCACTTCCTCGGGCTTCACGTTCAGGCGCGCGGCCATCTGCGTCACCTCGTCGGCGCTCAGCGTTTCGCGGTGCGTGCCGGTGTCGGCCGCGGCCGAGTCGGCCTTGAAGCCCTGCTTCATCGAGCGCAGGTTGAAGAACAGCTTGCGCTGGGCCTTGGTCGTCGCGACCTTGACCATGCGCCAGTTCTTCAGGATGTACTCGTGGATCTCGGCCTTGATCCAGTGCATGGCGTAGCTCACCAGCCGCACGCCCTGGTCGGGGTCGAAACGCTTCACGGCCTTCATCAGGCCGACGTTGCCCTCCTGGATCAGGTCGCCGTGCGGCAGCCCGTAGCCCAGGTACTGGCGGGAGATGGACACCACGAGGCGCAGGTGCGAGAGGATCAGCGCACCGGCCGCTTCGAGGTCGTTGTGGTCGCGCAAACGGCGGGCGAAGCCCTGCTCTTCCTCGAGGGTGAGCAGCGGCAGTCGGTTGGCGGCCGAAATATAAGCATCCAGGTTACCCAGCGGGGGCACCATCGACCAGGGGTTGGCGACGGCGAGCTGGTTGGCAGAGGCTCCAGACAGGGATGTCATCAGGGGAAACTCCTTCGTATTGGCCATATTAGCACTCGGTTAGAGGGAGTGCTAAGGCAAGGGTTCCCCTAAAGTCTCTATCGGGCCGATAGGCAGGGACTGTCGGCCGGCTGCCCCGAAGGACCGCGGTCTTGTCCGACTTGCGGCCGGCAAAGTCCCGTAAGCGGGTACTTACCAGCGGATGCCCAGCTTCAGCAGCAGCTTGGACACCACGAACAGCGGCCCGACCCAGAGGTATTGGATGTCTTCGAAGAACGAAGGTTTCCGTCCCTCGATCTTGTGGCCGATGAACTGGAAGATCCACGCCACCACGAAGATGGCGGCGGAAATCGGCAACACAAGGCTGCCCATGGCATGGACCAGCGCCAGCAGGATGGCAGTCTGGAGGCCCATCGCGAGCAGGAAGACCGGCGAGCGCAGCGTCAGGTAGTAGACGAGGCTGGCCAGCAGGAAGGCATAGGCAGCCCAGGGATGGATCGCGAAGATCAGCCCGACCAGGCTGACCATGATCGCGGGGATCGCCACGAAGTGGATCAGTTCGTTGGTCGGGTGCCGGTGGCTCTGTTCGTAGTGGGCGAGCAGGCGATCGACCTTGCGGTCGCTGGCGGCCTCGGGCGCGTGGGCGGTGGCGGTGTGCGGCATGGCGTGTCTCCGTGGCTCGTGCGGGCCGTTCGTCGCGGCCCACGATGGAATCCGCCGATGGTGCCCCGCGCCGGCCTCGCTGGCAAGTGCTATACAAACAATAGCATTACATCGAGCGGCCGCCGCTGGGACCAGCATGACTTCCGGCACTGTCGCCCCCTGGGGGCATCGCTAAGATGCGGCGCGTGGCTCCGCTCGATCCCTCTTCCTCCTCCACTCCCCCGTCCTCGGCGGCGCAGGCCGGCATCGCGCCGCGCGGCCGTACCGCGATCCTGGTGGTCGACGACCACGACCTGCTGCGACTCGGCGTCTGCGCGCTGGTCCAGGCCCAGGCGACCTCCTCGGGCGCCGCGATCGAGGTCTACGAGGCCGGCAACGTCGCCGACGCGCTCAAGCTCTACGAGGCGCACCAGGACGCCATCGGCCTGGTGCTGCTCGACCTCGCGCTGCCCGACACCCATGGCCTGAGCGGCCTGGCCGAGTTCCGCCTGCGCTATCCCGAGGCCCGCATCGTGGTGCTCTCGGGCACCGGCAACAGCACCCTGGCGCAGGGCGTGCTGGCGCTGGGCGCGAGCGCCTTCCTGCCCAAGTCGGCCGACCTGAAGGAAGTGGTGAGCTTCATCCGCGCCTGCGGCCTGCTCGACCCCGATGCCGCCCAGTCGCCGCCGCCGGCCGTGCCGAAGGCGCTCACGGGCTATGCCGAGTTCGCCCATGCCAGCGCCTGGCAGGAACTCACGCCGCGCCAGATGCAGGTGCTGCAGTGGGTGCTCGAAGGCAAGGCCAACAAGGAGATCGCCCAGCTCGCCAACCTGAGCGAAGGCACGGTGAAGAATCACGTGTCGACCATCCTGCTGCTGTTCGGCATGCGCTCGCGGGCCCAGTTGATCAGCACCCTGCATTGAACGGCGCGCGGTGCTGAACGACCCGGCCGCCGACGTCGTTCTCGGCCAGCGCGTGCTGCGCGAACACGTCGCCTCGGTCTACGACACCTACAGCGCCTCGACGCTGACCCACCTGTGCTTCGTGGCGGTGTTCGGCGCCATCCTCTATGCGCAGCTGCACGACCCGCGGCTGCTGTTCTGGATGGCCGGCATGGTGCTGGCCGACGTCTACGTGTTCTTCACGCCGCGCTGGTACCCGGCGCGGCCGGCCGTCGAGAGCCCGTACTGGGCGCGCAAGATCTCGCGCCTGGTCACGCTGGTCAGCATGGTCACGGCCGTCGTGCCCTGGCTGGTCGTGCCGGCCGGCAACCTGCCGATGACCTCGCTGCTGATGGCGGTCATCGTCGGCAGCTGTGCGCGCGCCTCGCAGTCGCTGTGGCCGCTGAAGCCCGCGCTGTTCGGCTACACGCTGCCGATGTCGCTGGGCATGATCACCGCGCTGGCCTGGCAGGGCGACGGTCTGCACCTGTTCCTGGCCGCGGCCGGCGCGGCCTACCTGATGCTGACCCTGCACGCGGGCATTCGCCAGCACCGGCTCCTGACCGATTCGCTGATGCTGCGCTTCGAGAACGAGGCACTGGCCGCGCGCCTGGGCGAGCAGATCGCGGCCACCGAGCGGGCCAGCCTCGAGAAGACCCGCTTCCTCGGCACCGCCAGCCACGACCTGCGCCAGCCGCTGCATGCGATCGCGCTGTTCGGCGCGGCGCTCGAGAACGAACTGCGCAACCGTCCCGAGGGCCGCAACGCCGAGCGGCTGATGCGCGCGGTGAATGCGCTCGGCGCCTCGCTCGACACCATGCTCGACGTGTCGCGGCTCGATGCCGGCGTGGTCGTGCCCGAGGTGCAGGCGGTACAGCTCGACGCCTTGTTCCTGCCGCTCAACCACACTTTCTCGGCGCGCGCCGAGCAGAAGTCGCTGCAGCTGCGCGTGCGCGCCAGCGGCCTGTGGGTGCGCAGCGATCCGCAGTTGCTGCACCGCATGCTGTCGAACCTGATGGACAACGCGCTCAAGTACACCGCCAGCGGCGGCGTGACGGTGATCGCGCGCGACCGCGGCGAGAAGGTGTGGATCGAGGTGCGCGACACCGGCATCGGCATCGCGCCGGAGCAGTCGGGCCGGATCTTCGAGGAGTTCTACCAGGTCGACAACCCGGGCCGCGACCGCTCGCGCGGGCTGGGCATCGGGCTGTCGATCGTGCAGCGTCTCTCGCGCCTGCTCGGCCATCCGGTGCAGATGCATTCGCGCCTGGGCCGCGGCACGCACTTCCGGCTGGTGGTGCAGGCCGCGAACGCGCAGGCCGGCGCATTGGCCGGGCCCTTCTCGCCGCAGGCCGCGGCGACCGATGCCGGGGAGCAGCGCCACCGCGGCGCGGCGCGGCTGCCCGCGCGCGTGCTGCTGCTCGACGACGAGCAGGAGATCCGCGAGGCCATGACCGGCCTGCTGCGCTCGCACGCGGTCGAGGCGCGGGCCGTGGACGACGAGGCGGCGGCCGCGCGGGCGCTGGCACAGGCGCACGGCGAGGGCCGTCCCTTCGAGCTGCTGCTGTGCGACTACCGGCTGGCCGATGGCGTCGACGGCCTCGACGTGGGCTTGCGCCTGAGCCGCAACGGCGGGCGTGCCACGCCGCTGCTGCTGATCACCGGCGAGACCTCGCCCGACCGGCTGCAGCGCGTGCGCGAGTCGCGCGTGCCGGTGCTGTTCAAGCCGGTGGTGGCCGACCGGTTGCTCGAGGCGATGAGCGAGGCGGTGCGCGCCGGCTGAAGCGGCGGGCCTTCAGTTGCCCAGCAGCGCCTGCGCGAACTCGCGCGCGTCGAAGGTCTCGAGGTCCTCGAGCTTCTCGCCCACGCCGATGAAGTAGACCGGGATCGGCCGCTCGCGCGCGATCGCGCACAGCACGCCGCCCTTGGCCGTGCCGTCGAGCTTGGTCACGACCAGCCCGGTCAGGCCCAGCGTCTCGTCGAAGGCCTTGACCTGCGCCAGCGCGTTCTGGCCGGTGTTGCCGTCGATCACCAGCAGCACTTCATGCGGCGCGGTGGCGTCGGCCTTGGTGACCACGCGCTTGATCTTCTTGAGCTCGTCCATCAGGTGCAGCTGCGTCGGCAGCCGCCCGGCGGTGTCGACCAGCACCACGTCCTTGCCGCGCGCCTTGCCGGCGTTGACCGCGTCGAAGCTCACGGCGGAAGGGTCGCCACCTTCCTGGCTCACGATCTCCACCGTGTTGCGGTCGGCCCAGACCAGCAACTGCTCGCGCGCCGCGGCACGGAAGGTGTCGGCCGCGGCCAGCAGCACCGAGGCGCCTTCGTTGGCCAGGTGCTTGGTGAGCTTGCCGATGGAGGTGGTCTTGCCCGCGCCGTTCACGCCCGCGACCATGATCACGGTGGGCGTGTGGCGACCGATCTCCAGCGGCTTCTCGAGCGGGCGCAGCAGGTCGGCGATGGCCTCGGCCAGCAGCCGCTTGACCTGCGACGCGTCGGTGGCCATCTGGCTCTTCACGCGGCGGCGCAGGTCGTCGAGCAGGTATTCGGTCGCCTTCACGCCGGCATCGGCCATCAGCAGCGCCGACTCGAGTTCTTCGTAGAGCGCGTCGTCGATCTGGGCATTGACGAACACCGCCTGGATGCCGGTGCCGGTCTTGCGCAGGCCGGTCTTGAGCTTGTCGAGCCAGCCTCGGCGTTCGGGCGCGGGCGGGGGGGCGATCTCGAGCACCGGTGCGGGCACGGGCGCGGGGGCCGGCGCGAGGATCGGGAGGTCGACGGCGGGCGGCGCCGCGACGGGGGCCGGGGAGGGGGCCGGCGCCACGGGTTGCACCGGGGGCGCGGCCACCGGCGCCGGCGGTGCGGCGGGCGGTTCCACCGGTGCGGGAGGCGGTGTTTCCTTCGCCGCCGGTTTCGCGCCGAACCAGCTCGAGGGCGAGAACACCGAGCGCGAGGGCGCGCTCTCCGCGGCGGGGGCAGGTTCGGCCGGCGGAGTCGCTGGCGCCTGCGGGGCCGGTGCTTCGGGCGTTTCCGCGGGTGGTTTTTTCTTGAAGAAACTGAACATCGGGCGCTTTTTAGAATCGGAGCCATTCTATGAAACACCCCTCGCCACGCCGCGCTGCGTCTGGTGCGGTGCTGGCCCTGGCGTTCGTGGCGCCCTGGGGCCTGCCCGCGCAGGCGCAACAGCCATCGCCCCCGGCCACCGCCGCCACCGCTTCGGCTCCAGGTCCCCAGCAGTTCACCCTCTCCAACGGCATGACCCTGATCGTGCAGCCCGACCGGCGCTCGCCGACCGCGGTGCAGATGGTCTGGGTGCGCGTGGGCTCGATCGACGAGGTCGACGGCACCTCGGGCGTGGCCCATGCGCTCGAGCACATGATGTTCAAGGGCACGAAGTCGATCAAGCCCGGCGAGTTCTCGCGCCGCGTGGCGGCGCTGGGAGGGCAGGAGAACGCCTTCACCACGCGCGACTACACCGGTTACTACCAGCAGATCCCGGTCGGCAGCCTCGAGCAGGTGATGAAGCTCGAATCCGACCGCTTCGCCAACAACCAGTGGCCCGACGACGAGTTCAAGCGCGAGATCGAGGTGGTCAAGGAAGAGCGCCGCATGCGCACCGAGGACCAGCCGCGCGCCCTGCTCGGCGAGCAGCAGAGCGCGGCCGTCTTCACCGCCTCGCCCTACCACCGGCCGGTGGTGGGCTGGATGAGCGACCTCGACGCGATGACGCCCGAGGACGTGCGCGAGTTCCACCGCCGCTGGTACGTGCCCGCCAATGCCGCGATCGTGATCGCCGGCGATGTCGACGTCGACAAGGTGCGCGCGCTGGCCGAGAAGTACTACGGCGGCATTCCCGCGCGCGCGGTGCCGGTGCGCAAGCCGCGCATCGAGCCGCCGCAGCGCGGCATCCGCCGCATCGAGTTCAAGGCGCCGGCCGAGCAGGCCTACGTCTCGCTGGCCTTCCGCATCCCGCAGCTCGAGAGCATCGATGCCGAGAGCGACGCCTGGGCGCTCGAGGTGCTGTCGGCCGTGCTCGACGGCTACACCGGCGCGCGGCTCGACCGCGCGCTCACGCAGGGACCCGAGCGCGTGGCCGATTCGGCCGGTGCCTATTCGGGGCTGATCGGGCGCGGCCCGCAGCTGTTCGGCCTGGCGGGCGTGCCCGCGGCCGGCAAGACCGCCGCGCAGGTCGAGGCCGCGCTGCGCGCGCAGGTCGCGCGCATCGCCAGGGAAGGCGTGGGCGAGGCCGAGCTCGCGCGCGTCAAGACGCAGTGGGTGGCGAGCGAGACCTACAAGCGCGATTCGGTGATGGCGCAGGCGCGCGAACTCGGCAGCAACTGGGTGCAGGGCCTGCCGCTCGATGCCGACCCGCGCATGATCGCGAAGCTGCAGGCCGTGACCGCCGCGCAGGTGCAGGCGGTGGCCGCCAGGTACTTCGGCGACGACCAGCTCACCGTGGCCACCCTGGTCCCGCTGCCGCCCGATGCACGACCCCGTGCCCGCGGCTTCGCCGCTCCCGCGGGAGAACTGCGTTGAACGCCGCCGCATCGCTCGAAGGCTCGATCCCCATGTCCCTCTTCCTTTCCAAGCCGGCCGCCGCCGGCCGCCTGCTGCGCACCGGCGTGCTGGCCATGCTCGGCTTCGCCGGCCTGGCCGCGCAGGCCGCGCTGCCGATCGAACACTGGACGCTCGCCAACGGCGCCAAGATCTACCTGGTGTCCTCGCAGGCGCTGCCGATCGTCGACGTCGAGGTCGACTTCGATGCCGGCAGCCGGCGCGATCCCGCCGACCAGGCCGGCCTCGCGAGCGTGAGCTCGACCATGGTCGAGAAGGGCGTGCGCGCCGGCCGCAACGGCGAGCCCGCGCTCGACCAGAACGCGCTGGGCGAGGCCTGGGCCGATCTGGGCGCCGAGTTCGACGTCAGCGCCAGCAACGACCGCACCAGCTACACCTTGCGCAGCCTCGCCGACCCCCAGCTGCTCGACAAGGCGGTGGCGCTGGCCGCGCGCGTGATCGGCGAACCCACCTTCCCCGACGACATCTGGCAGCGCGAACGCGAGCGCCTTTCCGCCTCGATCCGCGAGGGCAACACCAAGCCCGCGACGGTCGCGGCGCGCGCCTTCGCGACCGCGGTCTACGGCGGCCATCCCTATGGCCAGCAGACCACCGAGGCCACGCTCGCGCGCATCGACACCGCGGCCATGCGCCAGCGCTACCAGCAACTGATCGTGCCGTGCCGCGCCAAGCTCAGCATCGTGGGCGCGGTGACGCGCGCGCAGGCCGAAGGCATCGCCAACGCGATGCTGTCGCGGCTGCCCGGCCCCGAGGCCTGCACGCCGCTGCCCGCGATCGCACCGGTGCCGGCGCTGGCCGAATCTAAGGAGCTGCGCATTCCCTTCGAGTCGGCGCAGACCCATGTCTACATCGGCCAGCCCGGCTATCCGCGCAAGGACCCCGACCACTTCGCGCTCAACCTCGGCAACTACATCCTCGGCGGCGGCGGCTTCGTCTCGCGCCTGACCGACGAGGTGCGCGAGAAGCGCGGCCTGACCTACAGCGTCTACAGCGGCTTCGCGCCGGGGCTCGACGCGGGCGCGTTCCGCGTCGGCTTCCAGACCCGGCCCGACCAGGCGGCCGAGGCGGTGAAGGTGGCGCGCGAGGTGCTCGCGAAGTTCGTCGCCGAAGGGCCCACGCAGAACGAGCTCAAGGCCGCGAAGGACAACCTGATCGGCGGCTTTCCGCTCCTGCTCGACAGCAACCGCAAGCTGATCGGCAACGTCGCCAACATCGCCTGGAACGACCTGCCGCTCGATTACCTCGACACCTGGACCGCGCGCATGAATGCCGTGACCGCCGCCGACATCAAGGCCGCGTTCGCACGCAAGCTGCAGCCCGACCGCATGGTGACGGTGGTGGTGGGCAGCGACCCGCAGGCCAGGCCGCAGGGCAAGTAGGCCTCCTCAGGCCAGCGCGTGCGGCCCCGTGCGCGAGGCAGCGCGCACGCAATCGCCGAGCCGTGCGAGCAGCCGCGGCGCCGCGCGCGCCTGCTGCCAGTACAGCGGCACCGGCAGCCGCGAGCCCGGCACCAGCTCCACCAGCGAGCCGTCGCGCAAGGCCTGCGCCACCATGCTCAGCGGATGCATGCCCCAGCCCATGCCCGCGCGCGCCGCCTCGACAAAGGCCTGCGGCGAGGGCAGCCAGTGGCGCGGCGTCTCGACCTCGCGATGGCAGATGCGCCGCACCCAGCGCGCCTGCAGCGCGTCCTTGCGGTCGAACACCAGGCTCGGCGCCCGCGCCAGCGTGCGCGCGCCCACGCCCGTGGCGAAATGCGACTGCACGAAGGCCGGGCTGGCGGCCGCCACGTAGTGCATGGTGCCCAGCGCCTCGCTGTTGCAGCCGGCCACCGGCTGCGCGAGCGCGGTGACCGCCGCCAGCACCGCGCCGCTGCGCAGGCGCTCGGCCGTGTGGTCCTGGTCGTCGACCGTGAGGTCGAGCAGCGCGCCGTGCTGCTGCGAGAAGGCGGCCGCCGCGGCGACGAACCAGGTCGCGAGGCTGTCGGCATTGACCGCCACCCGCACCGTGACCCGTTCGCCGGCCTCGCCGGCGCCCAGCACCGGCAGCGCATCGCGCAGCTCGTGCTCGAGCATGCCCACGCGCTCGACATGCCGGCACAGCTGCAGCCCGGCCTCGGTCGCCACGCAGGGCTGGCCGCGCACCAGCAGCGCGCCGCCGATGCGTTCCTCGAGCAGCTTCACGCGCTGCGACACCGCCGAGGGCGTGACGTTGAGCGCGCGGGCCGCGCGCTCGAAGCTGCCTTCGCGCACCACGGTGGCCAGGGCGTTGAGGGCGGCGTAGTCGAGCATGGAAATGAAGCAAAACTGAATTGGCTTAAGGAAGTTTAGTTTGAGTTAATTCCGAGACGGCGGCAAGCTCGCACCATGTCTGCCGAAATCGTCACCACCGCCTTCCTCAACGGGCTCCTCATGAGCCTGGTGCTCATCGTCGCCATCGGCGCGCAGAACGCCTACGTGCTGCGCCAGGGCTTGCGCCGCGAGCACGTGAGCGCGGTCGTGCTGTTCTGCGCCGTGAGCGACGCGGTGCTGATCTCGGCCGGCGTGGCCGGCATGGCGCAGGCGCTGCAGGGCCGGCCGATGCTGGCCACCGCGCTCGCCGGCTTCGGCGCGCTGTTCCTCGCCGGCTACGGGCTGCGCGCGCTGTGGCGCTCGCGCGCGGCCGGTGCGTTGCGCACGGTCACGCAGGGCAGTTCGCTGTCGCGCACCGCGGTGCTGGCCCAGGCCGCGGGCTTCACGCTGCTGAATCCGCACGTCTACCTCGACACCGTGCTGCTCGTGGGCAGCACCGGCGCGCAGTACGCGGGCTCGCTCAAGGGATGGTTCGTGGCCGGCTCGGCGCTCGCGAGCGCGCTGTGGTTCTCGGCCCTCGGCTATGGCGCGCGGCTGCTGGCACCGGTGTTCGCGCGGCCGCGCGCCTGGCAGATGCTCGACGCGCTGATCGGCGGCACGATGCTGGTGCTGGCGGCGCTGCTCGCGCGGCGCGCCATCGCGGGCTTCTGAGCCCCGGCGAGCGCGTTAAGCTCGCCGCATGCCCCGCAAGCCCGCCGCCGCGCCCTCGCGCACCCCAACGACTTCTTCCCCCGCGCGTCCGGCGCGCGCGCACGAGGTGCGCATCATCGGCGGCCAGTGGAAACGCACCCGCCTCGCCGTCGCGGACAAGCCCGGCCTGCGGCCCACGCCCGACCGCGTGCGCGAGACGCTGTTCAACTGGCTCGCGAGCCTGGCCGGCGCCGGTGGCGGCGAGCTGCCGGGCTGGCAGTGCCTCGATGCCTTCGCGGGCACCGGCGCGCTCGGCCTCGAGGCCGCGTCGCGCGGCGCGGCCGGCGTGCTGCTGTGCGAACAGGACGCCGCGCTGGTCGCGCAGATCCAGGCCGCCAAGACCAAGCTCTCCGCCGAGGCGGTGCGCGTGGAGCGCGGCAACGGCGTCACGGCGCTCGAGCGCGCGCCGGCCGCGAGCTTCGACGTGGTCTTCCTCGACCCGCCCTTCGACAGCACCATGCTCTACGAACCCGCGCTGCGCGCCGCCGCGCGCGCGGTACGCGCGGGCGGTGCCATCTATCTCGAGGCACCGCGCCGCTGGAGCGACGAGGAAGCGGCCGCGCTCGGCCTCGTCGTGTTCCGTCACTTGAAGGCCGGCGCGGTGCATGCACACCTTTTGATGCATGCCGCACACGGCACTGCATAATCCGCCGACCCAAGCCGCATCGGCTGCATGAGGAGGTAGCAACCATGGCCAGCAACGTGATCGCGGTTTATCCCGGCACTTTCGACCCCATCACCCTCGGGCACGAGGACGTGGTGCGGCGTGCGACCCAACTGTTCTCGAAGGTGATCGTCGCCGTGGCGGCCGGTCACCACAAGAAGGCGCTCTTCACGCTGCAGGAACGCATCGAGATGGCGCGCGAAGCCGTCAAGCCCTACAGCGACCAGGTCTCGGTCGAGAGCTTCTCGGGCCTGCTGCGCGACTTCGTCGTGGCGCGCGGCGGCAAGGCCATGGTGCGTGGCCTGCGTGCCGTCACCGACTTCGACTACGAGTTCCAGCTCGCGGGCATGAACCGCTCGCTGATGCCCGACGTCGAGACCGTGTTCCTCACGCCCAGCGACAAGTACCAGTTCATTTCCAGCACCTTCGTGCGCGAGATCGCGATGCTCGGCGGCGAGGTGCACAAGTTCGTCTCGCCCAACGTCGAACAGCAGCTCGCGGCCAAGGTCCGAAGCCTCGGCAGAGAGTAGGCGCCGCCGATGAGCGGCGCCCCGGCGCCCCGTCTGCACCTGCTGGGCGACGCGGCGCTGCTGTGCGACCTGCCCGGTCCCGCCACGCTCGCGCAGCAGCAGAAGATCTGGGCGCTGGCGCGCGAGGCCGGCCGCTGGAGCGGCGTCGGCGAGGTGCTGCCGGGCATGAACAACCTCACGCTGACCTTCGATCCGACGTCGGTCGACCTCGAGGCGCTGAGCGCGCGCGTGCTCGAGGCCTGGCCGCGGCTCGAGGCCGGCGGCATCGAGGGCCGCGACATCGAGATTCCCGTCGCCTACGGCGGCGAGCACGGCCCCGACCTCGCGGACGTGGCGGCCCACACCGGCTTGTCGACCGCCGAGGTGGTGCGCCGCCATGCCGCGGCCGAGTACGTGGTCTACCTGCTGGGCTTCCTGCCGGGCTTCGCTTTTCTCGGCGGACTTCCCACTGCACTCGCGACGCCGCGCCGCGCCGTGCCGCGCACGGCCGTGCCCGCGGGTTCGGTCGGCATCGGCGGCGAGCAGACCGGGATCTATCCGCTGCGCTCGCCGGGCGGCTGGCATCTGATCGGGCGCACCGAGGTCGCGCTCTTCGATCCGCTGGCCGCATCGCCGACCCTGCTGCGGCCCGGCGACCGCGTGCGCTTCGTCGTCGAAAGCCTGCAGCCATGACGCTCCTGATCGAGAAGCCCGGCCCGCTGGCGTCGGTGCAGGACCTCGGGCGTCACGGCCATCGCCAGCTCGGCATCTGCCCGGGCGGCGCGCTCGACACGCTGGCGCTGTCCATCGCCAACCGGCTGGTGGGCAACGCCACCGGTGCGGCCGGGCTCGAGCTGACCCTGGGCGGCAGCGTGCTGCGCTTCGAGACCGACACGCGCATCGCGCTGGTGGGCGACGACTTCGGCGCCACGCTCGACGGCCAGCCGCTGTGGCCGTGCTGGAGCGTGCCGGTCGCGGCCGGACAGACGCTGCGGCTCGCTGGCGCAAACGCGAGCGCCAACGCGGGCGGCGGCAAGGCCGGCCTGCGCAGTTGGCTCGCGGTGGCGGGCGGCATCGACGTGCCGCCGGTGCTCGGCTCGCGCAGCACCGATCTCAAGGCCGGTTTCGGCGGCCACGAAGGCCGCGCGCTGCGCAAGGGCGACCGGCTGCCATTGGGCGAGTCGGCGCTGGCCGAGGCGCAGCGCGCGCGGCGCGCCTTCGGGGTGCGCGGTCCCGAGTGGGAACGCGATGCCGCGGCCGATGGCGCCATCGCCCTGCGCGTGCTGCCTGGCCCCGAGTTCGAACAGTTCACCGTCGCCTCGCGCGATCAGCTCTGGAGCGAGCGCTGGCGCATCACGCCGCAGAGCAACCGCATGGGCAGCCGGCTCGCGAGCGCCAACGGCGCCGAGCTGCGGCGCAAGCGTGCCACCGACATGCTGTCCTCGGGCGTGATCCCCGGCACGATCCAGGTGCCGCCCTCGGGCCAGCCGATCATCCTGATGGGCGACGCCCAGACCACCGGCGGCTATCCGCGCATCGGCGTGGTGATCCGCGCCGACCTCTGGAAGCTCGCGCAGGCGCCGCTCGACGGCAGCCTGCGGCTGGTGCCGGTCGATGCCGCCACCGCGCTCGAGGCCTGGGCCGCGCAGCAGCGCTACGTCGCGCAGGTGGCGCAAGGCCTCGCGGCGGCGGGCTGGCCGACCCCGGCATAGACTGCGGTCTTTCCATCCGCCGCATCGCTCCAGGAGTCCTCCCAATGCACATCGACCTCAACGCGGACCTCGGCGAAGGCGCCGGCAGCGACGAAGCGCTGCTCGGGCTCGTGAGCTCGGCCAACATCGCCTGCGGCTGGCATGCGGGCGACGCGAAGACCATGCACCAGTGCGTGCGCTGGGCCGTCGCGCAGGGTGTCTCGATCGGGGCGCATCCCAGCTTTCCCGACCGCGAGAACTTCGGCCGCAGCACCATGCACCTGCCGCCCGACGAGATCGTCTCCAACGTGCTCTACCAGGTCGGCGCGCTCGCGGCCATCGTCAAGGCCGAGGGCGGCCGGCTCGCGCACGTGAAGGCGCACGGCCAGCTCTACAACCAGGCGGTGAAGGAGCCCGAACTCGCCGATGCGCTGTGCGAGGCCGTGCGCCGCTTCGATCCCGCGTTGAAGTTCTTCGGCCTCGCGGGCAGCGGCATGATCGACGCCGCGCGCCGCGCCGGCCTCGTGCCGGTGGAGGAAGTGTTCGCCGACCGCGGCTACATGCCCGACGGCAGCCTGGTACCGCGCAGCCAGCCCGGCGCGCTGATCGAGGACGACGCGCAGGCCATCGCCCAGACCCTGGCCTTCGTGCGCGAGCGCCACGTGAAGGCGATCGACGGCAGCATCGTGCCCGTCAATGCGCAGACCGTCTGCCTGCATGGCGACGGCGCGCATGCGCTGGCCTTCGCGCGCCGCATCCGCGAGCGGCTGCTGTCCGAAGGCATCGAGGTGCGCGCGGACTGAGGCGAGCGCTGCCTTCGCCGCTCAGGCGGGCAGCGCTTCCTCGCAGGCGGCCGCGCCAACCCAGCGCGGCCCGATCTCTTCGCAGTAGTCGGCCACCACGGTGCGCGTGAGCCGCGCCACCGCCTGGACCGCGGGCGCCGTGCCTTCGGCATGCGCGAGGCTGATCGCCATCGGCGGCAGCGCGGGGCCGTCGCGCACCTCGAGTTCGCCCGCGGCCAGTTCCTGGCGCACGAACACCGGCGGGATCGCGGCCACGCCGAAGCCGCCCTTGGTCAGCTGGATGATCGACTGCACCGACGGAAAGCTGCACACGCGCGGTTCCGCGGCGCGCCCGGCGAACAGCGCCTTCACGTGCGCGCGCGGGCCCGAGGTGCGCGAGAAGGTCAGGAGCGGCACCCGCTCGAGGTCCTCGAGCCGCAGGGTGCGCGCGTGCGGCAGCAGCGCCGGGCGCGCCACCCAGCGCATCGGGAAGCTGCACAGCGGCAGCAGCACCGACTCGCCGCTGCGCGCGAGCTCGGAGACGTCGTCGTTCTGGATCAGCAGGTCGAACTTGCGCTGCCGGAACTGCTCGCGCAGGTTGTGCGCCGTATCGACCGTGATGTCGGGCTCGACCGCGGGCAGTCGCTCGCTCAGCAGGTGGATCAGCGGCGTGAGCCAGGTGTGGACCACCGTCTCGATCACGCCGATGCGCACGCGCCCCGAGGGCGGCGCATCGGGCTGCACCGAGCGCTTGAGCTGCTTCTCTAGCGCGAGGATCTGCTCGGCCTGCGCCACCACCTGCTCGCCGATGCGCGTGAGCCGCAGCGAGCGCTGCGAACGGTCGACCAGCTGCACGCCGAGCTCTTCCTCCAGCGCCTCGATGCGCTTGGACACCGCGGCCTGGGTAGCGCAGAGCATCTGCGCCGTCTCTCGGAAGCTCTTGAGCCGGTCGAGCATGACCAGGGTCTCGAGGAATCGGGTGTTCATCTTCTGCATCTCCCTGAATCGAGCATCGTTGAACTTTTGTTATCAGATTGTTTAACAAAAACTCGTTCGACGCAGTCAATCGATCATGTTTTCATCAAGTTGTCGCACACGTAAGCGGTGCAACCCGCCCCCGGCGGCGGCGATGGCTCCGGCCGATCGCTGCAGAAGTCGTGCCAGTGGGTTCACTTTTTGTTTTCATTGCTGTCAGACACAGGCAGGGAGAGATCGAATGAAGGGATCGAAAGCGAAGCGGCGCCTGCGGATCGGCGCCACCCTTGGCGCCTGCGCGCTGGCGGTCGCCGGCTGCGGCGGCGGAGGCGGGGGTGGGGGCGTCGACCCCGCCGTGCTGGCGGCGATGGCCGCCGCCGCGGGCGCGCAGCCGCCCGCTCCACCGGCACCGCCGCCGCCCGCGCCGCCACCGGCCGTGCGGGCCAAGTGCGCGATGGACAGCACCGTGGCGGCTTCCTACGAGGAGCAACGCCTGCCCAACAAGCTCTCGGCCAGCGACGCGCTGAGCTTCTCGCAGCAACTGCTGCAGGCCAGCGGATTCGACCGTTTCGGCCCCGAGTTCGCCGCGAAGCTCTGCAGCGACGGCCTCGCGGGCGCCTCGAGCTACGACGAGGCGGTGGCGCTGCTGCATGCCGAGGGGCAAAAGCTCTGGCAGGCGGCGCTCGATCGCGTGCAGGGCCGGTCGGTCCAGGGCACGCTGCCGAAGAGCGACGACCGCATGCTCTATTGGGCGCGGCTGACGATGACGCTCGCGCTGCGCCAGTGGAAGCCCGAGTTCGCGCTGACGGACGAGCAGCGCGCCGGGCTGCAGAAAGAGTTCGAGCGCGCCTCGCGCGGGCAGCTCTCGATCGATTTCCCCGAAGGGGCGGGCAGCAAGCGGATCCTGGTCAGCGGCTTCGATCCCTTCACGCTCGGCGCCGCCGGCCAGGACGGGGATCCCAGCATCCGCATCGGCAATCCCTCGGGCGCCACGATCCTGTCCCTCGACGGCAACACCGTGGCGCTGCCCGGCGGTGGCACGGCCGTGATCCGGACCTTCATCCTGCCGGTCAACTACGGCCCCTTCATCGACGGCATGCAGGAAGACGCGCTTGGACCGTGGTTCAAGCCCGGACCGAAGCGCGTCGACGCCTCGATCAGCATGAGCCAGGGCGGGGGTGCCTTCCACCTCGAGCACTACAACGGCCGCTACCACTTCGCGAACTTCCCGGGCAACGACAACCTGAATCCGCCCTGCGCCGACGGCGGCGGCTTCCCGGCCGCGCTCGACTGCGACATCTCGCCGCCCGAGCGCTGGCTCGGCTTCGCGGCCAAGCCCTGGCGCCGCGATGCGCCGCCGCAGTTCACCCAGGCGAGCCTGCCGTTCCAGCAGATGATCGATGCCAAGACCGGCGAGGGCGTCGTCAACCGCGAGACCGGCGCGACCGGCGGCTGGAGCGTGGTGCGCCGCGACAGCTACGACGTGAGGGCCTGCACCAAGGCCGCGAGCGACGCGAGCGGTGCCTACGACGCGGCGAAGGCCGCGCTCGACAAGGCGAGGGCCGTGGCCGACAAGGCGCTGGCCGACTACTTCGCCGGCCTCCAGATGCCGGGTACTGACCTGAAAGCCTTGCTGCAGGAGTACCAGGCCGCGAACGAGGCCTTCAACAAGCTGACGCCGCCCAGCCCGCTCGAAACGAATTGCGCCGACAACGGCGGCGGCGGAAACTACCTCTCCAACGCCAGCGCCTACCGCAACACCCTGATGCGCGACACCTTCGGCCTCGCCATTCCCGCTGGCCACATCCACACGCCCGTCATGACCAACTTCGGCGCCGGCAGCGACGGCAAGATCACCGATGCCACCTTCGAGGGCTACCGCGATTCGATCGTGGCCCAGGCCCGCAACCTCGTGTTCGCGGTGGCCAGGAGCCTCGTGTCGCCGCCCGCCCCCTGACGCTCACGGAACACTGCCATGACATCCAAGCTTCTTCCGCTCGCCCTGGCCCTGCTGTTCGCGGGCGGCCCGGTCCTCGCGCAGCCCAGCGGCGGCTTCCATCTCTACCGCAGCACGGTCAGCGGCAAGCAGGTCTGCTCGCAGAACCCGATCAGCCCCGACTGGGTGAAGCAGGCCGGCCCCTACCAGGACCCGGCGTGCAAGGTCGAGCAGAAGCCGGCACCGGCGCGCACCGACCTGCCGGCCAGCCCGCTCGACCTGGCCCCCAAGCCGCAGCGATAGGGGCACGCGGCGCACGGGCCTGCGGTACCCTCGCGGTCCCGTCCCGAGCGCCGCCGCCATGCCATCGCCGAAAAAACCGCCACCTTCGTCCGTGTTGCTGACCGGCTTCGAGCCCTTCGGCGGCGAGGCCATCAATCCTTCATGGGAAGCGGTGCGCGCGCTCGACGGCTGGACGCACGCCGGCGCGCTGGTGCATGCGCGCCAGATGCCCTGCGTCTTCGGCGCGGCCATCGAATCGCTGGCCGAGGCAATGGACGAACTCAAGCCGCGGCTGGTGCTGTGCATCGGCCAGGCCGGCGGCCGCGCCGAGGTCACGCCCGAGCGCGTGGCGATCAATATCGACGACGGCCGCATCGCCGACAACGCGGGGCGGCAGCCGGTCGACGTGCCGGTGGTGCCCGAGGGCCCCGCGGCCTATTTCTCGACGCTGCCGATCAAGGCCATGGTGCGCGACCTGCGCGCCGCGGGCGTGCCGGCCTCGGTGTCGAACACGGCCGGCACCTTCGTGTGCAACCACCTCTTCTATGGGCTGATGCACGAGCTCGCACGCCGCGCGAAGCCGGGCGTGCGCGGCGGCTTCATCCACATCCCCTACCTGCCCGAGCAGGCGGCGAACTTTCCGGGCGCGCCGAGCATGGCGCTCGCGACCTTGGTCGAAGCGCTGCGCATCGCGGTGCGCACCGCGCTCGAGGTCGAGCGCGACATCGCCGAGACCGGCGGCCAGCTGCACTGACCCCGGCGTTCAGGCGGCGAAGAGTTTCGCCAGCCAGCCGTTGAGCGCGTCGTTGACCAGCGCCGGCTTCTCCATCGTCAGCATGTGGCCGCACTGCGGCACCCAGACCACTTCCGCCTGCGGCAGCAGCGCCGCCAGTTCGCGCGTGCATTCCGGCGGCGCGAGGCGGTCGTCGTCGCCGCACATCAGCAGCACGGGCGCGCGCAGCGACCCGAGGTGCGTGCGCGCATCGGGCCGGGCCATCACGGCGCGGTTCTGGCGCGTGAGCTGCTCGGCGCCGGCGCCCAGCACCATGTCGAGGTAGCGCTGCACCAGCACCGGGTCGGCCGCCTGGGCCGGGTGGAAGGCGAAGAACACGTTGGGCTCGATCACCTCGCGCAGTTCGCCGCGCGCGAAGTACTCGATCGCGCCTTCGCGCAGCGCGCGCATGTCGGGGGTCTCGGGCCGCGCGCTCGTGCCCAGCAGCGCCAGGCCCGCGATGCGCCCGGGCGCCTGGCGCGCGGCCTCCATCGCGACCATGCCGCCCATCGAGGCGCCGCACAGCACCAGCGGGCCGGGGTTCTCGGCCAGCACGGCCGCGGCCATGCCCTCGATGGTGGCGTGGCGCAGCTGGACGTCGCTCACGCGCGGCGAGAGCGAGGAGGGGAGGGCGGGGAGCTGGGCGTCCCACAGGCGTGCATCGCACGCGAGGCCGGGAAGAAGTACGAGGGTGGCAGGCATGCCGCGATTCTGCGCGAGGACCCGATGTCGGCGCATCGACATAGGCTTCCTGGCCGGCAGCCAGACGCGCCGCGGCTCGACATACTCGCGCCGCCACCCCTTCTCCTTTTCCTTTCGACTGCCATGAACCTGGTTCAACGCGTGCAGGACATCCTGCTCAAGCCCAAGGCCACCTGGCCGGTGATCGACGCCGAGCCCGAGGACGCCGCCTCGCTCTACAAGAACTACCTGATGATCCTCGCGCTGATCCCGGCCGTGGCCGGCTTCATCGGCCTGTCGGTGATCGGCATGGGCGCCTTCGGCGTCAGCTTCCGCGTGCCGCTGCTCGCGGGGCTGGTCAACATGGTGGTGGGCTACGTGCTGTCGCTCGTGGTGGTGTTCGTGGTCGGCCTCGTCGTCGATGCGCTCGCGCCCACCTTCGACGGCGTGCAGAGCCCGGTCGCCGCGCTCAAGCTCGCGGTCTATGCCTCCACCGCCTCGCTGGTCGGCGGCGTCTTCAGCCTGCTGCCCTCGCTGTCGGTGCTGGGCGCGCTGTGCGGCCTCTACGGCATCTACCTGATCTACCTCGGCCTGCCGGTGCTGATGAAGTGCCCGGCCGACCGCGCGCTGCCCTACACCGCGGTGGTGGTGGTCTGCGCGATCGTCGGCGGCTTCACGATCGCCTGGGTGCTCTCGCTGCTCACGCCCTCGCCGGCGCTGCGACTGGGCGCACTGCCGCTGGCCTTGGCCTGAAAGCGCACCCTGCGCGGGTGCCGGTGGTGGGACAATGGCGGTCGATGCCCACGCCCAAACCCGACACCACCACCGACATCATCCTCATCCGCCACGGCGAGACCGCCTGGAACCGCGAGCTGCGCTTCCAGGGCCACGCCGACGTGCCGCTCAACGACATGGGCCACGAGCAGGCGCGCCGCATCGGGCTGCGGCTGGCGCAGGAAACCGCGGTGCGGCACGTGATCAGCAGCGACCTGCTGCGCGCGCAGCAGACGGCGGCGCCGGGCGCCTCGCAGCTCTCGCTGCCGATCGCCACCACGGCCTCGCTGCGCGAGCAGTTCTTCGGCATTGCCGAGGGCATGCGTTCCGAGGAGATCCAGTCCCTGCATCCGCGCGCCTGGGAAGAGTGGCTGGAGTTCCGCGAGGACCACGCCATGCCCGAGGGCGAGACGCCGCGCGAGTTCCATGCGCGCATCGTCGCGGCGCTCGGCACCATCGCCGGCGCGCACCGCGGGCAGCACCTGATCGTGGTCACGCACGGCGGCGTGCTCGACATGGTGTGGCGCACCGCGCACGGCCTGAGCCTCAGCGGCCCGCGCCGCAGCGAGATTCCCAACGCGGGCTTCAACCGCATCCGCATCGCCGATCCCGCGGCGCCCGAGGCGATCGAGATCGTCGAGTGGGCCGACACGCGGCACCTGGCCGACCTGCCGCCGCAGCCGACCTACGACCAGACGCGGCACCTCCAGCGCAAGGACTGAAGCGGCTCAGCCGCAGCTGCCCGCCTTCGGCGTGCGCAGCAGCGGCCGGCCCGCGCCGACGCCCGTCGGCTGGCCCTGGTCCACCGCGAGCTGGCCGTTCACCAGCACCGTGCGCACGCCCTCCGACAGCAGCGTCGGCTGCGTGTAGGTGGCACGCGCGGCGAAGCGCGCGGGATCGAACACCACCACGTCGGCGTAGTAGCCGGGCCGCAGGTGGCCGCGTTGCACCAGCCCCAGCGTGTCGGCCGTGAGCGAGGAACTGCTGCGGACGAACTGCGCGAGCGAGATCGCGTGTTCCTTCACCACGTACTGCTCGTACTTGCGCGCGAAGGTGCCGTAGGCGCGCGGATGGCCCTGCGAGGAATCCGACGAGGTCATGACCCAGGGCCGCTTCATGAAGGCGCGCACGTCGTCGTCGCTCTGGTTGAACGAGGCGATCATCAGGTCGCCGTCGCGCAGCACCGCGATGGCGGCGTCGACCGGGTCGGCGTTCGTGTCCTTCGCGACCTGCGCCAGCGTCTTGCCCACGTACTTCGTGCTGCCGGCCGAGAACAGGATCGCGTCGGGCCCGCCGCGCAGCCGAAGGTTCTCGCGCATGCCGCCGCGCAGCCGCTCCTGCACCGCGGCATCGTCGAAGCGCTGCAGCAGCGCGGCGCGGCCGCCATCGATGGCCCAGGGCGGGATCAGCGCGGCCGAGAAGCGCGTGCTCGAGGCGGTCCACGGGTAGTGGTCGGCCGTGATGTCCAGGCCTTTCGCGCGCTCGCGTTCGATGCGCTCGATGATGTCGCCGCTCTGGCCCTGCACGTCGACGCCGAGCGCCTTGATGTGCGCCACGTGCACCGGCAGCTTGGCCTCGTGGCCGATGCGGATCACCTCGTCGATCGAGCCCTTGAGCCCGATGTTGTACATGGACTCGTCGCGGATGTGGCTGTCGTAGAGCCCGCCGTGGCGCGCCGCCACCTTCGCGAGCGCGATCACCTCCTCGGTCTTCGAGAAGTTCTGCGGCGGATAGAAGAGCCCGGTCGACAGGCCCAGCGCGCCCTCGCACATGGCCTGGCTCACGTGGCGGCCCATGGCCTCGAGCTGCTCGGGCGTGGGCTGGCGGTTGGCCTCGCCGAGCTGGCTGGTGCGCACCGGCCCGAAGCCGACGTACATCGCGACGTTGGTGCCCACCGGCACGGCGCGCAGCCGCTGCGCCTGGGCGGCGATGTCCCAGCCGCCGAAGCCGTCGTTGCCGATCACGGCGGTGGTCACGCCCTGGGTCAGGAACGGGATGTTGAGGCGCTTGCGCGCATCGTTCGAATGCAGGTCGGTGTCGGCATGCGTGTGGGCGTCGATGAAGCCCGGCGCCACCACCATGCGGGTGGCGTCGATGGTGCGCTTCGCCTTGAACTGCGCGGGCATCGCGCGGCCCGCGAACACGATGCGGTCGCCCGCGATGCCGACGTCGCCGACCACGGGCCGGTCATCGTCGCCGGTGTAGACGGTGCCGCCGCGCAGCAGCAGGTCGAGTTCGACCGGTGCGTCGGCCGGCTGGGCGTGGAGCGAGGGTGCGAGGAAGGCGAGCGCGGCCAGGGCGATGAGCGAGGTCTGCATGGGGCGATGTGGGCACGGGTGGAAACGCCGGCCAGTGTGGAGTCGCCTCGCGCGTGCCGCCAATTCCTTTTGCGGCACGCCCCATGTCCTGAACTCATGAGCGCGCGGCGATCTCCGGCAGGCCCAGTTGGCGGTAGACCTCGGCCGCCTGCCGGCGCAGCCGCAGCGATTCGGGCTGGCCGTTGAGCTGCTGCTGCAGGATGCCCTGCGCGCCGGTCAGCGTGGCCTCGGTGCCGCTGCGCACCAGCGCGTCGAGGTAGACCTGCTCGAACAGGTCGCGCTGCGCATGGCTGCCGCCGATCTCGATCATGCGCGGCAGCGCGGTGCCGAGGCCGTCGATCGCCGCGGCCAGGTCGCCGCGCGCATGGGCGCGCAGGCCGTGCGCGGCCGGCACGCACACGCGCTGCCAGGCCGCGCGCGTCGAGGCCGGCGCATGCGGCGCGAAGGCCTCGATGTTGGCCAGCAGCGTGTCGGCCTCGGGCCGGCCCGCGCGCGCCAGGCCGTAGAGGTACTGCAGGTCGAGGAAGGGCAGCACATGGTCGGCCTGGCGCTGCAGCAGGTGCGTCGCCACGTCGTCCCAGCGATCGCCGACGTCGACGCCCGCGAGCTCGAGCCGCGCGAGCAGCGAGACGGCGCCGATCTGGTCCTGCGAATACTCCTTGACCACGCCCCAGGCATGGCGGTCGTAGACCGCGAGCGCCTCGTCGCCGCGGCCCAGGTCGATGAGGAACAGCGCCACGTGCCACCAGTTGTGCGTGACCATGAAGGAGTTGAGGCCGACCCAGGTGTCGCTCACGCTCTCCATGAAGGCCAGGCCCTCGGCGAGCCGGCCCTCGGTGAGCATCACGTGCGCGAGCGCATGGTGGGCCCAGGGCTCCTTGCGGCACAGGGCGATCGCGCGGCGCGCGCTGGCCTCGGCCTCGCGCATCAGGTGGCACTGTTCGTAGCCGAAGGCGGCCATGCCGTGCACGTAGGGCACCTCGGCCGCATGCGGCAGCACGGCGAGCGCGAGCCGCAGCATGCCGGGGCAGTCGCCGGTGTTGAAGCAGTGGTACTGGCCGAGCTTGAGCGACACCAGGTCGCGCGGATGCTCGCGCGCCTGCTCGGCATGCAGCGCGATGGCGCGCGCGATGTCGCCGTCGGCCCAGGCCTCGATGGCGGCGATGTAGCGCTGCTCGCGCGGCGTGGCGCGCGCAGCCTGCTCGCGTGCCCTGGCGAGGAAGGGACGCGCATTGGCCACGGCCTCGCGCGATTCGGCGAACAGGTGCAGCGTGGCGCCGTAGGCCTGCACGATGGGGCTCGCGTCGTGTTCGGTGGCGGCGAGCAGGTTGACGGCGCGGGCCTCGCTCGAGATGAAGCCCATGACGAAATCGTCGACCAGCGGCAGGCTGGTGGCGTGGTCGAGGGTGAGGGGATTGCCGAGGCTGTCGGCGTGGCGGACGGTGTTCGACGTGGGGCTGGCGGAAGGCATGGCGCATCGTGCCATGCCCCCGCGGCGGCTTCAACGCGCTGTCTTCAGACGCCGGCCTGCTGGTGCCGGTACTCCTGCGTCTTGCCGCCGTAGCCGTAGGCCGCGCCGCGCGCGTCGATCACGTGGATGTACGAGACCTCGTGCAGGTCGGGCCGGAGCCTGGCCATGGCCGCATGGACCTCGCGCAGGTAGCGCGCCTTCTCGGCCTTGGTGTTGGTCTCGTCGGTGATGCTGATGTCGAGGTGGAAGGCCGACTTTCCGAGTGCGGCCAGCGACTGGCCGCCGATGAACCAGGTCTCGGCGGCGATGTACTGCACGGTGATGGCGATCACCGGCAGCTGCTTGCCGAGCACGCTCTGGGTGAGCTCGGCGACGGCGTCGACGGTCTGGCGCGTGAGGTCGGCATCGGGTTGGCCGGAGAGGTGGACGACGATGTGAGGCATGGCGGACTCCTTGGTGGATGGGTGGTCGATGGGGTGATTGTGGGCAGTGCCTCGTCATCGGAAAAGCGGGAAGATATGATGGAAGCCATCGGAATATCGGATGGATGAGCCATGCAGGGATTCGATCTGGAACAGCTGCGCACGCTGGTGGCGGTGGTCGACGCAGGCAGCCTCACGGCCGCGGCACCGCGGGTCTTCCTCTCGCAGTCCTCGGTCAGCGAACAGATGCGCAAGCTCGAGGAGCGCGCGGGCCAGTCGCTGCTGACGCGCAGCAAGGCCGGGGTGTCGCCGACCGAGGCCGGCGCGCGGCTGCTGGTGCATGCGCGGCGCATCCTGGCGCTCAGCGACGAGGCCTTCCGCGACCTGCATGGCGAGACGCTGGCGGGCGAACTGCGGCTCGCGGTCACCGACTACTTCCGTCCCGGCGACCTCACGCAGTTGCTGTCGCGGCTCGCGCAGGGCCATCCGCGCGTGCGGCTGCACGTGAGCATCCTCAAGAGCGACGAGCTGCGCGCGGCCTATGCGCGCGGCGATTTCGACGTGGCGCTGGCGATGCACATCGCGGGCGTGTCGACGCCGCCGCCGGGCAGTCCGGCGGTGCTGCGGCGCGAATCGCTGGCCTGGCTGGGCGCGGCCGGCATGCGGGTGGTGCGCGGCGAGCCGGTGCGGCTGCTGGTGCTGCCCGACACCTGCTCGCTGCACCAGTTCACGGTGGCGTTGCTGCGGCGCCGGCATGTGCCCTACGTGCTCGCGCACGTGGCCTCGGGCGTGGCGGGGCTGCAGTCGGCATTGGCGGCGGGGCTCGGGGTGGCCTGTCTCAACGAGTCGGCGATCGGCGAGGGGGTGGCGCGGCTGGCGGCGCCGCATGGATTGCCGGCTTTGCCGCGCGTGGCCTTCCAGTTCCTGCCGGGGCGCAGGGGGGAGACGGAATTCGTGGCGCGGGTGCGGGAGATGCTGGCTGTGCAGCTGGGGTGAGTTCCTTGCTGGCGCCCCGTGCACGAGGGGCGCTGCGTTGCGCGGCGGGTGCTACCGCCGCGCTCGGAGGAGGCTCGTCGTCAACCCCAGGACAGGGCCGACAGGTCGTTCACGAAGATCGGGTTTTCCTTCCAGATGCCCTTGACGTTCTTCTTCGCCACGGTCGGGAACTGCGGCTGGTAGAGGAAGCCGTTGGCCGCGTCGGTGGCCAGCATCTTCTGCGCGTCGCCCAGCAGCTTGTTGCGCTCGGCGGTGTTGGCGGTGGTCTTGATCTTGTCGAACAGCGTGTCGAAGGCCTTCGACTGGTAGCCCCAGTAGTAGTCCGACTTGGCGTAGTTGCCGAGGTCGAAGGGCTCGACGTGCGAGACGATCGACAGGTCGTAGTCCTTGTTGCCGTAGGTGCCGCTGAGCCATTGCGCCCACTCGACGTTCTGCACCTTCGCCACGATGCCGATCTTGGCGAGCTGGGCCACGATCACCTCGCCGCCCTGGCGCGCGTACGGCGGGGGGGGCAGGGTCAGCTTGAGCTCGAGCGGGGTCTTCACCCCGGCCTCGGCCAGCAGCTTCTTGGCCTTCTCGATGTCGAAGGGGTTGATGCCGGTGGTGTCGACATAGCCGGCCGCGCCGGGCACGTAGTGGCTGCCGATCGGCACGCCGAAGCCGTCGGCCGCGCCCTCGATGACGGCCTTGCGGTCGATGGCCGCGAGGATCGCGCGGCGCACGCGCACGTCGTCGAGCGGCTTCTTGCGGTTGTTGATCGCGAGGATGGTCTTGGCGCGCGAGCCGGCCAGGATGGTCTGGAACTGCGGGTTGGCCTTGAACTGCGGCACCACGCGCGTGCCGATGCGCGGGAACATGTCGACGTCGCCCGAGAGCATGGCCGCGGCCTGGGCCGCGGTGTCGGAGATGAAGCGGAAGGTCGCCTTGTTGATCTTCGCGCTGCCGGGGTTGCGGAAGCCGTCCCACTTGCTCAGCGTGATCGAGGAGCCCTTGACCCAGTTGTCGAGCTTGTAGGGGCCGGTGCCCACGGGCTTGGTGGCGTTGCTGTCGGCGCTCTTGGGCTCGACGATCACCGCGGTGGCCTGGCCCAGCACGAAGGGCAGGTCGGGGTCGATCTCCTTGTTGATCACGACCACCGTGTAGTCGTCGGTCGCCTGCGTGCTGAGGTTGGCGAAGGTGCGCTTGTCCTTGTTCGTGCTCTTGTCCGAACCGGCGCGGTCGAACGAGAACTTGACCGTGGCCGCGTTGAAGGGCTCGCCGTTCTGGAACTTCACGCCGCGGCGCAGCTTGAAGGTGTAGGTCTTGAGGTCGGGCGAGACTTCCCAGCTCTCGGCCAACAGCGGCGTGACGCTGCCATCGGCATTGATCTTGGTCAACGTCTCGAGGATGTTGTACTGCACCACCTCGGCGATCGCGGCCGCGGCGCCCGCGGTCGGATCGAGGCCCGGCGGCTCGAGCGCCATGCCGATCACGATGGCGTCCTTCCGTCCCTGGGCCAGGCCGGCCAGCGGTGTGGCCAGGGCCACGGTGGCGCCAGCGGTGGTGAGGAGGGTGCGACGGTTCAACATACGTGGTGATCTCCGGAAAAACGTCTGGAAAGGCAAAGGGCTGCGCCCAGGGGCAGGGCGCCCCGAATCAAGGCGCGATGCCGCGAAAGACCAGGGCGCAGCAGGAAAGATGCCACGCCGTGCAGCCAAAAGCATTCTCGCGCAGCGGGCTCGCCGCCGATGCCGCGGCGCGGCGCTTTTTCCTCGGGAGGTTCCCGGATGCGCGGCGCCGCGAAAGGTCAGCGGCCACTCACGCCCAGGACATCGCGGCGATGTCGTTGGCGAAGATCGGCGCGTCCTTCCACAGGCCGCGCAGCCCGCGCGCGGCGATGGTGATGAGCTGCGGCTGGTAGAGGAACACGTTGGCCGAGTCCTCGGCCAGGATGCGCTGCGCCTCGCCCAGCAGGCGCAGGCGGTCGGCCTCGCGCGGCGCGTTGCGCGACTTCTCGAACACCTCGTTGAACTTCGCCGACTGGTAGCCCCAGTAGTACTCGGGTCGCGTGTAGTTCACGAGGTCGAAGGGCTCGACATGCAGGATCACCGACAGGTCGTAGTTCTTGTTGCCATAGGTGCCGCTGATCCACTGCGCCCACTCCACGTTCTGGATCTTCGCGACGATGCCGACCTGCGCGAGCTGCGCGGCGATCAGCTCGCCGCCCTGGCGCGCATAGGGCGGGGGCGGCAACACCAGGTCGAGCTGCAGCGGCAGCTTCACGCCGGCCTCGGCCAGCAGGCGCTTGGCCTTCGCGGGGTCGTAGGGATTGATGCCGGTGGTGTCGACGTAGCCCGGCGCGGTCGGCACGTAGTGGCTGCCGATCGGGATACCGCGGCCGTCAACGGCCGCGTCGATCACCGCCTTGCGGTCGATCGCGGCCGCGATCGCGCGGCGCACGCGCACGTCGTCGAGCGGCTTGCGCCGGTTGTTGATCGCGAGGATGGACTTGCCGCGCGAGGCGTTGAACAGGATCTGGAAGCGCTTGTCGTTCTGGAACTGCGAGAGGCTGCGCGAGACCGAGGCATGCGGGAACAGGTCGATGTCGTTCGACAGCAGCGCGGTGGTCTGCGCGGCCGGTTCCGAGACGAAGCGGAAGCTCGCGCGGCGGATCTGCACCGCATCGGCATGGCGGTAGCCGTCCCACTTCGCGAGCACGATCGACGAGCCCTTGGCCCAGTTCTCGAGCCGGTAGGGACCGGTGCCCACGGGCCTGGTGGCATTGCCCTCGGCCGACTTGGGCTCGACCACGATCGCCGAGGCCTGGCCGAGCTGGAACAGCAGGTCGGGCTCGATCTCCTTGGCGATCAGCACCACCGTGTTCGCGTCGAGCGCCTGGGTCGTGAAGTTGGCGAAGAAGCGCTTGTCCTTGTTGGTGCTGTTGGCGGCCGAGGCGCGGTCGAACGAGAACTTGACCGTGTTCGCGTCGAAGGCCTCGCCGTTCTGGAACTTCACGCCGCGCCTGAGCCTGAAGGTGTAGGTGCGCAGGTCGGGCGAGACCTCCCAGCTCTCGGCCAGCAGCGGCGTGACGCTGCCGTCTGAGTTGATCTTGGTCAGCGTCTCGAAGACGTTGTAGAGCACCACCTCGGCGATCTCGGCGCCGGCCTTGGCCGTGGGATCGAGGCCCGTGGGTTCGAGCGTGAGGCCGAGCACCAGCGTGTCCTTGCGGCGTGCCTGTGCGAGCGCACCGGCCGGCAGCACGAGGGGCGCGAGCGCGGCGGCGCCGGTGGCGAGGAGGGTGCGTCTGTGAAGCATGGGCGGGCGGTCCTTTGAGCGGTGACAGGGGGCATGCGCCCTCCGGGCGCGCCGCATCATCCGCGAGGAGAGGCCCGGTGCGCAACCAGATGCTTATGCCCTGGTTGCATGACGGGCGCGCTCAGTGCCCCGGTGCCTGCAGCACCGCGCCGAGCAGCGTGCGCGTGTACGGATGCTGCGCGTTGGCGAAGAGCTCCTGCGGCGTGCCGCGCTCGACGATCTGCCCCTTGAAGACCACGCACACTTCGTCGCACAGGTGGTTGACGACGGCCAGGTCATGGCTGATGAGCAGGTAGCTGATGCCGAATTGCTGCTGCAGGTCCTGCATGAGATTGAGCACCTGGGCCTGCACGGAGACGTCCAGGGCGCTCACGGGCTCGTCGGCGACGATGAGCTTGGGGCGGGTGATCAGGGCGCGGGCGATCGCGATGCGCTGGCGCTGGCCGCCGGAGAACTCGTGCGGGTACTTGTCGAGGTCGGTGGGGCGCAGGCCCACGGCGGCGAGGGACTCGGCGGCGCGCTCGCGCTGCTCCTTCTTCGAGACCTGGGCCAACGCTTCGAGCGGCTCGGCCACGATGCGCGCGACGGTCTGGCGCGGGTCGAGGGAACCGTAGGGGTCCTGGAAGACCATCTGGAAGTCGCGCCGAGCGGTGCGCAGTTCGTCTCTTGAGAGGGCATGCAACTCGCGCCCTTCGAGCTTCACGCTGCCCGAGGTGGGCTTGTCCAGAGCCATGACGAGCCGTGCGATGGTCGACTTGCCCGACCCGGACTCCCCGACGATCCCCACGCTGCGCCCGGCCTGCACCTCGAAGCTCACGCCATTGAGCGCCTTGACCGTGGGCGGCGGGCCCAGCAGCTTCTCGCGCGGCAGCGCGTAGTGGCGAACCAGGTCGGTGACTTGCAGCAGCGGTGTCTTCGTTGGCGTCATGCCACGGCCTCCGCTTCGATCTCTGCAATCTCTCCAAGCCGGATGCAGCGCACCGCATGGTCGTCGGGCAGCATCACCGCCGGTGGCCGCGTCGACTGGCAGGCATCGACCGTGTAGCTGCAGCGCCCCGCGAAGGGACAACCCGCGGGCAGGTCCACCAGCTCGGGCACGCTGCCCCGGATGGTCGCCAGCCGCTGCCCCTTCGGCGCCCCGATCACCGGCCGCGCCGCGAACAGCCCCTTGGTGTACGGATGCGCGCGGTTCGCGAAGAGCGCGTGCGTCGGCCCGCTCTCCACCACGCTGCCGCCGTACATCACGAGCATGCGCTGCACGCTGTTGGCGATCACGCCCAGGTCGTGC